>JAKAWH010000077.1 GCA_021817065.1 Actinomycetes bacterium
TCTGGCTTCCGCGTATCGGCTCGGCCAGGGTTCTGGTAGGCGACAGAGCACCCGGTTGGCCGCCATGGCCGCGCTGGCCATCGGCCTGCCTCTAGCCACTACCCCCACCATCTTCGACGGGCTGGGAGGACAGCTCCATTCCTCCACCCTGCCGGCATCGTGGACCCGGGCCGACGCCCTCATGGGAACCGGTCCCGGCAAGATCCTCTTCCTGCCCTGGCATCTATACATGTCGATGCCCTTCGCGGGATATCGCGACATCGCCAATCCGGCCCCCTCCTCCTTCCGCCGGGAGGTGATCTCCGGCGACGACGTGGAGGTGCCCAAGATCTTCACCCAGTCCACCTCCCCCCGTTCCGCCTACCTGGAGGCGATCTTCGCCCGGGAGGGCAGCCTCCGGGTCGGACCGTCTGGGGTTTCGCGCTTCCCCGGGGAGTCCACCTTCGGATCGGGGCGCTCGGTGCACTCGTTTGGCGCCCTGGTCGCCCCCTTGGGGGTCAAGTACGTGGTCATGGCCAAGACGGTGGACTGGCGTTCCTACTCCTGGCTGGGCCACCAGTCCGACCTCCGGCGGGTTCTCGATTCCTCCTCGCTCACCGTGTGGAAGAACCTCTCCTATGAGGGACTGGGCTTCGAGGTTTCGCCGGGACCTTCGGCCTCCCTGGGCTCGCCTGTCGCGCCTTCGCCCGTTCCCTTGGGACGGCCGGTCGCCGTCCGGCGTCTCTCGCCCGTGGAGTATTCGATCCCATCGGGCATATCTGGTTGGATCTCCGTTCCTGCCCCCTACCAGCCGGGCTGGTCCCTGGACGGGCGCCCCGCCCGCTCATCGCCGTGGGGGACGACCATGGTGTATTCCGACGGGCGTGGGGGAGTCGTCCGCTTCGGGCCGTGGGTGTGGGCGGCCTGGGGGTACACGATCTCCGGGTTGGCGTTCCTCTTCCTCCTCGGCGCGATCCTGTGGCAGAGGCGGCGGGCCCGGGCTCCTGCTTCCAGCGGCCCGGAGGAGGCCGGCGACGTTTCTCCCACGCCACGCCCCGTGCCCACGACGCCCATTAACTCCTGAATCTGGGATTGTCACAGGGATGTGGCATGGTACCGGGCATGGCCTTGACGCTTCGTGTTGACCCTTCGTGTTGACCGGCGCGCAGGGTTGCCCATCTCCTCGACCTGTATCGTGGACTTGTGAGCGTTGTCACCGCTCCGGCTTCCGCTGCTGTGTCCGGCACGTCCTCCCGCCATCGCTGGACGGTCGAGGACTACTACCGCATGGCGGAGGTGGGGATCCTCGACCCCGAGGCCCGTGTGGAGCTTCTCGACGGGGAGATCTGGGATATGAGCCCTATCGGGGACCCCCACGAGGCGTGCGTCGATCGGCTGAACATGATGCTCGTTCCGCAGGTGGCTGGGGCCGCGATCGTACGGGTGCAGAGTTCGGTCCGAATCTCCGGCATCTCGGTTCCCCAGCCCGATCTCGCGTTACTTGTATCCCGTCCTGATTTCTATGTTTCTGGCAAGCCCACGCCATCCGACATCCACCTCCTCATCGAGGTGGCCGACACCACCCTCGTGCGCGACCGGGACGAGAAGGGTCCTCGCTACGCCGAATCCGGCATCGTCGAGTATTGGATCGTGGATCTCACTTCCAACCAGGTCCTCGTCTACGCAGATCCTGATGACGGTCGCTTTACGACGTCGAGCATCGCAAAGCCCGGCGAGGTGCTCAGCCCCCGGTCCCTCCCGTCCGTCTCGGTGGCCGTCTCGGAGGTCATGGGCCTCACCTGATTACCCCGGGATCGGCGTGGCTGCTCGATCGGCCATGGTGTATTCGGACGGGCGTGGGGGAGTGGTCTGCCGGCCCTGGGCCGGGCTGTCACAAGCATCGTGCATAATTCACATTGATCGCCGGCTGGTCGTGTGCCAGCCGACCGGTGAGCCATCGCCGCCCGGCTCCTTCCGTCCTTGGGGCAGCCGCAAACACGCCCGGTAGGGCGAACTCTGCTGCACCCGCAAGTACGATGGAAGGAAGACATGGTGATGACCAACCAGACCTTGGAGATCGTCGGGATCCTCTCCGGCCTCATGGTGGCGCTGTTCGGCGTCCTCTTCGCTGACATACAGGCCGTTCGCCGACACCTGGACACGACGATCGATTCGAAAGTCGACGCCCTCGAAGTGAAGATGGATCGGAAGTTCGAGGAGATTCACCGGGAAATGAGCACCGGGTTCGACGGAGTCCACAAGGAGATCCGGGACGTCCGTGAGGACCTCGGCTTCATCGCCGGGAGGATCGGGCAGCCGCTTCCCAGCCGCCTGGTGGTGGCAGGCACGCCCACCGGCGCACACCGCACCGAGTAGGAGGGGGACCAACCCCGGCCTCTTCGGCAATGTCGCCGGCCTCTACGGGTTCTGGCGGGTCCGCTTCGGGCTGTGGGTGTGAGCGGCCTGGGGGTACGCGATCTCCGGGCTATCCTTCCTGAATCTGGGATTGTCACAGGGATGTGGCATGGTACCGGGCATGGCCTTGACGCTTCGTGTTGACCGGCCCGCAGGGTTGCCCATCTCCTCGACCGGTATCGTGGGATCGTGAGCGTTGTCACCGCTCCGGTTTCCGGTTCGGCATCCTCTACGTCCTCCCGCTATCGCTGGACGGTCGAGGACTACTACCGCATGGCAGAGGTGGGGATCCTCGACCCCGAGGCCCGGGTGGAGCTTCTCGATGGGGAGATCTGGGACATGAGCCCGATCGGCAAGCGGCACAACGCGTGCGTGGATCGCCTGACCATGGCGCTCGCTCCGCAGGCAGTCGGAGCGGCGATCATCCGGGTCCAGGGTTCTATCCTTCTCTCCAACCGCTCCATGCCCCAGCCAGACGTCGCGGTCCTCACCTACCGGTCGGACTTCTACGCCTCGCAGATGCCCGCCCCCGCCGACATCGTCCTTCTTGTCGAGGTGGCTGACACCACCCTCGAACACGATCGGGATCACAAGGGACCCGCCTACGCCGAATCCGGCATCTGCGAGTACTGGATCGTGGATCTCACTGCCAACCAGCTACTCGTCTTCGCAGATCCTTCCCAAGGTCGCTTTGGGACGTCGAGTGTCGCGAAGTCCGGCGAGGTGCTCAGCCCCCGGTCGATCCCATCTCTTTCGGTGGCCGTCTCGGAGGTTCTGGGCTTCGTCTGATCACCCTGGGTAGTTGGTCCTCCAGAGAATTTCCCGAGAAGGAAGGTGCGCCTCCAAAATCGATTGACAGCCTCCAGGAGGTGGGGTAGGGTGCCGATGCACTCAGGAAGTTCTATTCGACAGGTGAGACAGGGAGGTTCCATGCGGGACAGAATCGACAGCAGGCTCAAGGCAATTGGCAAGTGGGTCGCCCAGCGACCAGTGCCGGTCGCCGTCTCTGCCCTGATCGCGGCGGGGGGTCTTGCTACCGCCTTCTTGAACACCTCCCCGGCTGACTATGTCTACACGACGTGCGGCACCGGCTACGCCTGGAACGGCAGCGGCTACACGGAGACGACTGGCTACGGCACCTGCTCCAGCCCCAGCGGTGGCGGTGGCGGTGGCGTGACCACCACGGCAGCACCTACCACCACTTCGTCGACCTCTTCCACGAGCACGTCGTCGACCTCATCCACCAGCACTTCGAGCACGTCGTCGACCTCGACCACCGCGCCGACCTCGTCGACCACGGCACCCGGCTCGTCCACCACCGGCCCGACGACTTCCACCACCGTTCCCGGTGCCCCGCCGACCATCCCCGGACTGCCGCCGGCACCGCCGATCAGCAACTCCCAGGGTGGCTCGTATATCCCGATCAACCAAGCCACCCTCACCGCCCTGACGAACATCATCGGTGCCACCCCGCCCCAGCCCATCGCGGCCGGCGTCGAGTCGCCCGGTGGCGGGATCTTCGCGGTTGACTCCTCCGGGAACGTGTTCACCGGTAACGGTGCCAACTACCTGGGTGGCATCAGCCAGCTGAACCCGAACATGCCCCCGGGTGGCAACAACACGATCCACCTGGTCGCCCCGATCATCAACATGATCCTGTTCCAAGGTAACCTCAATACTTCGGAGCGGGCACATTCCTCGGCGGCGGTGGGCGGTTACTACTTGGTCGCCTCCGACGGCGGAGTCTTTGCCTTCGGTTCGGCACCCTTCTACGGCTCCATCGGCGGCCACGTGCTGAACAAGCCTGTTGTCGGCATGGCCATGGCCCCGGGCAACGCCGGGTACTGGGAAGTCGCCTCCGACGGCGGAGTGTTCACCTTCGGCAACATCGGGTTCTACGGTTCCCTGGGCAACATCAAGCTGGACGAGCCGATTACCGGCATGGCCGCTGCCCCCGACGGCAAGGGCTACTGGCTGGTCGCCGCTGACGGCGGGGTGTTCACCTTCGGGGCCGAGGGCTTCTACGGCTCTGAAGGGGGCCAAGGACTCTCCGGGTTCACCTCGATCGTCCCCACCTCCACCGGGCACGGCTACTGGCTGACCAACTCCAGCGGCCAGAGCTATCCATTCGGGGACGCCTAGCCGAACTGAATCCGGGCACCGCCCCGGAGGAACTTCCTGAGAGAGAGCCCGTGCCCAGCGCACGGGCTCTCTTGCATCGTGGGAGAAGGGCGTCTTGGGTAGGTGCCTGAGGCCGCGAAACCGCTACCGCTGGTAGCCTCCGGGGGCATGTCCCAGCGCCGCGGCCCCTCACCCGGCTGGTCTCTCATCGCTTCCCAGGCGGCTGCCCACCGGGGTGTCCTGGCGGCCGGCATCGCTGCCGGAATCGGATGGATGACCGCCGCGGTGTCGGTGCCCCTCCTGGTGAGCCACGCGATCGACCAGGGAATCGTCGGCCACCGCCGCGGGGCGCTCCTCCTTTGGTCTCTCATCATTCTGGGGGCGGGCCTGGTGCAGGGCACCTGCGTGGGGCTGCGCCGCTACCTCGCCTTCGCTGCCTCCTACCGGGTGGAGGCCGACCTGCGGGGCCGCCTCTTCGGCCACCTGCAGCGGCTGCACTTTTCCTTCCACGACCGCACCCAGACCGGCCAGCTCATGTCCCGGGCTGCCTCCGACCTCACCCAGATCCAGGGTTTCGTGGTGCTCATCCCCCTCACCATCGCTCTCTTCCTAATCCTCGTCGCGGTGGTCTCCATTCTATTCTATCTGAACCCGATACTAGCTGCCCTGTCCCTGTGCACCCTGCCGGGACTGCCGCTCGCGGCCCGGCGGTTCTCGGCGAAGACTTTTCCAGTCTCCATGGCACTGCAACGGGAGCTGGCGTCGCTGGCTTCGGTGGTGGAGGAGACCGTATCGGGCATCCGGGTGGTGAAGGGTTTCGGGGGCGAGGCCGCCCAAGAGGCCAAGCTGGAGGCGGCGTCCGGGCGGGTGTACGAGCGGGCGCTCGCCGCCGGGCGCATCAGAGCGGTCTACTCGCCCCTGCTCACCTTCTTCTCGGTTGCCGGCCTGGTCGCGGTGCTGTGGTACGGCGGGCACCAGGTGATCGACGGTCACCTGACCATCGGGCAGGTCACCGCCTACCTGCTCTTCGTCAATCTCTTGGTGGCGCCCCTCCAGGTTCCCGCCTGGGTGGTGCCCCAGGCTCAGCGAGCGGTGGCTTCGGCCGAGCGGGTCGCCGAGATTCTCTCGCTCTCCCCTCAAGTGGCCGATCCGCCCCGGCCGGTTGCCTTGCCGCCCCGGCCGGTTGGTGGAAGGGGCAGCCCGCCGGGCCCGGCCGATCGGGGCACTCCAGGTCTCCCCGCCGGAGGGGGACCGGTTGGAAAGGTGGTCTTCCGTGGGGTGGATTTTGCCTACCAGGGTTCCGGTCCCGTACTGGAGGGCTTCGACCTCACTGTGGCCGCGGGCGAGGCGGTCGCTCTGGTGGGGGCGACCGGTTCGGGCAAGTCCACCGTGGCTCGCCTGATCCCCCGCTTCTACGACGCGGACGCCGGGTCGGTCTCTCTCGACGGGATCGACGTGAAGCGCCTCGCCCTCAAGGAGTTGAGGCAGGCGGTGGGGATCGTCTTCGAGGAGACTTTTCTCTTTACCGACACCATCGGGGCCAACATCGCCTTCGCCGATCCCCGTGCCCCCATCGGGAGGGTCCAGGAAGCTGCCCGGCTGGCCGGTGCCGACCGGTTCATAGCTGGCATGCCCGACGGCTACGACACCCTGATTGGAGAGCGGGGTTATTCCCTGTCGGGGGGGCAGCGCCAGCGGATCGCTCTCGCCAGGGCCATCCTCTCCGATCCCCGGGTGCTCATCCTCGACGACGCTACCTCGGCGGTGGACCCGGCAAAAGAGCACGAGATCATCGCGGCGATGGCCGAGGTGATGGCCGGGCGCACCACGATCCTGATCGCCCACCGCCCGGCAACGGTGGCCCTGGCCGACCGGGTGGTGGTGATCGGCGAGGGAAGGGTGGTGGCCGAAGGGACCCACCAGGAGCTGCTCGCCGGGAATGCCGCCTACGCGGAGATCATGGGAGCGACGCCGAGCACACCGGACTGAGTAAGGCGTCAGGGGGGCATGCCGATTCTGGGCGCCTTGCTGGTGGCCTTCCGGTTCGTCGACGGGCGAATCGTCGCCGGCCATCCGACGTTCTATCGCTGAGCGATCATCTGTCGCAGGCGTGCCACCCGGGGGTACATGGTCGGGCCGCGAAAGGAGACCAGTTGGCGCTCCACGTAGTCGGCATCGAGGGGAGTTCCCGCTACGAGCATCGCGTCGATGTCGACCCAATCGCGCGGTCGGTTGAAAGAGATCTTGAAGACCGCCAAATCGTTGGGCGCCAGAACCGAAATACCGATGGTCGCATCGCCGACCGGGAATCGCTTGCGGATCGCGTTCGACATGACAGTGTCGTGGAACCCATCGAAAGCGAAGAAAAGATCGAGCCTGTAGGGGTCCGAGTCGCGCACCAGCGCGACTCCGGCGATGGGAAGCCATGTATCGGGAGGGGTGCCGGGCCGGTAGCCGAGCGATCCGAGATCGTCGACCAAGCCCACAGCGCCCGAAAAAGGCACCGCGATGTTGAGGTCGATGTCCTTGGTCACCCGAGGATCGGCGTAGTAGCTCAGCGCGAGCGCGCCGCCAAGGGCGAAGGGGACCTTGCGTGCGGACAACGCGGCGGCTACCTCGGCGAGAACGTCCCCGATGTTCTTCATTGTTGGGAGCGAAGTCCGATCAAGGCGGCCCCGGCATGAATGATTGCTTCGATGTCTCGTAGCCGGTCGTTCTCCGGGCTGTCGGCGGAGAGAAGCGGTGGCTCGTCGGGCGGGTCGCCGGGCAGCCGGGGCGGGAGGTCCTCGTCCGCGAACCACCCAGCCCGGGGGAGAGGGCAGCCGATGTGCCGGGAACCGGCAACCGCGGTCAGCAGGTACCCACAACCGGCAACGATCCGGTTCAGGGTGTCCGCGCTGGGAAGCTTCCGGTCTCGTTCGTAGTCGGAGAGGGTCGGCTGGCTGGTACCGATGATCCGGGCGAGCTGGGCCTGGCTGATCCCCCGAGAATGGCGGACCCGGCGGATGAAATCCCCGTACATATCCAGAAGGATATCATATCTATTTGGATATTTATTATTCTGGATGGTCGGGAAGGGGTCCAGCGGCGGCCCCCGCAATCCCTGACCGCAACGGTGCTGCCCCCTGGCCCCCTCACCCCTCCTCGGTGAGCCGGCTCAGCTTCTCCGACGCCTCCACGAACTCATCGACCAGCTCGTAGATGACCTCCTTGACCGGCTTACGGGAGTTCATCCGGCCGACGATCTGGCCGACCGGCGCCCCCACCAGCTCGGGTACCTGGAACTTGTTGATCCGGTGGTATGCCTCGGAGGTGGCCATGAACTGGAGAGGCATCGGCAGGGTGCCGGGGGATTCGGGCCCGTCCCAGGCTTCGGTCCAGGCGGTCTTCAGCTGGCGGGCCGGCTTGCCGGTCAGGGAGCGGGAGCGGACAGTCTCGTTGGAGCGCGCCGCGAGCAACTTTTCTATCATCATCGGAGTCATATCCGACTCGGTGGTGGTCAGCCAGATCGACCCGGTCCACACCCCGTCCGCCCCGAGGGCCAGGGCGGCGGCCATCTGTCGGCCGGTCCCGATGCCGCCGGCCGAAAGGACCGGGACCGGGGCGATTGCATCCACGATCTCGGGGGTGAGCACCATGGAGGCGATCTCGCCGGTGTGGCCCCCCGCCTCGTACCCCTGGGCGACGATGATGTCCACCCCCTGCTCGACCTGCTTGACCGCCTGGTCGGTGCGGCCCACCAGGGCGGCCACCTTGATGCCCTTCTCGTGGGCCAGGTCGACGATGTCGGTGGGGGGTGGCCCGAGCGCGTTGACCAGGAGACCGATGGGATGCGACATGGCCACCTCGACCTGGGGACGGGCGCTCTCCTCGGTCCAGCCCAGGAGGTCCCGGGGCTTCTCGTCGGCGGGCAGCTCGGGAACGTTGTACTTGGACATCACCGAGTCGATGTAGTCCCGGTGGCCCTGGGGGATCATCTCGGCGAGCTTGGCGTTCATGGTGGCCGGATCGAGGTTCCCGGCGCCCGCGTAGGAGGCGGGCATCACCACGTCCACCCCGTAGGGGCGGTCCCCGACGTGGTCGTCGATCCAGGCCAGCTCCTGCTCCAGCTCCTCGGGGGTGAAGTAGAGGGCGCCCAGCACGCCGAAGCCCCCGGCCTTGGACACCTCGGCTACTACGTCACGGCAATGAGAAAAGGCGAAGATCGGCAGGTCGATCCCGAACATCTCGCAGATGCGAGTTTTCATGGAGGCAGCTCCTTCAGGGTGCAGAGTCGGGTATTGCTTGGCGTTTCCCTCTCACCGGATCGATATTGGGGAAAAGGGTGCTCCCCGGCTGAAGGGCTTGACGCCAAATAGAATCTGTTCTATTTTTCACCCTGGAACCTGTCGCCGTCAAGGGGGGCAGGAAGAACGCCCCCGACTCGGACCCAAGGAGAGTGTGAGATTCCCGAGATTTCCACTGAGCACCTGACCTACGAGGTCGAGGGTGCTACCGCCATCGTGACCATGAACCGCCCGGAGGCCAAGAACGCCCTATCGGCAGCCATGCTGGTCGGCATGGCCGATGCTTGGACAGAGATCGATTCCAACGACGACATCCGTTGCGCCATCTTGACCGGTGCGGGGGGGACCTTTTGCGCGGGGATGGACTTGAAGTCGATGTCCGACCCGGACAACCCCTACATGGGTCGCTTTGCCGAGGACGCCGACCTGCATTGGAAGGCCCTCCTGCGCCACTACACCTTGAAGAAGCCCCTTATCGCAGCGGTGGAGGGATGGGCGGTCGCCGGGGGCACCGAGATCCTCCAGGCCACCGACATCCGGGTGGCCGGGCGCTCGGCGGTGTTCGGGATCTTCGAGGCCAAACGGGGTCTTTTCCCACTCGGCGGGTCGACCGTGCGGTTGCGCCGCCAGATCCCCTATACCCACGCGATGGACATGCTCTTGACCGCGCGGGAGGTTCCCGCCGAGGAGGCGCTGGCCATCGGGTTGATCGGCCGGGTGGTCGATGATGGCAAGGCGCTCGCCACTGCCAAGGACATTGCCGCAATCATCTGTGCTAACGCCCCCCTGGCGGTGGAGGCGATCAAGCGCTCAGTGGTGGAGAGCGAAGGTCTCTCGGAGACCGATGGTTTGGCGAACGAGCTGGAGATCGGCTGGCCGATCTTCGCCACCGAGGACTCCAAGGAGGGTGCTCGGGCATTCAAGGAAAAGCGGCCCCCCGTCTACAAGAGGAGGTAGCACACAGTGTCCACCAGTGCTGGCGAGACCAGGGTGCCGGTCATGGAGGCCCCCAACGTCCTGGAGTTCCCTTTTTCCCGGTCGACCGGGCCGGTGATCGGTGCGTTCATGACCGCATTGCGCGACGAGGCGAAGATTCTCGGGGCCACTACCGCGACGGGCAAGGTGATTGTGCCTCCCCTGGAGTACGACCCGGAGACCGGGGAGGCGACCACCGGGTTGGTGGACGTCGGCTCGTCGGGGGTGGTGACTACCTGGGCATGGGTGCGGGAACCGGGGCCCAAGCATCCTCTGGCGAAGCCTTTTGCCTGGGCGCTCATCAAGCTGGATGGGGCCGACACTGCCCTGGTCCACGCGGTGGATGCCGGGTCCCCCGATGCGATGTCCACCGGGATGCGGGTGACCGCACACTTCAAACCCGAGCGTGAGGGGCACATCCGCGACATCGAGTGTTTCGTGCCTTCTTCTGGCTCGGCGGGCGGGGAGTCGGGGACACCTTCGGGGGGCGTCCGCACCCCCGAGGAGGTCTTTTCCTCTGGAACCGCGCCGAACGAGGGGAGTGCGGACGCCTCGACGGGCCAAGCAGACGAAGCCCCGGGACCCGTCCGTAAGATCTCGACGCCGATCGAGCTGGTCTACCGGTTCACCGCCGGCCGGGCCACTTCCCGCTTCGTCCGGGGGTTGCTCGATTTCAAGATTCTCGGCCAGCGTTGCCCGAGCTGTACCAAGGTGTATGTCCCCCCCCGTGGGTCGTGCGCCAAGTGCGGGGTAGCCACCGAGGAGGAGGTGGAGCTCCCCACCACCGGCACGGTGACCACCTTCTGCGTGGTGAACGTCCCCTTCTACGGCCAGAAGATCAAGATCCCTTACGTCACCGCCACCATCCTCTTGGACGGCGCAGACATTGGATTGTTCCACCTCATCCAGGAGTGCGAGGCGGACGAGGTGCACATGGGGATGCGGGTGGAAGCGGTGTGGCAGGAGCCCGAGAACATGGTGCCCGGCTTGGAGGCCATTCAGCACTTCCGCCCCACCGGTGAGCCCGATGCGGATTACGACACATACAAGGAGCACGTGTGATGCAGCTCTGTTCTCACCGGACCTCCGGTGCCGTCGCGGAGGGTGGCTCTGGGTGCCGGCCCCCCGGTGCCGTCGCGGAGGGTGGCTCTGGGTGCCGCGCCCGCGCCGAAGCGGAGGTGATCTGATGCGCGAGGTCGCCGTCGTCTCCTTTGCCCAGTCGGTCCCAGCCCGCCGAGCCGACGAGTTCAACGAGGTCGAGCTCCTCATGCCGGTGGTTCACCAGGCGGTCGCCGATTCGGGAATTCCCAAGGGAGAGATCGGCTTCACCATCTCCGGAAGCTGCGACTACCTCGCTGGCATCCCCTTTGCCTTCGTATCTGGTCTCGATGCGGTTGGCGCGTGGCCTCCGATCACCGAGAGCCACGTGGAGATGGACGGCGCCTGGGCGCTCTACGAGGCGTGGGTGCGCCTCCAGCACGGTGACATCGACTCCGCCCTTGTCTACTCCTTCGGAAAGTCGTCCCTCGGACCGCTGACCGATGTCCTTTCCCAGCAGCTCGACCCTTACTACCTGGCTCCGCTCTGGCTGGACTCGGTGAGCGTGGCCGCCCTCCAGGCACGAGCCTGGCTGGACGCCGGGCACTCCGAGGAGGAGATGGCCGAAGTGGTGTCCGCCTCGCGGCGGGCAGCCCGATCGAACCCCAATACCCAGTTGGCCGGCGACCCGGATCTCAAGGAGCTTCTCGCCCAGCCCTACCTCGTCGATCCGCTACGAAGGCACGACTGCCCCCCCATCGGGGACGGCGCCGCGGCTGTGGTGCTGGCGGTCGGGGACCTGGCCCGGTCGGTTAGCGAAAGGCCGGCGTGGATCACCGGGATCGACCACCGCATCGAGCCCCATTCGTTGGGCGCGCGCGACCTTGCCTCGTCGGCGTCGACCCGTGAGGCCGCTCGGAGGGCGGGGGTGGGTCGTGGCCCGGTGGATGTGGCCGAGGTGCATGCTCCCTTCAGTCACCAAGTGCCCATCGTCGCCGAAGCCCTGGGACTGGATGGGGGAGTGGAGGTCAATCCCTCCGGTGGGGCACTGGCGGCCAACGTGGTGATGGCGGCCGGCCTGGTCCGCATCGGCGAGGCGGCGGCCCGCATTTCCGGTGGTTCGGCGACCCGGGCGGTGGCACACGCCACCGCCGGTCCGGCATTGCAACAGAACCTGGTATGTGTCCTGGAGGGAGACAAGCGATGAGCGGGAGTTGGTTTATGTCGGTCGGGTCCGCCCCGTCGAGAGGAGCAACCCGATGAGCGGGAGTTGGTTTATGTCGGTCGGGTCCGCCCCGTCGAGAGGAGCAACCCGATGAGCGGGCAGCGATGTGCGGTGGTCGGTATCGGACAGACCAAGTACGCCTCGGTGCGTGACGACGTGTCAATCGCCGGGCTCCTGCGCGAAGCGGCGGTTCGCGCGCTTGAGGACGCGGAGATGGTGTGGTCCGACATCGATGCGGTGGTGATCGGCAAGGCTCCGGACATGTTCGAGGGGGTGGTGATGCCGGAGGCTTACCTCGCCGACGCTTTGGGTGCGGCGGGCAAGCCGATGATCCGGGTCCACACTGCCGGATCGGTGGGTGGCTCCACCGCTCTGGTGGCGGCATCCCTGGTCCAAGGGGGCATCCATGACAAGGTGCTCACGGTCGCATTCGAGAAGCAGTCCGAGTCGGACGCCATGTGGGCGTTGTCGCGGCCGATCCCTTTTGCCCCGCCGACCCTGGCTGGAGCGGGCGGCTACTTCGCTCCCCATATCCGTTCCTACATTCGCCGGTCGGGTGCTCCCGCCGACATCGGCATCAAGGTGGCGGTCAAGGACCGCCTCAACGCTCTCAAGAATCCTTATGCGCACCTCCACATGGAGGACATCTCCTTTTCCAAAGTGGAGGAGTCGATGATGCTGTGGGACCCGATCCGCTACTTGGAGACCTGCCCCTCCTCGGATGGCGCCTGCGCGATGGTGCTGGCCGCCGAACCGATCGGCGACGCGGCGGCTTCACGCGGGGCCCGCCCGCCCGCCTGGCTGCACGCCACCGCCATGCGCTCCGAGCCGACCATGTTCGCCGCCCGTGACGCGGTTAACCCCCGGGCCGGCCAGGATTGCGCGGCCGATCTCTACCGCCAGGCAGGGATCACCAATCCTCGGTCCGAGATCGACATGGCCGAGATCTACGTGCCTTTCTCGTGGTACGAGGCGATGTGGATGGAGAACCTCGGGTTCGCCCCGCTGGGGGAGGGGTGGAAGATGGTCGAGGAAGGGGCAACCGCCTTGGACGGCGACATGCCGATCAACTGCTCGGGGGGGGTGCTCTCTTCCAATCCGATCGGGGCGTCGGGGATGATCCGCTTCGCCGAGTCGGCCCTGCAGGTGCGGGGGATGGCCGGCGAGCACCAGGTGCCCGATTGTCGCCTGGCTATGGGGCACGCCTATGGCGGCGGTTCTCAATACTTCGCCATGTGGTTGGTGGGAGCTGCAAAGCCCGGCTAGCGGCTCCCGCTCAATCGGCCGGCGACAACCCACGGGCGACGGCTCCCGCTCAATCGGCCGGCGACAACCCACGGGCGACGGCTGCTAAGCCATAGACATGGGCTCCCATCCTGCTCGTGAGCGTCGCATGTCGGCGGTGCGCGCCGCCATGGCCGCAGCGGAAGTCGACGTTCTCCTGCTTTCGGTGGGTGCGGACCTGCCCTGGCTGACCGGCTACGAGGCGATGCCACTGGAGCGCCTCACCATGCTGGTCGTCCCGGTCGACGGCACCGCCACCTTGGTGGTGCCCGAGTTGGAAGCACCCCGGGTGGGTGATACCGGAGATCTATTCAAGCTGCGCCCTTGGAAGGAGAGCGAGTACCCCGATTCGATCGTGGCCGGCTTGATGGGAGCCGCCCGCACGGTGGCGATCTCCGATAGGACCTGGGCCCGATTCGTGCTCGGTCTCCAAGCGGAGCGCCCCGGGTGCCGCTGGGTGAGTGGATCGGTGCTCACCGCACCATTGCGTGCTGTCAAGGACGCCGACGAAGTTGCCGCTCTCTACGATGCAGCTCGCGCTGCCGACCGGGTTGCCACCCAGTTGCTTGCCGGCGACGTCCGCCTTGTGGGAAGGACCGAAGCGGAAGTCTCCGCCGACATCTCCCGGAGGCTGGTTGCCGAGGGACACGACCGGGTGAACTTCGCCATCGTGGCTTCTGGCCCGAATGCCGCCAGTCCCCACCACGAAGCAGGGACGAGGGTCATCGAGCGCGGCGACCCGGTTGTGTGCGATTTCGGAGGGACCATGGTCCCCATTGCCGAACGGGAAAAGGGAGGTTCGGCCGGCTACTGCTCGGACATCACCCGCACGGTCGTGGCAGGGGGGTCGCCACCCCCCGGGTTCGCCGAGATCTATGCAGCGGTGAAGGAAGCCCAGGCGAAGGGCGTCGCAGCGGCGACCGCCGGGACGCCCGGAGCAACGGTGGATGCCGCCTCGCGGCGGGTGATCGCTGATGCCGGCTACGGGGAGTTTTTCATCCACCGGACCGGTCACGGGATCGGGGTGGAAGAGCACGAGGAACCCTATCTGGTGGCGGGAAACGAGGTTCCTTTGCAGCCCGGCAACGCCTTTTCGATCGAGCCGGGAGTATACATTACGGGACTTTATGGGGTTCGGATCGAGGACATAGTGGTGACGACCGAGGATGGGCCGAATGCCCTCAACGTCGCGGATCACGAGCTGGAGGTGGTGGAGGCCTAGCGCCGCGGAGCTGGCTGCCCGCGTGTGTCTTGCGGGAGCCGATCCCCGCCGAGCAACCGGTC
>JAKAWH010000078.1 GCA_021817065.1 Actinomycetes bacterium
GGCAGTAGACATTGCTCAATCACTATACGGGAGAGCTGTGACATCCGACCGAGATGTCGGGCTTACGGCCCGAGCCCCGATTCCCCTGACGGCTGAAGCCGCCAGTCCCCTCGGGGCGGATTGATGGTGGATGCGCTGATCACAGCCAAGCGCTTTGTTTACCTATGCACCAACGCTGTGCTTCTAACGAGAAAGATCGATGCATTCACGCCGTCTCACAGGTTCGCCTGGGTGGTTCATGTCGACGGGTTGGCTGCGCGCCACGACGAGGCAGTGGATCGTCCAGGGGTATTCGACCTGGCGGTCAAGGCGATCCGCGAAGCCAAGAGCCGTGGTTTCCGGGTCACCACCAATCCGACCTTCTTCAACACCGATTCATCTAAGACTGTGCGCGAGGTGCTTGACTTCCTGAACGACGAGCTCAAGGTGGATGCGATGATGATCTCGCCGGCATGCGGGCGGCGGGGAGGAAGCGAAGCTCGCACTCTGAGCGGGCGGCCAGATCCGAGATTGTTCAGTAGATAATGACCTCGGCCAAGTCGTTCACCACGGCGTCACTGCCTGCCTCGCGGAGGGCGGAGGGATTTCGGTAGCGGTCGACCCCGATCACCAGTCCGAACTCCCCGGATCGGGCTGCCAATACCCCGGCGACCGCGTCCTCGAACACCACTGCGTGGACCGGTTCCACCCGGAGGCGCCGCGCCGCTTCGAGAAAAGTCGCCGGATCGGGTTTGCCAGCGAGTCCCATGACAGCAGCGTCCCTCCCGTCTACCGTGACGTCGAAAAGGTCTCGCAGGTTGCCCTGCGCGAGGATGCGTGAGCAGTTCAGGCTCGCGGTGACCACTGCCGTCTTCACGGAGTGCTCCCTCATACGGAGGATGAGCGCGACCGACGAGGCAAAGGTGCCAGCGCCTCTCAGGGTCAGCAGAGCGTCGAAATAGGCGGACTTGAGGTTGGCTATCGCCCACCGGCTGGTCGCGCCCGGCGGATCGTCGGGCAAACCTCCGGGCAACTTGATCTTTCGGGAGTCGAGGAAGGCGGCCACTCCGTCTTCGCGGGGCCGGCCGTCTACGAATTGAAGGTAGTCACCGGTCGAAAAGGTGGCGAGATGATGTTGCTCCAGGAACTGGTCGAATGCCTTTTTCCATGCTTCACGATGAAGGCTTGCGGTGTCCGTGACCACTCCATCCAGATCGAAGATCGCGCCGCGATACTGGCTTAGGTCGATGGTGACGGACGAGGGAGTAGGAGCCATCGGGACTCTATGGATGGGGTGTCCAGCTGGAAGGCACGACCACGAGCGGAATCGGTGAGGTGGCGAGGAGGGCCCGGAAGGTCGGGCTACGGCCCTCGTCAGTGGACCTGTTCCATTCGAGCACGATGACATCGGAATCTTCCTCGGTTGCGATCCCTGCGATCTCGGTCGGGGTGGTACCACTGGTCACGTGGAAGCGAGCGAGAATGCCCCCGCAATATCGCACCAGGAACTCCTTCTTCCAGGCTTCCTCGTGGTGGCCTGGGCTCCAGAATGACGGGCGGTTCTCCGCGGTGAACACGTGTACGACGGTGACGTCGGCCGCGTGTTCGACCATGCGCGACATGGCTTCGCGGATGGCGAGGTGGGGCCGGCCGCCTCCTTCCATTGGGACCAGGGCTCTAACCCGGTGACCATTGCCGTTCGGTGTGGAACCGGGAGCGGATGGCAAGGGGCCGATCAAGAAGGGGCTCTCGATCGATGCCAGTGCTTCCAGGACGGCGGTAGTTCCCTCCGCAGCCCACACATCGGCCTGCCGGGGTTCGAGTCTTTCCATTCCCAGGGCGGCCGCGATGGCCATGGCATCCGGGGAGGCCACGGCGGGACGCTCCGGAAAGCGGAGAACTACTAGGCATTCCGGAGAACCGAGAGAGAGGCCCGCAACCAAGTCAGGCTCCGTTCTCGAAGGTGGTTCCCGGGGGCTCGACCGTCGAAACGGGCGATCGGCCGAGGCGGACCTCGAGGGGAGCCGAGCAGGAGATGGCACTTCCCCCGTCTTGCAAGATGGTCACGGTGAGTGGTGAACCTCGCCATTCAAGGCGTACCGTCATGCCGCTCCACCCGCGAGGAAGGTGGGGATCGATGGTGAGCACCGGCGCCGAGGGCTTGCCTGCCTCCAGGGAGAACCCAGGGCGGATCCCCCCGAATCCGGTGACAAGTGCCTGCCAGATGCCGCCGTAGTTTGCCATGTGCAGGCCGCCGGAGGTGGTGCCGGTGAGGTCGTCGAGGTCCAAACGTGTTGCGATGTCCAGAAGGTGGACGGCTTGGTCCGGGTACCCTCCGCGGGCGAGCAGGCCGGCGTGGACGGCAGGGGAGAGCGAGCTGCCGTGACAGGTCCGAGGGAGGTAGTGCTGCAGGTTCGGGCGGAGGGATCCGGGCATGATGTCATCGGGAATCATGAAGTGGAGCATGAGGACGTCTGCTTGCTTGATTACCTGCGAGGCGATCACCCGGTCCCGACCGGCAACCAGGTCTGCCGGAAAGGGTGGAGTCCCCAGTTCGGCAGCGAGCAAGGGTTCGAGCCGGTGATAACCAGAGAATTGCTCGTAGACGCCGGTGGCCGGATCGAGGCCGGTTACCAGGGAACCGGCGAGTTGACGCCAGCGGCGCGCGTGGTCGAGGAGGTCGGTGCTTTCGGATGGGTCTGGAAAAGGTGGCCCGGTTCCGTCCAGAGCACGGGAGCCGGGCGGACCGGCATCGCCGGTGAGCGGCAATGAGAGACCGCCATGTTCCACCAGGTCCGCCGCGCGGTCGAGGTTCCACGCCGCCATCACATTGGTGAAGGCGTTGTCGTCGACCAGCTCGTGGTACTCGTCGGGGCCGACCACGCCGGTGAGATGGGCCCCGCCGTCGCCGTCGACGCTGACCCGGCTCGCCCAGTAGCGGGCCGTCTCGATCATGAGTGGCCATCCCTCCCGTAGGAGGAAGTCGAGATCGCCCGTCCAAGCCGCATACTGCCACGCGGCCCAGGCCACGTCGGCGGTGATGTGTTCTTCGGCGATTCCCGAGAGAATGGGGACCGGTCGTCCGCGGGAATCATAGGCGAACCGAGGCGTGACCTCCCGCCCGTCGTCGGCCGATTCCCAGGGAAAGCGTGCTCCGCTGCGACCGACCAGGCGAGCGGCCTCTTGGGCCGCGCCCAACCGCCGGATGCGATACCGCAACATGGCGCGGGCAGACGCCGGAGATGTCGCAGCGAAAAAGGGGAATGCGAACACATCGGCGTCCCAGAAGACGTGTCCGAGGTAGGCCGGTCCGCTGAGACCTCGGGCGGGAAGTGCGGCGTCGCCTCCATCGCGGGGATTCACCGAGGAGATGAGGTGGAAGAGCCCGAACCGAACCCGCCGGGTCAGTTCCGGCTGGCCGGCGATCTCGATGTCGGCGGTCAACCAGCGCCGCTGCCATGCTTTTCTCTGCTCGATGGCGAGGGTGTCGAATCCCGCAGCGAGCGCGCGATCGAGTCGGGAGGCGGCCCGAGACGGAGTGGGTCGGTTCCGAGCATTGGATTCGAACGAGGCGATCCGTTCCAGGACGACGGCGGCGCTTCCGCCTGAACGGCGGAGGCTCGTTGTGCGGGAGGTGGACATTTCGAGAGCAACACCTCCGCCGAGACGGGACAGAGCGACGCGCTTCGATCGGGTGGTAGCCGCGGGATTTCCGAGAGCGAAGTTTCCGCGGAGCTCCGCGTGGAGCACGCCGATCCCCGGTCGCCGCAACGAGGCAAAACGCACGGAACGCAGGATCAACCCGTTCCGGTCGGCGACCTGGCGCATCAAGAATCCAGTACGGAGGTCGAGGGTGAAGGTTCCGGGTCCGGGAATCGTCCCTTCCAGATCGAGCCGGATCCAGGTGGGAATCTCCAGAAGGCGGGGACTGCCGTCGTCTCCCAGGTCGTACACCCCGGCGGGCAGGACCATAGGAGTAGAGCCCGCGCCGTCTTCTTCGAGGGAACAGCGGGTTCCGACTGTTCCATCGGCCAGGCAGAGGAGGCTCTCCCGAGCTCGCGGACCTGCCGGCAGGTCGTCACGGATGATCACCGTCCAGGCGTCGGCGAGCGGGGCGACGAGTGGGTCAGGACCGGGTTGGTTGCCCCGCTCGATCCCCCGGTCGGGCGCGGACTGCACGGCCACTCCTCCAGTATGCGCCCTCACTCCTGCTTCCGGGCAGGGCCGAATGGCTCTGGAGAAGCTCGGTATGCGCTCTTGCTCCTGCTTCCGGGCAGGGCCGAATGGCTCTGGAGAAGCTCGGTATGCGCCCTCACTCCTGCTTCCGGGCAGGGCCGAATGGCTCTGGAGGGGGGATGGAAAACGTCCCACTATGGAGGTGATGTGGCTAGACGATAGGGGCAGCGAGATTCTGACACGCAATGAATGCGTGCGTCTTCTGACCCTTAGTGCTGGCAGCGTGGGTCATTTGGGTCTGATCGTGAACGACCAGCCGCTGGTGCTCCCGATCAATTTCGGAATGGCCGAGGGCAATCCGATACTGCAGATCGGAACGGGCAGCGTATTGGAGGTCGTCCTCCACAACCCCCTGGTGGCCTACGAGGTCGATTACGGTCCCGGCAAGGACCTCCTCACCTGGAGTGTGCTGGTCCAGGGCCCCGCGGAAGTTGTGGGCGATCCGGCGATCTTGGAGGCGGGGCATTACTGGGGTCCGCATCCCATCGTTCCGGAACCGGGGGACCGTTACGTGAGGATCCGTCCTTGGTCGGTCACCGGCCGGCGCTTCACGGCCACCGCACCCCTCAGGATAGTCCACGCCCACGCTCATCCCCACGCCCGCCTGAGCGTCTAACGGGAGCGACACTCCGCAGGGGCAAGTGACGCGGGGCGAGGAGCCTGAGGCCCGAGCTGGTCGGCTGCGCGGTAACCTGGAGGGGGGAGAATGTTTTTAAGAGGGAAAACTTAACGCTCAAGACCCCGTGCCGGCCTGCCGAAGTGACGGGAGAGGGGGAAGGAAGGAGGGGGCCGTGCCCGCGGGCGGTTCCGAAAGGCATAAAGTGCTGGCGGAGTGCGCGACCATGCTCCTCCATGCGGAAAACCGAGAGGGCATCCTTGAAGTCGCCCTCAATGCCGTGCAGACCCTGGCCGCCGCCGCATCTGGAGACGATCCTGTGGTGGCACGATTCGTCCCCGCCGAGGCCAGCAGCCCGTTTACTGCGTCGTTCCTGGAAGCGCTCGAGCGGGGCATGGATCACGCAGCACCCTTCTCCCGCGGAGATGGCGAAGAAGGCACGGGTTTCGTTGCACAGGTGCGCGACCCGTCGGGAAGTCGTGTGGGCTTCCTGGTGGTGGAGGGGCCGATAGTGGACGGTTCCGGATTCGTGGGAGACCTTCGCAACCTGTGCATCCAGGTGGAGATGGCCCTGCATGCCGCCGAGGTGGCCGACGCGAAGATCCGCGAGCGCAGCGAGAAGGTGTTCCGCTCGCTTGTGAAGAATTCATCGGATCAGTACACGCTGATCTCCCGGGACCTCGCCATCCGTTCACTGAGCCCTGCGGTGGAGAAGATGGTGGAGAACCGGCACGAGCAAGTCGTGGGGAAGACCATCCTCGACTTCGTCCATCCCGATGACGTCGCAGATCTGAATGCCGCAGTGGATGAGATCGTGGAAGGTGGGAAGGGCTCGACGGTTAAGCTGGAATACCGGGTTCGCTATGACGACGGAACCTGGCGGTTCATCGAATCGGTGTTTACCAATCACCTCGATGAACCTCACATCGAGTCGATCGTCGTCAACAGCCGGGACAACTCGATGCGGCGCAACCTGGAGAAGGAACTGGTGCGTCGTGAGATGTTCGACCACCTGACTGGATTGCCCAACCGATCGCTCTTCCTGGAAAAGGCTGCTCTGGCTCTGGCTAGAGTCTCCCACCGGCGGGGCCAGGTCGCCATTGTGCTCCTCGATTTCGACGATTTCCAGCTCGTAAACGACAGCTTCGGCCATGCGGCAGGAGACGAGCTCCTCAAGGCCGCCGCTGCGAAACTGGAGACCATCGTCCGATCGGATGACACCATCGCCCATATCGGTGGAGATGAGTTCGCCATCCTGGTGTCGGGCGGAGAGATGCCCCGCGGTGCGGAATTGGTGGCGAAACGGGCCTTTGACGTACTGGAGGACCCCATCGTGGTGGACACGACCCAGTACAACGTGCGGGTCAGCATGGGAATCGCCTTCGGTGGGTCGGGGATGACGGCCGAAGACCTCCTCCGTAATGCCGATCTTGCCACTGCCACCGCGAAGAAGAACGGGAAGGGCCGCATCGAGGTATTCAGGGACGAGATGCACGAAGAAGTGGTGCGTAAGCTGCACACCGCCACCGATCTTCGCCGGGCAATTGGAGACGGAGAGATCGAACCTTTTTTCCAGCCGATCGTCAACGTCGGAACGGGAGAGATCATCGGTTGCGAGGCGCTTGCCCGCTGGCGCCATCCTGAGCGCGGGCTTGTCCAGCCCTTCGAGTTCATTCCTCTGGCGGAAGCGACCGGTCTCATTGTCCCCATGGGTGTGGAGATCCTGAGGAAATCGTGCACGCAGTGTGCTGATTGGAGAAAGCAAGGACTTGTGGGTTCACCCTTCTACGTCAGCGTGAACGTCTCGCCAATTCAGCTCCAGCGCGACGACATGGTCGAGGTGGTCTCGACGGTGATCCGGGAAAGCGGCGTAGATCCGAAGTCAGTGGTACTGGAGGTCACCGAGAGCTGCGCGATGCAGCACATCGAGGAAGCGATGGAGCGGCTCGATCAACTGAAGCGCATCGGGATCAGGATCGCGCTGGACGACTTCGGGACCGGCTATTCGTCACTCAGCTACCTGAGCCGGCTCCCTATGGACATCATGAAGATCGACAAGTCTTTTGTCGATCGGATGACCGGCGGGAATGAGGAGCTCAAGATCGTCAAGACCATGATCGACCTGGGCGCGTCGCTTGATCTTACGACTCTCGCCGAAGGAGTTGAGGAGGAAGGTCAGCTCGCGGTCCTGAATCGACTCGGCTGCCGGAGCTACCAGGGCTACTACTTCGCCAAGCCGATGCCCGTTGCTGACTTCGTGGAGGTGCTTGCGGCGCAGAAGAAGGGTGCCGCGTCCGCGCTGGCCGCGACTTCGAACTGACCCACCCGACGGTCTTGCTGGTCACCGGGATGATGACCACCGGGACGGTCGATCTTCTCAGGACCATTCGCAGGACGGGACTCCGATCCGGCTCCGGGTTGCCGTTCCAGTCTGCCACCACGACATCGAACGTCCCTTCCTCGACAACCCGTTCGATCTGCTCGTGGACGCGGCCCGACCGCAGATGGAATCTCGTGACCGCTTCGGTGCAATAGCGAGTGAGGAACTGCCTCTTCCAGGCTTCTTCGTAGTCCCGGGAACCCCAGAAGAGCGGTCTGGATTCGTCGGTGAATACGTGAAGGATCTCCACCTCGGCACCCCCTCTCGATAGCACCGACGCGACCTTGCGCGGAACAGCCGAAGCGCGATGACCGTCTTCGACGGGGATCAGGGCCTTGAGCAATGGACCGGCATTCCCCTTGGTCGCCCTGCTTGGGGAAATCCGTTGCGGGGAACTCGGTCCTATCAGCCACGCTCCGCCTATCTGTGACACGGCACGGAGAAGCCAGTCGAGACTATCCCTGCCAGGGGTCCTATCGTCAGGCACCTTAATGGACATGGTCACCGGCTCCAGGCCGAGGGACGAGGCGATGAGGTTGAGATCGTCGTTCGGGACGGTGCTCCTGCCAGCCCATGACACGGCCGTCAGGGTTGCCCGCGACTGAATCTTGCTGGCAGGAGGATTGACATCAGATATCGAACTCATGGCGTCCAGAGTGAGTTTCATCACGTGCTCCTGGTCTATTTGAGGGCCCGGCAGATCATCTCGCCGTCGTGCGGGTGAGCTCGCGCCGTTACGTTCACCGTCCCATACTGGTTCGAGATGACTTTCGGAAGTAGAGCTGAAGGTCATCAAGGAGTCTGCATCGCTGTGTGCACGGTAACGGCACGCATCATGCTCGCGTGCGATGTCGCGCGATGATTACGCCGGCTGCAACGAGCGCGGCGAGGGGCGGATCTACGGCTCCCAGGGCGGCCGACGCTCCGAGCACGGTCCAGAACCCAAGATTGACTGCTGCCTCCGGAACACGCAGATGCAGGAGGGGGATGACATAGCCACCCGTGGGCATCAGCCCGGATCCAGGTGGGGGAGGGGGTTCTCCCACCTGAGAAACCTTCGCGTCGAGCCTGCCAGCTTGCGTGGTTGCCGCTGCCATATCGCCTCTTTCTGATGATGTTTACTGCCGGAACAAGAGCCGGTGCGCCGTCGCGGGCGCGGAACACAAACTTGTCCGTCGTCTCGGTTCGGGGAACGCAAGCTCATACCCAGTCTCGTTCCAGCGGCCGATTCCGGCCAGGGGAATAAGTCCCCACCCGACCGGGCGCCTGTGGACTCAAAGCACGATTCGGGACTTGGGACCTTCGGCCCTGCCCATTGGACGCCGAGAAGACGAGCATGATGCCGTTGGGCAGCCCCGGGCGATCCGGACCAGGGCGAGACTGAGATCGTGGGTCGCTCGGGGCAGTCCTAAGGGTGGTTGCTGGTAGGCGCGCGTTGGGAACCGAACGGCCTTTCGAGGACGTGAAGCACCTCACCCTTCCTTTCAAGCCACCAATACCGCCGCGCCGCTAACCTTGTCATGGGCGAGATCGGATAGTGCCTGGTCGGCTGCATCCAGCGGGTAGGAGGTGGTGGTGACGTCAAGATGGAGGCGGGTGGCCGCGGCCAGCATCTCCTCGCCGTCCGCGCGGGTGTTGGCTGTCACGCTGGTGAGGGTGCGTTCGTGAAAAAGATCCTTCTGGTAGGAGAGCATGGGGATATCACTCAGATGGATGCCTGCAATTGCCAAGGTGCCGCCCCGGTCCAGGGCTTCGAGGGCTACTGGCACGAGATCACCCGCCGGAGCGAACAGGATCGCGGAGTCGATGGGCTCGGACGGGCTGTCGGCAGCGTCCCCGGCCGAGGCAGCTCCGAGCGCGCGGGCGAGCCGGCGAGCCTCTTCCGAGCGGGTAAGTACATGAACGGTGGCACCTTCACGGATCGCGATCTGGGCGGTCAGGTGGGCCGAGGCGCCGAAGCCGTATATTCCTAGACGGCCGTTGGGGGGAAGGTTCGCGCGACGAAGTGCCCGGTAGCCGATGATCCCGGCGCACAGGAGGGGAGCGGCGTCCCGATCAGAAAAGTCATCGGTAAGCGCATACGCATAGCGTTCGTCCACAACTGCGAACTCGGCGAAGCCCCCGTCCAGGTCCCACCCCGTGAAGAGCGGCGAGATACAAAGGTTCTCGCGGCCGGATCGGCAGTACTGGCAGGCTCGGCAGGTCGCTGCAAGCCAGGCGATCCCGATCCGCTCGCCGATCTGAAAACGTCGTGATCCCTCGCCCAGAGCATCAACCTCACCGACAATCTCATGACCGGGGACCACTCCCGGGCGCCGCGGCGTGAGATCTCCCTCAGCGAGATGCAGGTCGGTACGGCACACCCCGCAGGTCCGGACTCTGACTCGCACCTGTGCCGGTCCGGGCACGGGGATATCCCGGTCGATCAGTTTCAGCGGCCCCTTATCGATGGGAGCCGGGCGGTCGACTACCCACGCTCGCATGGCATTTACTATGCAGTGTGGCGGCTGGTGCGTCCCAGCCGGCTTGCCAGGTCGCGTTGGAGGTAGGCGGCCTCAGCATCCGAGTGCACCGCGGCGGTCGGGACCCGTTCTTCCACCGCCGCCAGAGACTCCCGGGTCGGCTCGATGTTCATCTCGACATGGATGCCCACTCCATCGAATTCCTCGTGCTCGGCGAATCCGGCGTGCCGGAGCACCTCGCGCATCTTCCGGTTCTCGGCCAAGGTCTCGGCAGCAAAGCGGCGGATGCCCTTCGTTATGGCATAGGCGGCCAGATGATCGAGAAGAATGGTCGCCAATCCCCGTTCCTGGTAGGCATCGGTGACGGTGAAGGCGACTTCGGCTTCATCGGAGCCCTCCGTGCGGTCGTACCGGCCCACTGCCACGAATTCGCCATCACTGTCGACCGCCACAAACGCCATCCGATCGGCAAAGTCAACCTTGCAGAAGGCGTGTAGCTCCTGGCTCGACAACGTGGTGTGCCCGCTGAAGAAACGGAAATAGATAGTCTCGGGGGAGAGACTCGCGTGAAATCTCTGCAGGCGAGCGTGGTCGTCGGGGCCGATGGCTCGTATGTGAACAGTGGTTCCGTCCATGAGGACGAAGTCGGCATCCCAGACGCGGGGTTTCTTCATGGCCAGCGTCACCTTGCCATCCTGGGCCCGTGGCGTCCGAGTGCACCAGGGGACATGGTCACACGGGGAATTCGGACGGGCACCGCAGGAGTGCCAGTGGAGGTGGCGGGAATCGAACCCGCGTCCTCCGGCTCTGCAATGGGACTTCTCCGAGCGCAGCCGGCGGTGGCTTTCGGGATCGGCTCGCCTGCCGGCGCACGTGCTGATCCCTATCCGGTGGGGGGTTTCCCTGCCGAGGTCACCGGAGGCCCTCGTGCGGGTGAGTCCCACAATATGACACCCGAATCCGGCCCGTGGGACTGGGGCCGGCTAGGCGTCGCTACCTAATCTCAGGCAGCGAGTGCGAGCTGAGGCTCGGCATTTGTTTGTTTCCCGGCTAATTTACGTGGACTCCGGGGACCACGGCTCGCTTCTCCCATCTCGATACCGAAGTCGAAGCCTGTCACCCCCGACGGTTGTCTCAATGGTTATTGACCGGAAACCGTGATTGACCGGGTTCCGACCTCTCCATCGTACTCGAATACAGCTGTGGACGGAACGGGGCGAGGGACGGAATCGCGCCGGAGCCAGAACGGGGCGAGGGACGGAACGGGGCGAGGGACGGAATCGCGCCGGAGCCAGAACGGGGCGAGGGACGGAACGGGGCGGGGGCCTGAACCGCTCAGCCCCGGAAAGCCAGGGCAGAAAGCGCTATCCTCACTGGGTGAGCTCTTCGAGCCGCGGAGAGTGTGCTCCAATCGGGGGGAGATGATGGCCAAGAAGGGGAGCCGAGGACGCGGGGACCCTTCGGGTGCGCTCAGCCTTTTCAAGTTGGCCCGAGTCTCGGCAGGCGTCGTGGCAGGAGGGGTCTTCGCGGTCATTCTCGGGCTCATGCCCTATCAGGACACCTACGACATCAACGCCCGGATCACTCACGCGGTCTTCACTCTCTTCCTTCTGGTAATCGGGGTGTGCGTGGTGCAGGTCGTCGGTGGCTTTTTCGTTGGGTTGATGAGCGGTGCCCGCAAGATCGGGACGTCTCTCATCGGGCTGGCGCTCACCATCGCCGCCAACCTTGGGGCGGTGATCGAGATGAAGGGCGCGATCCCAGGAATATTGGGTTCGACCGCGCCGCTGGTGGGCAAGGTCCACAGGTTGCCTACCATTGCCGTGGGGCAGATCGGGGTGACCAAGCTGACCGTGGTAGTGGTGCTCGAGGCAGTCGTCATCGGGGTGCTGACCGGTGTCGACAACTCGCTGGGCAAGAGCTCCGCTCCCGCGATAAGGGCGTCCGATGAGTCGCTTCGGAACCGTCACGCCGCCGCCGCCCGGGCGATGACGCACCCACCGGTTCGGGGAGCCTCGCTGCGGCAAGCCCGGGGTTGATCAGCGATCAGCAAGCATGGTCCGCCCCAGGTGCCTCACCGGGGTGCGGTTGCCACCGGGGAGCGAGGGACTCACTGATCGGGCCGGATTCCCGTCCACCGCTGTCGGCGGCGTGAGGCCACCAGGCCGGTCACGCCCGCAACCAACAGCACCACCAGCGCGCCGTCCGGGACCCAGTCGCCCCAGCGCACGAAAGGGGTGATCGATTCGGGGATCGCCAGGTCGATCACCTTCGTACCCCGAAAAGTCCGGGGCAGCCAGGCCACCTCGCCTCCGCCCGGCTCGAAGGCGACCGAGTCGCCGGTGAGAGCAACCTGGACAGCGGGTCGGTCGGTCTCGCTCGCCCGAACTGCTGCCAGGGCGGCGTGCTGGGGGAGCTCCCAGCTACCCTCGAAGGTCGAGTCGGAAGTCTGGTACACGAGCACCTGCGCGCCCATTGCCACCAGATGTCGTGACATGTCGGGAAAAGCCTCCTCGAAGCAGATGAGGGGACCCACCGGGGGGAGCGCGGGGCTGAGCACCATCACCTGAAGGTGGGTTCCCCGGTGCCGGTTCACCGAGGCGGCGCGGCTGATCGACGAGAGCCAGCCGAGAACAGATCGAAATGGGATGTATTCGCCGAAGGGCACCAGGCGCATCTTCTCGTATGACGAGATGATACCGCGGGGACCAACCAGCGCGGATGTCTTGTAGATGCCGCGCAGGGCCGACACATAGGTGTCCTGATTGACCAGGATGTCGGCGCCCACCGAGCGACTCACCGCTTCGAGCGTGTGCAACCGGCCCGGATCGTCGGCCAGGTCGAAGCTAACCGAGGTCTCGCCCCACACCACCAGTTGGGGATGCCGTCCGGCCAGAGCGCGGGTCTCCCGGATCTCGGTGGTGAAACGGGGCGCCGGGGAGAGTCCGGGACCGGGCTGGACCATCGCGACTCTCAGATGCTCGACCGGATGCCCGCCCAGCGGGTGGTATCCCACCTCGCCGTAAAGGAATCCTCCGAGCACCACCGCCCCGCTGACGGCCAGGGAGGCGAGCCGGACCGGGCGCACCCGAGACACCAGGGCGATCACCACCCCGGTGTTGATCGCGACCAGGGCGAAAGAGATCAGCCACACTCCTCCCAGCGACGCCAGGCTGAGAAATGCCCTGTCGTTCCACTGGCTGGCACCCAGCACCGCCCAAGGGCCTCCCAGGGCGGACCAGGAACGGGCGTACTCGGCGGCCACCCAGGAACACGGAAGGAGGGCGAGTGCCGCCACCGCTCTCCAGGGCGTCGCGGGACCGTGCAGCAACTCCCAGGCCAGCCATCCGTACAGCGCGTAGAGCAGTCCCAGTCCGAAGGCGACGAGCAGCAGTGCCGGACCGATGTTGGGCACCGTCCAGTAGATGGCCCCGATGCCGTACCCGGCGGCGGCCCACCAGCCACGGACCGTGCCCTTCCACCGGGTGGGGGCGGCCCGGATGACCAGGAGCGCGGGGACAAGAGCGAGGAAGGCCCACCACCACAGCGCCGGCGCGGGAAAGGCGAAGAGAGGTAACCCCCCGGCGACCAGAGCGCTCAGGCGCCACCACCATTCCGACACCGGTTGCTTCCCCCATCGCCCGGAGATCCCTGCCAGCCGGGCGGCCGGCGATGCGGAGGCGGGCGAAGAGGTCAATTGCGAGTCCGGTGAATCTTCCCAGAACGGGAGAGCTGTGCGACCCGCTGCATCTCCCTCTTGGCGTCCCGCTCGGCGATGGCGTGGCGTTTGTCGTACACGGCACGGCCGCGAGCCAGGGCGATCTCCACCTTGGCGCGCCCGTCACGCAGGTAGAGGGAGAGAGGAACCAGGGTGAGCGACTTGGTCGCCACCTTCCCGGCCAACTCGTCGATCTCTCTGCGATGTAAAAGGAGCTTGCGGGCTCGGGTTGGATCGTGCCCGCCGAATGCTCCGGCAGCGAACTGGTAGGGGGCGATGTGGGCGCCCACCAGCCACGCTTCCCGGTTGTCGATGCGGGCATATGCGTCTCCGAGCTGAACTTGTCCCGCACGGATCGACTTGATCTCGCTGCCCGCCAGGACGATCCCACACTCGAAGGTCTCGAGGATCTCGAAGTCGTGGCGGGCGCGCCGGTTTTGGGCCAGGGGGCCCGAGCGGCCGGAAATCCGGTTCCCGGTGCTCGCGGCGTGGGACACCGGAGAGGGCTTCTTAGCCACGGGTCCGAGGCTAACCTCTCCCGCGTGCTCACCATCTCCCGGGAGGACTACCTGGCGATGATCGCCCATTGCATCGATGGGCTTCCCGACGAGGCGTGCGGGCTGCTGGCTGGCGACCCGGCGACCGGGAGGGTGGAAGCCTGCTACCCGACCGGCAACGCAGCCCGGTCGGCCACGCTTTATGAGGTGGAGCCCCGGGACCACCTGCGCGCGGACCGCGACGCCGAGAGCCGGGGTGGGGAGATCATCGGCGTTTTCCATTCCCATACCCACACCGACGCCTATCCGTCGCCGACCGACGTCGAGCAGGCCCCCGACCCCTCCTGGCACTACGTGCTGGTGTCCCTGCGCCATCCCGACCCGGCGGTGCGCTCCTTTTCCATAAAAGGAGGACGAATCGAGGAGGAGCCGGTAGCGGTGGTCGACCTGGCGGAGCGGTGACCCGGTCTGGCACCGAGGAGCCGGTAGCGGTGGTCGACCGGGATGGGCACGAGAGGGATAGCCCGTCCAGTCCACCTGGCCGGGGGAACATCCGCCGGGGTTAGAATGTTTACCAAACTGGTCAACATTATTTCGATTCGCCCGACTACCCC
>JAKAWH010000079.1 GCA_021817065.1 Actinomycetes bacterium
CTAACCAATCCCTTCGTTCACCGCCCGCTCACTACGCCATCTGGATGAGCGAGTTGAGAACGGTCGCGTCGGTGGTGACCACCCGGGTGTTGGCCTGGTAGGAGGTCTGGGCGACCACCATATTGGTCAACTGGGTGCTCATGTCCACGTTGGACGCTTCGAGCGCCCCTCCAGTGAGGGTGCCCCGGCCGCCCGAACCAGCGGTGCCCACCAGGGCGATGCCGGAGTTGGCGGTGCCCTCCCACATGTTGTTGCCCACCGCCTGGAGACCCTGCGGGTTGGCGAAGTTCGCCATAGCTAGTTGGCCGAGCTGGAGCGACTGGCCGTTGGTGAAGGCACCGGTGATGATCCCGGTATCGCCTATCGACAGTGATGCAAGGGTACCGGTTGCGTACCCGTCCTGGCTGAGAGCTTGGGCGGTTGCTGAGCCAGCGAATTGGGTGAGATCGTTCTGGCCAGCCGCGGTAGCAGGTAGGTTCAAATTGAATGAATTCAGAATGCCACCCAGGTAATCGGGATTACTCGCAGTTGTCGGCAACTGCAAGACGCCAGCCTCCGCACCCGTTGCGTTGGGAAGCTTCGTTCCGTTATTCGCGCCCAAGAGAACTCCTGACAGGTTGAAATCGAGCTCAGTACTCGCAAGGATGGGCGTCGCACCGTTATTGATCGTCGCCGTGAGATCCCACGCTTGAGTGCTCGGACTTCCTGCGTAACCACTGGCACCATGATCCTGGGCGGTGTTACGGGTAAAGGTCATCAAGACAGAAACCTCGTTGCCTTGCGTGTCGTAGACGTTGACAGTCGCCGTCTCTTGGGTGGTATTGATCGAATCACCCGGGAGGTTCCCGCCGACATTGACATTTGCAGTTGCCCTAGGAGGGATCGCCAGCCCGACGGGGATCGTCAAGTTCCCGCTGGGAAGAGCCGTGTTGATGACCCCGTTCTGCGCCTCCCAACCCTGGACAAAGGCTCCCGTGGGAGTCACCATATTCCCATTGGAGTCGAACATGAGTGTTCCGTCTCGTGTGTACAGCGGGGTGCCCTGACTTTGAGCAATCAAGTACCCCTCGCCATTGATATACACGTCGGCGGGATTATTTGTCTGCTGCAGGGTTCCCTGGGACTCGTCTGGGGTGACCGCCACGGTCTTCACCCCGGTGCCCACGCTGACGGTGTCGACTCCACCTAGGCTCGGGGGGTTGGGGGCAGTTGCGCCCTGGATCTGCTGGCTGAGCAGGTCGCCGAAGCTGACGTTGTCCTGCTTGAAGCCGGTGGTGTTGGCATTGGCGATGTTGTTGCCGATGACGTCCAACCAGGTCTGGTTGGCGTCGATTCCCGAAACTGCTGAGAGCAGTGACCTGTCCATTTCGAAACCTCCTTATGTTCCCGTCCCCTCGACGGGAACAAGCGACTGATGAGCTGTAGCGACTTGTGCTAGTCGTTTATCGGAATTGATTGTGTAGTGGCGTAAGCGCTTCCCCGTGGGGCGCGCCTGGTCCTTGGACGCCTACGAAGCCGGGCTCACCTCCGTCACTGACTTCAGGGCAACGGTTTGCCCCCCCTGCAAGTTGAGGGTCGGCCCGTTGGTCGGGTCGATCGACACCGAGGCGACCACCCCGGTCACCTTGTTGTTGTTCGCATCGAAGCCGGTGACATTCCGGCCTATGAGCGAGGCGGCGGTGGAAGTTTGGGTGGCGGACTGCTGATTCTGAACCATCTGGACCATCTGGGTCATCTCCGAGGCCTGCATCATCTGGGCGGTCTGGGAGAGGAAGGCGGTGCCCGACACCGGGTTCATCGGGTCCTGGTACTTCAACTGGGCCACCAGGAGCTGGAGGAACGCCTGGCTGTTATCGGCCAGGCTGGACAGCGGATTGGTGTTGACCGACCCGCTGGACGAGGTGGTGGGGGAAGTGGGGGCAGCGCCCGGGGTGTAGGGCGTGTACCCGGTCGGCAGAAGGGGGTTGATGTTCGACATGTCTGCTCTCGCTCCTATATGTGGATATCGATCGAATGGTCGGTGATTGCACCGGAGCGGGTGGCCCCTGCACCCGTAACCGCTGCCGCTGCGTCCTCGTCGCCAGCGGTTCCCGCATCGCCGCCGGTCGACTTGTCCTGTCGCGAACTCCCATGCCAATCCTGTCCCCGCGACAGGTGCACGCTGGCGCCGAAGCTTCCCCCGTTAGACAGGAGGGTCTGGAGCTGGGGAAGCGACTTGTCCAGCGCGGAATAGCCTTCGTTGGTATCGGCCGACAGGTGAACCGAGACGCTTCCGGGGCTGGTGGTCACTGCAGCCCGGACCAACCCGAGCCCGTCGGGCTGCATCTGGATCACCACTGAATGTGTCCCGTTGGGCCCCGCGGTCAGCCCGGACAGAACGTTGACCATCTGCTGGGCCATCTGCGGCCCGGACTGGACCGTCGGCATGTTCCCCCCGGTGCCCGCCAGCATTGAAGCGAAGCTGGTCCCTGGAGACGGTGCCACCGGCTGGGCGAGCTGGCCGGTCAGTGCCGCGGCGAACGTGCCCGAGATTTCCTGGTTCGATTGTGGTGTCTGGAGCCCCTGCGACCCCTGGTCTCCACCCGAGCCGGATTGGGAACTTCCCGACCCACCGGCACCTGTGTGCAGGTTGCCGCCGCCCGTAGCTATGGCTCCCGGTTGGGTTCCGGCCGGCGCAGATCCCGTGCCGAGTTGCCCGGTGGGATTTGGAGAACCGGCCGGCTGGCCGGCATTCGCCTGTGGTGCCGGCGGGACACTCACTGGGATCACCGGCGCCGAGCTGGCCGTTTGATCCGGGTTGCCGCTGGCGACGGACGGAGCTAGCGAGGTGGAGGCCGGCTGGCCGGCTGCAGGAGTGCGGGAAGCACCTGGGTCTTCTGCCAAAGAGCTTGGAACTGGCGCAGGCTTAACCGTCGTCGCCGACCCAGTTCCGTCCGAGGGGGCGGAACCAGTGGGCGCAGCGGCTGGGGTTGGTCGCACAGAACCGGAAGTTTCCGTCGAAGTACTAGCGGAGACGGAGGGTGGTGGCGAGCTGGAGGCCGCCTCTCTTCCGGCGGAAGCCGGCGAGGTCGGTGCCTCCTGACCGGATACCGGAACGTGAGGAATAGCTGAGTCTTCCGCGGAAGAGTTTTGAGCCGGCGCAGAGGTCGACCCGTCCGTAGCCGGTGGCGTGACCGGGACTGTCGGGGTGGATATTTCCGTCGTGCCAGCAGAAGCCGCTGGCGCAGACGACTTCGCACCTCCGGCCGAATCCGGCGAGGTGGATCCTGTCGCTCCGGTGGCCGAAGGATGTGCAACACTCGCCTCTCCCGTGGAAGAAGCGGGAGCAGGTGTCGAGCTCGAACCATCCGCAGGGGGTGGTGTGAGCGAGACCGGCGGCACGGAACCGTCAGTGGGAGTGGTGACCGCGAGCGCATCACTAGCTGCAGCCGGCCTCGACCCGGACGTTCCCGAGGACGATGACCCTGCGGTGGGCGCAACCGGCGCGTTCGCAGTCTCTCCACTGCCGGAGGTAGCCGGCGGAGTGGGCGTTTTCGACCTGGCGGCGGGCGCAACCGGCGGGGTGCCGCCTGCAGCTCCCTTGGAGGTCATCTTTCGAAGGAGGGCGTCGACCAGCAGAGTGTCAGAGTGGGATTGCGCGCCTGGCGAGCTGGTCGTGGTCGTAGGAGCCGCATCCGAAGAGGAGGTGACCGACGCTACCGCGCCTGCCTGGACGGGCGCCACGCTCGACCCGCCGGAGGAAGGCGATTTCACCGGGCTCGGCGACGCTGCGGCACCCGAAGGAGTGGCACCCGAAGGCATAGCAAGGGCCGCATCCGTTGCACCCGAAGGCATAGCGGGGACTACCGCCAGGAGCGCCGAGAGGGACGATTCAACGGCCTTGCTGCCGTCGGAAGGGGTAACCAGCGCTTGTCCAGATTCCGGGACCTGGCCAGCCGGAGAGCCGACCGGTGCTTGTCCGGTTGCTGGTGAGATCGGTGATGCGTTCCCGGCTGCCGAAACCGAGGACACCGAACCCGATCCGTCCCCCGAGGAAGAAGAACTCGCCGGTTCGGCAGGCGTCGAAGGAGCGGGGGCCGCCGAAGGCACCGCCGCCGAGCTTGCTCCGGTGCCGGAATCCTCGGAGCTGTCGTGCTTGTGGGTGGTGGGCTTCTGCTGCACGGAATCGAGAACTGTCGAGAAGTCCGGCCCGGTCCCGTCCGAGGATGCCGGCGACCCGGAGCCCGCCGCGTCCGCGGGAGCCTGGGTCACCGTGCTCGCCCCGTCGGGAGATGCCGGCGACCCGGGTGCCGTGCTCTCTCCGGTAGGAGATCCGGCGGGCGGAGCCGCCGGTGTACCGCTCCGAGACGCGGGCGACACCATCGGTTCGGCCGCCAGTAGCCCGCCGAGTGCTCCGCTCACGAGCCTGAACCTCCCATGATCGCCATGATGTTGTTCACGTACGCCTCCGTCTCTGGATAGGGGGGGATTCCGCCGTACTGTTCCACTGCTCCGGCGCCAGCGTTGTAGGCAGCCAAGGCGAGCGGGACCGAGCCGAAATTCTGAATATTCCCTGCAAGGATCTGGGCCGCTCCGTCCACCGCCTGGGCCGGGTCCATCGGGTTGATCCCTAGACCGGCGGCCGTGGAGGGCATTATCTGCATGAGCCCCTGGGCGCCTGCTGAGCTCACCGCCGATGGGTTGAACCCGGATTCCTCCTGGGCGACGGCGGCGAGAAGCTGGGGAGAGACTCCGTACTTGGTGCCCGCCGCCATGAAAAGCGGGACCAGATTCGCCGGGACAGAGCCGCCCAGCGACCCGGTGCTCGCTCCTCCCGTGGGACCAGCCGAAGACAGCGAAGGCACCATACCGAGCGATCCGGAGGAACTCACCAGGCCCTGACCGGGTACCTGCACCATGAGGGAAGTGTTGAAATAGCCGTTCTGCCCGACCGATTCGGATACAGAGGGAGGCACCACCCGCCGAATGGAGGTAAGCGACGACCACACCGGCTCGATCTGGACAGTGGCTCCGGTGTGGGGAGCATCGACCATCATGCCGTTGCCGACGTAGATGCCCACGTGACCGGTGACATCTCCGTCGGAATTGAAGAAAAGAAGGTCACCGGGCTGTGCCGCAGCCAGGCTTGCCACCGGCGTACCCACTTGGGATTGAGCGTCTGAGCCCCGGGGTACCGATACCCCCAGATTGGAGAAGACCTGCTGGACGAGACCGGAACAATCGAACCCGGAGGTCGATTCGCCGCCGTAGACGTACGGGACACCCAGATACTTCTCTGCTTGGGCGACGACGTCGCCTCCGGAAACGCCACCCGCTCCGGCTACTCCGCCTGGGAGGCCGATCCCGCCCAAACCCCCCAAGGTCCCCCCAGCTCCGGAACCGGAGCCCGCTTCGCGCAACGACTGGGCAGCGGTGAGAGCCTGGATGAAAGCCATCGGGTCGGCGGTGGCCTCGTTCATCTTCTCCTGGAGGGTACCGACTTCGCCGGTGATCGAGGCGATCTGGCTGTTGACGGAAGTGAGGAAATCGGTCATCGGCGACCTTCTATTGGGTAAGTCATCGCCCAGTCTCCATCGCTCGACGTTCGGCTGTGCCAACCCCAGCCATCTGTCCCGCCCAGCGAGTAGTAACCAGATCGTCGATCGCCCGGGTCGCTCGGCGGTCCTCGATAACGTCCTGCTCCCGCCTCTTCCTAACTTCAAGCCGCTCCAGGGAACGGACCTTCTTACGAGCAGCCAGGTACTGCTGGCGCCATTCGGCAGCGTGCAACTCTGCCTCGTTCACCTTGGTGTTCCCGAAGCTGACCGACTCGACAGCGAACAGCTTGGTCTGCTCCTCCTGGAGGAACTCGTGGAACGATTGCAGCCCAGCAGTGGACCCCAGGGAACGGAAATGGTCGACCCTCCGGTCACGGTCCGCTGCCGCGGCAGCGAGCGTCATGTTGGCAAAAGCCAGACCTTGGCGAGCCATGTCCTCCTGGAGGCGTCGCACCCGAAGGACGGTGGCCAGGCGAAAAGGCTTCGCCATCATCCCACCGCCAACGCGGGAGCACCCACCAGGGCCTGCAAGCACGCCCACGACTCTTCGAGAGGAGCGTTCTCGTGGACGTCCTGACGGAGAAAAGCGTCCATGAAGTCCTTCATCGCGATCGCCCGGTCCACCGTCGGGTTGGAACCATGCACGTAAGCCCCAATTTCGATCAGATCCTTGGCATCACGATAGGCAGCCAGCAACTTGCGCAGCTCGGTGGCCAGCTTTCGCCGGTTGAGGTCTACCACCGCTGGTTCGAGGCGGGAGATCGACTCCAGCACGTCCACGCTCGGGTAGTGACCCGAGGTGGCCAGCGCCCGGGACAGGACCACGTGCCCATCGAGCATCGAGCGGGCTGCGTCTGCGATGGGCTCGTTCATGTCGTCGCCCTCGACCAGAACGGTGTAGATGCCAGTGATGGATCCCCGCACGGCCGAGCCGGCCCTCTCCAGCAGCTTCGGCAGGAGTGAGAACACCGACGGAGGGTAGCCCTTGGTGGCCGGCGGCTCCCCCGCGCTCAGTCCCACCTCCCGCTGAGCCATCGCGAAACGGGTGAGACTGTCCATCATCAAGATCACGTCGTTTCCCCGGTCACGAAACCACTCTGCGATCCGGGTAGCGGTGAAAGCTGCCCGGATACGCACCAGGGCGGGTTCGTCGGAGGTGGCGACCACCACCACCGAACGCGCCAGGCCCTCCGGTCCGAGGTCGCGCTTGACAAATTCGGACACTTCCCTACCTCGCTCGCCGACAAGAGCGAGTACCGATACGTCGGCCGACGTGCCCCGCGCCACCATCGAAAGCAGAGTGGACTTTCCGACTCCAGAACCGGAAAAGATTCCGAGCCGTTGCCCGCGCCCGCAGGGCACCAGGGTGTCCAGGGAACGGATACCCAGAGCAACTTGTTTCTCGATTAGTTCACGGTTGAGCGGGTGGGGAGCCTCCGCGCTGCACCGCACGTCTGACAGTCCCTCCGGCATAGGCAGTCCGTCGATGGGGCGACCCAACCCATCCAGGACACGACCCATGAGCGACTCACCGACCATCACCGAGGTCTGCCTACCGAGCGTCTGGACTGGGGTCCCGAAACGGACTCCGTCGGGGTCTCCATAGGGCATGCAGGAGAGATTGCGCCCGGTGACAGAGACAACCTCGCCATCAATGGGCGCTGCGTCCTGGGGAAGGATGCGCACAGCATCTCCCACCGCGGCAGAGATGCCCTCCACTTCGATGGTCAGGCCCACCATCCGGGAAACCCGCCCGGTCACCACCGGGGCGGCAGCGGCACAGGCCAGCTCGGCGCGGTCGAAAATGCTCACCCCCCTGCCTCCGCACTTACCAGGACCGGGGGAAGTCCGTTCTCGGGATCGGCGTGGTCGTGCGTATGGCCCATGCCAAGGAGGACCTTGCGAACCCGACCCAGCGCCCGCCCCAACTGGGCGTCGATCCGGGTAGGACCGACATCCACTATGCAGCCCGCGTGCTCGACCAGCTCGTCGGCGATTACCGTGCATTCCCTCCCGAGGCTCGACATGTCGAATCCGGAAAGCGTGGAAATGTCATCGGGATTGAGACGAATGGTCACCGCCTCGTTAGTCGGTGCCAGAGCAAGTGCCCGAACGATCGATTCCACCGTGGGACGCTCCGAAAGCTGGGTCTCCCTCTGGAGGAGCGAGCGGGTCAACTTGAATGACAGTTCGGCACAGTCCACTTCGGCGACGGTGACCGCCTGAGTACGAGCTTCCTCGACGCGCTCGACCGCAGATAGAAGGGCCGACGCGGCAGAAGCGACATCGGCTGCCCGGCGTTCCTCGGAGATGCGTGTGGACTCGTCGATTTCGGCATGAACGGCCGTTGCACCCTCCTCCAGCCCGCGGCGATGCCCCTCCGCGTATCCCTCGGACCGGGCAGCGTCGATTACCGCAGCGAGCCTCTCGAGGTCGGCCGCGAGCTGCTCGGGATCCGCCGCAACGTGATGCGCTGCAAGATCGGAATCGCCAGGAGAGTCGTGGCCGTTGACAGGATGACCGTTGGCTTCGTGCCCGTCCTCCTCGATCTCCGGAGCGCGGTAGAGCCGCAGCTTCTCGGGATCCACCAGTAGAGAGGCGGGTCGGGTCGCCGACACGCGCGGCCCACGCAAGACGCGGGCCGACGAGGGGGACGAGCCGCTATTCCACCAGCTCATCCGACTCCCTCCCGATGGTGATCTCGCCGGCAGCCTCCAGATCGCGAACCACCCGGACGATTTCGGCTTGGGCCTGCTCCACGAGGGACATGCGGGTCGGGCCGAGCACTTCGATCTCTTCTTCCAGGTCGGCGGTGGCCCGGGCCGACATGTTCTTGGTGAACTTGTTCTTGACCTCCTTGTTCACGCCCTTGAGCGCGATGGCCAGGTCTTTGGCGGCGATGTTGCGGAGGACCAGCTGGAATGCCCGGTCGTCCAGGTTCACGATGTCCTCGAAGGTGAACAGTCGCTTGCGGATCTCCTCGGCCAACTCGGGATCCTTGTCGTCGAGGGAGGTGAGAATCTGCTTCTCCGCCGGACGTTCCGAATGGTTCAGGATCGCCACCAAAGAGGAAATCCCGCCAGTCTGGGTTGAGGCGCCCGACTCCAGGTAGGCCGAGAGCCGGCGTTCGAGTACCGCGGCGCTCTGCCGGACCACGTCGGGGGCCACACGGGTGAGGCGGCCGAGGCGCGCAGCAACATCGACTCGCAGCTCGTCTTCCAACGAGGCGAGGATCTGTGCAGCGTTCTCGGCTGTGAGGTGGGCGAGGACAATTGCAACGGTTTGTGGATGCTCGTTGGCCAGGAAGTTCGCCGCCTGGGCGGGGGCGATCGAGTTCAGGAAGGCCAGAGGACCGGAACCCGAGGGACCGAGGAACCGGGCAAGCAACTCCTCGGCGCGGGCTGAACCGAGCCGTTCCCGCAACACCCGTCGAGCAGCTTCGATGCCTCCCTGCCCGACCGCCCGAAGTGCCTGGACGGAGTGGACGAACTCCTCCACTACGTCCCGCACCGTCTCGAAATCCAGTGGCGGAAGCTGGGCGACCTCGCTCATCAGCTCCACCACTTCGACGTCGCTCATCTCGCGCAGGACTTTGGCGGCCTGATCTGTCCCGAACTGGGCGATCATGGTCGCTGCTTTCTGCCGACCGGAGAGCTGCAGGCTCACGAAAGCGGACCCTCCTCCGTCGTGCCGGGCGATAAGAACCTCATGCCGGCTGGCCCTCCGTCTGGCGTGCGGGCGGTCCCGGAGGACCACTCGGTGCCTTGGTCTCCTGCATCCATGCGCGCAGCAGACGGGCCACCTCGTCGGGCTGGTTCTCGATGAACTCCCCGATCGAGGAAGTCTCCAATTCGTGCGGGATTCCCTCTGCAAGGTCGATGTTAAAGGGATTCTCGGCTCCCTCCATCATCTCCTCCTCTCCCATCATAAGCTCGTCTTGCGGCTCGAAATACTCCGGCTCACCGGCTTCGAGAGCGGGTAGTTCCTCCGGCTCGATCACCTCGGGCTTGCGGGCGCTCCGGTGAATCAGCCACAGAATGATCAGGATGGCCAGCGCGACACCGACAGCTTTGGCTGCATCGACGATTTCGGTATGGAACTGCTGGGCATTTGCCTGCGCCTGGGCATTTGCCTGCGCCCGCTGCACTGCCTGGGAGAAGGGCAACGCCTCGACGGTGGCGATGTCGCCTCGTGCGTTGTCGATCTGAGCTGCGGTGGACACCAACTGGTACAGGTTGTTGATCGGAACCGACTTGGGAAGGGCTCGGGAGTTCACCACCACTGCCACGTTCTGGGTGTTGATCGCACCCGGAGCGGTCTGGATCTGCTCGACATAGTGCCCGATGGTGAAGTTCTGCTGGACCCCATTGTTGTTCAGGGTGTTGTTGGAGGTGCCGGTCCCGCCCGGGGTGAGGATCTGTCCCGTGGTACCTCCCGGCGGGCTCCCCGGCCCGTTGAAAGTCTCGTTCTGCTGGTTGGACTGGTTCGGCGCTTCCTGGATCGTACCGTCGGGATTGGTCTGAAGCCCATTGATCGTCTTGGAGTCCTGGTTGAAATTGAGGTCGGCATGCACCGTGACCACCACATTATTGGGACCCACCACCGGCTCCAGTAGGGCTTCCACCTTCTGGGCAACGCCGTTCTCGTAGAGGGTGGTCTGCGCGTTCTGCTGATCGAAGTCCTGCTGGGTGGCACCCGGACCGGCTAGCAGATGCCCTGCCGAATCGGTCACCGTGACATCGGTGGCAGCGAGACCCGGAGTGGAGGACGCCACCAGGTGCACGATCGCCTGAACCTCCGAGTAAGAGAGGGCCTGGCCGCTCTGCATGGTCACCATCACGGCCGCGGAAGGAGAGGGCGAATTATTGAGCGCCAACGGGTTGTCGGACGGGAGCACCAGGTTGACCTGCGATGAGGCCACCCCGGTGATGGCGTCGATGGTCGACTGGAGCTCCCCCTGGAGGCCCTGCTGGTAATCGACTTGCTGCTGGAACGACGATGTGGTGATCCCCTCCTTGTCCACTTTGGAGAGCCCCACGTTGTTTTGCTGGTTGGGGAGCCCGGACTCAGCGAGGGTAATGCGCTGCTGGTAAACATCCTTCACCGGGACTTCGACGGTGGTTCCCCCGTCGGTCAACTGATAAGGGATCTTCTCTGAAACCAATTTGCTGGTGATGGACGCAGCATCGGTGGTGGAGAGATTGGTGTACAGGGGCGCGTAGGTTGGCTTGCCCTCGTAGTGAAGGAGGGTGATAGCAGCGACCACCACCGCGAGAAACGCGACGACCACCACCGCCTTCTGCCCGGCGGTGAATTCGTCGATGAAACGCTTGGCGCCCTCGCGAAGCTTCTCCAGCTCGTTGGGGATGGCAAGAGCCATGGATCAGCTATCCGCCTTCCTTGCTGTGCAACTTGCCGTACTCGAACACTTCGTTTCCCTCACGCTCGGCGTCCTAGATCTGCATACTCATGATGAGGTTGAACGCGGCCGTGGCCTTCTGGGCGAGCGTGTCGGTCAACTGTGTCTGCAGGTTCACCTGCTCGGCGCCCACCATGAAGTCGGTAATGTTGCCGGTGCCGTCTGCAACTGCGTTCGCCTGCACGTTGGACGCGGCCTGCGAACGCTGCAAGCCGTCGATCGCCTGACCGAGCTGGGAAAGGAAATCAGTCCCCGACACCGACGCGCCGTTGGCTCCCGTGCTGGCGGCGGCCGATTCGGGAGTCTGGGCGATGGTGGGAAGCGACGGAATGGGTGGGATAGCGATGGCCATGATGTCCTGTCTCCTCAGTGTCCGATCGTCATTGCCGATTGGTAGGCCGATGTTGCCTTGTTGATCACCTGGACATCCGCCTGGTAGCTGGTCTGGGCCATCACCGTATCCACCATTTGCGCCCCCAGATCCACGTCAGGGTACTTAACCATTCCCTGCTCGTTCGGCGCCACCTGCCCCTGCTGCACCTGGGAAGCAGTAGCCGCCTGCGGATTGTTCGGCTGGTAGGCCAGCACCGAAGAAGGCGAGTATTCGATGGCGCCGACGGCCACCCCTTGACCCGCCTGGCCTTCCGCAGTGGTGGCAGCAGGATCGCCGGGTACCGGCACGGCGAAGACGTATTCGGGCTGGTACGCCTGGGCAGCCGGATTGACGCCATCGTTCATGTTGGCGATGTTTCCCGAAATGGTATTCAACCAGGTCTGCATGACGTCCATACCCGATCCCGAAATCGGCAGGACCCCGAAAAGGCTCATCGGAGCGCGTCCCCTCCCCACTGCGCCCGCCGATCCGGCTCGCGCACCTGCGAGGGGTTCACGGTGTCACCGCTGGTGCGCCCATCGCCGAGGCGAGTTGGTTGAACTTGAAATTGAGAGCGTGTACCAGCGCCTGGTATTGGAGGGTGGCTTGGCTTGCCGCCACCATCTCGTCTCCCAGATTAACGTTGTTGCCGTCAGTCCCGGGGGCATCGGTGGACTCGGAGACGACCGCACTGGCCCCGGAACCTGGCGAGGGAGTTTGGAGAGCGGCGTGGAGGCTGGACTCGAAATCGACATGCGAAGCTGTGAAGTTCGGAGTCTGATCGTTCGAGACGTTGTTTGCGATCACGTTCTGTTGGAGGGTCACCCCGTCCAGCGCGTAATGGAGAACCTGTACGGTCAGGTCATTGCCGATTGATACTTCCGACACGGATTCTCCTCATCAAACACGAAAAGGGGAGGACTGGGGTGCCCTCCCTTGCTTAGGTTCCCTGCCCTCCTGGACAAATTGTTTTCGATGAGCAATCCGTGCTCTGTGGGATTATCGGGCACTTCAGCATCTAACTTTAGAAGCTAGTGGGCCGTCCAGGGTGGACCGTGGAGCACTGTCAGTGAGTTCGGCCCGCTCCGTCGGGAGCCGGTAGCCACGGCGACTTGCGGGGAGGATCGAAGACGACCTCGACCGGCACCGAGGGGTCTCCGGTGATTGCCGCGAACACGTGATCTGCCCACCGCTCGGCACCCGCCAGCGGGGACGGAAGGGTGTCCCGGGCAAACCACCCGACATCGGAGCATTCCAGAGGGTGGGCCTTGAGTTCGCCACCCACGACCCGGCATTGGAATACCAATGAATAGAAGGGTAGACGGGAGAACCCGCGCCGCATGGAATCGAATACAGCAAGGAGCCGGACCGGCTCGACCTCTATCCCGGTCTCTTCCCAGACTTCCTTGACCACCACCTCCGAAGGCGAATACCCGACATCGGCCCATCCGGTCGGATAGAGCCAGTATCCCGAATCCGCCCGCTGGATGAGAAGCAGTTCGCCGCGATCATTGCCGACTACCGCCCCGACGGCGAGTTTCGGGGTCACGTAGCCGGGAACTCCCTCGCCAACCGAGCGCATCCACTCTGCGACGAAGAAGTCGGCCCCCTGACCGCGGTCCCCGTGCGAAACCGCCTTGATATCGCCGGCAATCTTCAGGACTTCCTCGAAACGCTCCCGCTCGTAGAGACTCCGCGTGAACCCCAGGCCGGTGACCGCGATGGCAGCCAGGCTCTCTGACCACCTCAGCATCTCCGCCCCGCTCGCCCCGCTATGGAGGCCCTCGTCCTGCATCCCGACCATCAAATCACGTCGCGGGAATCGATTGCCCACCCGCCAAGAAAGGTGCACGGGGAGCGGGCCGGGGCGGGAGTGGTGAGGCCCCAGCCATCGGCGTCTGGTAGTGACCGGGCTCGCGCTCGGGCAGGATCAGCCGCCCGACCCCGAGGGCGCAGCCGTTGCGGTAGCGGTGGAACTCGGTTGGAATTGATTGACGAAATAGGTCTCGCCAGGGAGACGATCGCTGGGACCCTGCACCTCGACGATAAAAGCGTCAGTGCCGATCAGAAAGGCCTTCCCAACCAGGAACTGTGCTGGCGAAGACTGAGTCTGGATCACGAAGGCGGCGGTCAACCACCCGCCGTTCGGACCAGCAGTTCCGGGTGTTGCGGTCTTCAGCGTGTTGTTGTCACCGGAGGGTTCCTGGCTCTGGACGATTGACTCCATGGTGAGTTTGCCCCCCCCGGTCGCGCCACCTTGGGGGGTCATCTGCACCGGAAGAGAGGGGACTTCGATCACTTCGTACGTGTAGCTCGCAGATCCCAAGGTCACCGTGGACTGGTAGGTCGTGGACGCGAAGGGCAATGCAACGGTGGTCTTGGTCTGGGAGACCGTAGGGGGGGTGGGGAATTTCGCGCTGAAGTCGGCGGCCTTGTACGGCTGGGCACTGGCAAGAGCTAGGGGGACCGTCGTGGTGGTCACCACCGTGGGAGGGGATTGGGTGATGGGAGTCGAGGAGTTATTCGACTTGAAAACGGTGAAATACAGAACCGCCCCGATGACCACTATGACAAGAAGGCCGATAAAGAAAATAGTCCGTCCGTCCGGCTTGAACCCACCTTTGGGCGCGACAAAATCCAGGTCGGCATAGGTCCCTGTGTCCTCGTAGCCGGAGTGTCCGCTCTCGCCCTCGGGCACGACATGAGCTATGGGAAAAGGCGACGTCGACGACAAAGGCACCCCCGCCCGTCCGGAGAAGGGCGCAAAGGAGCCGGAGCCGGTGCCCGAAGCGAGCTGCGACATCCGATCCTCGGGCGACGGCCAGCCGGTACCCTGTGGCGGCGGGGGCGGAGGTGTCCCACTCGGCCCCAATCCCATCGGAGGAGGCGGCGGTGGTGGTGGTGGCGGAGGTGGAGCGGTTCCCGGGCCGGACCCGAAGGAGGGAGGTGGCGGCGGGGGCGGAGGTGTCCCACTCGGCCCCAATCCCATCGGAGGAGGCGGTGGTGGTGGTGGTGGTGGTGGCGGA
>JAKAWH010000080.1 GCA_021817065.1 Actinomycetes bacterium
CCTGATCGGAGGTCCTGCCGCTGCAGCGGTGCGCGGCCTTCTGCGGGATGGGAACACCGCAGTTGCAACCGCGAACCTTGCGGAGGCGCTGGACGTCTCGCGCCGGGTCTACGGGTTCCCCATCGAGCGGGCGAAGGAGGTTATCGAACCACTCTTCGACCAGGCCCTACGCGCCGTCTCTCTCGATATGGAGGTGGCCTACCGGGCCGCGTCGATAAGAATGCGCTACTACCACCGATCCACCTGCCCGATCTCCCTTGCCGACGCGGTGCTCCTCGGTTCGGGCGCTCCGGGAGATCGCATCGCGACCTCGGATCCTCATGTGCTGGCTGTGGCAGGGCAGGAGGGCTTTGAGCCAGTCGAACTCCCCGGGCAGGGATGAGGAGATTGGTCGAGGGGCAGTGGCGCATCTGTTCAGCGCCGGAGCAGCCCCCGGACGATCCGCCCCAACCGCTTGGCCGACTCGACGGCGTGAGCGGCAGGGCTCGGCAATGGACGCTCGCAGGCCACCGCCGTCCACGCCCGGGAGGGGAAAACGAAACGCCCTACCTCGACCGGCAGCCGCGTGGGGTGGCAGAGGACTAGGGCGGCCACCTGCCCGGGGTAGTCGGGGGAGCTTCGATGAACCCGCCCCTCCGCCATGAGGTGAGACGCCCACCGGGCCTGAGGTGTGCCGAGTTGAGGGGGCCGCACGGAAAGCAGCCCTCGGTGCTCGGCGACACAAAAGGCGTAGTCGAGTGCCGCGGTCGCCTTCGCCCGGTCGACCAGTCCCAACAGCGTCGCCAGGTCGATCTCGGAGCCCCACCCGTTCCAGGCGGTGGCCAGATCCCGTAGGAGGCGCGGCTCGGCAAGTCCCGACTGGGCGAAGTGGCAGGCCAGCAGGACCACGGTGAGCTCTCGGTCGGGGACCAGCGTCCGCAGGGTAGCCGTCTCGAAGGGTTCGAGGTGGCGCCACACCAGGTCCTCGGGCAGGGGAAAAGTCCGGGGGGAAAAGGGCGCCCAGTGCAGTTCCACCGTGCCGACCACATCGGCTGCCACGACACGGCGCAGGACGACCTTCCATACCCCGTTGAGACGGGGCAGGGGGAGAGGAAGGTAGGGCGAGGAATAACCCTCATCGATGAGTGCATCCACTGCGGCGGGTACATCGCAATGTCGGACCAGCAGGTCGGCGTCGACGGGAACTCCCCGCGCATCGACCTGGCCGTAGAGGCGGCGGGCAAGGGGGATTCCCTTGATCACCGCGCACTCGATCCCGCCCGAGCGGACCGCCCCCAGTGCGCCGGCCAGGGCGGCTTCGGCCAGCAAAGCGCCTGGCGCGTCGGGGCGGGAGTCTAGGAGATGCTCGGCGGGGCTCACCGTGCCGGAACCGCCACCCGCGCCCCGATCGCGTGGGTTCACCCTGCCGGCACCGTAGGCAGGAGTCCGACCAATTCGGCACCCAGGTCGGGAGAGAGCCAGTACCTCTCGGGTGGCGAGAGGCTATAGGCGGGGACACTGCGCGCCATCACCGCGCAGGCGGCGAAGTGCCGTGCCTGGACGGCGGGGTCGATAACGTTCCACATCCGCCCGCAGGGGAGAAGCCGGGCGAGGGCGGCCTGGGGTGAGAGGCGCCGGAGGCGTCGGTCTTTGCAACCGCCCTCCGGGTCGGGGAGCACCACCGCGGCGAGAGGTAGCCGGACCAGTGGCCCCCCTTCGGGTAGCGAGCGAGCCAGTTCCAGGACTGCCCGGTGGTCTGGGCTGGTCCGAGCAGGTACCAGTGGGAATAGTCCGGTCATTCCCGCCGCACTGGTCCGCAGCCGAACCGATCTCGAACCGGGATAGCACCACACCTCCGGCTCGTCGACCCCCACCCGGAGCGTGTCGTCGGTGACCAGCTCGGCGCCGCTCGCACAGGCCAGGGCCGCAAGGGTGGACTTGCCGAAGCCGGTGTCTCCCACGATCGCCACAACCTGGTTCCCGAGCCGAAAGGCACCCGCGTGGAGGGCGATGTCCGCTCCCATGGTGACCAGGAACGCGCCCAATCCAGCGCCCGCGATGAGCGAGCCCATCTCCTCGTGGGCAGAGGGATCCAGGGCAAGGCTGACCGACGACAGATCGGGCGATACGGCGAACTCGGCAAGTCCGTGGTAGCGCAGGAGGAATCCGCCGACGACCTGCACCACCGAAAGCAGGCGCCGGCCGTCACCGTCCACTGCGTCGATGTGCGACAAGAGCGTGCCGGCGGGTTGCTCGGTGGGGATCGGGCGGGTGGGGTGCGCAACGATAGTGGTGCCGGGGGCCCGCTCCACCTCCCAGGCATCGAGGGGAACATCCGAGGCGATCGCCAGGCCGTGCAGGGCGAAGGTCCTCATGGTCGGGTGTGAGTGACTGGGGCTCTCAGTTGCTGGGACCAACCGTCGAATCCGAACGTGCCGGCCGAGCACTCCACCCAGGCATGGGCCACCACCTCTCCGGTGCCCTCCCGGGCCACCCCCACTACCAGCCGGGGATGTTGATCCCGCAGCAGCCACCCGAGCACCAGCGCCCGCCGCAGGCAGGTGCCGGGAAAAGGCCACCGGGCCATGATCGCGTTCATCGCTCGAAGGCGATCCTCGTCCCGGCGGTTGACGCGTCGAGGAGCGGATGCCATACCAGCGCAGCCCACATCGAGCGACATTCCCGACAAGCGCGCCACCCGGTCGAGGGGGGCCAGCCGGAGCGCGATCTCTACCGCAGAGGCGGCCAGCCCCGCCCGGAGATAGAGCGGCGCCAGGGCCACACGGGTCCGAGCGCGGTCGAGGTCCACGCCTACCAGCCTACGGTCGGATTTCCGCCACCAACCCCCGGCCGACCAGGTCGTCCACCAATTCTGACAAGTCGGCGTCGAGGCTCTCCTCGCCCACCTCGAACTCATCCAGGATTCCGGTGCGGGCCGGATCGAGTGTGCCCGCGGTGACCAGCGCCTCGAAAGCCCGAGTCGCTACCTCGTTCAGCTTGTAATAGGTCCCGGTCGGCAGGTGCAGCACCACCGCCTCGCCGTCGAGAACCTCGTAGGCGATCGACTCGGCAGCTCGGTACCGGCGGGAGGGTGACACATTGGTTACGATAGCCAGAGGGCGGTGACGGCAGTGCCGCGAAGCAGTGGGGAGCGTCGGATGGCAGGATAGGAATCGATGACCAGGGACCCGAGCGCACGCGAGACAAAGACCGAGACGGCACGGGGGCGGAAGCCCTACGTGCCACCGATGATCGAGACCCTTGGGAACGTGCTGACCCTCACCATGCGAGGCAAAGGGAACCCCAGTCATTCCGACCTCGGCAACGGTGCCAGCAAGTAATCGAGTGACGGCAAGGTGAGGGCGGCTGCCAAACTTTTTGCCCTTCGCAGTTCGGACCCCGCAGACCTGAACTTGGCGGAGGTTGCCCTCGCAGCGTCGGGAGAGTTCGTCACTACCCGGGTGGGGAGGCAATGGGTCACTGCCACGGCGACTCTGCCAGGCACTCTCGATGGTTCACGCCCGTGCAACCGGGTTCTCTGCGCTGAGGGATTCGAAGTACTTGCCCGGCACCTGGCGGCTGGAGGAGAAGAGAGCTGGGACGGTATCGCCCGCCGTGCCCTCGACCGTCCGGCGACGCTGGCGGTGCTGCCGGGGGATTTCGGATTCATCGTTGTCGAAGAGGCAGAGCCGGGCCGTGCGGCGGCGGTCCGCTCTTGCGGGGGAGTGGTGCCCTTCTACCTTTACGAGGAGGGGGGCCTGGTGGCTGTTGCCACCTGCACCGCAGACCTGGTCCGTTTCGTTCCTCGGGACCTGAAGCCCGATTCGCTCACCTGGGCGGCCACCGCGATGGGCGGGACGGCGTTTCCCGACGGCAGGGGATTCGTCGCCGGTTCCCGGGTGCTGCCCCGTGGTCACGCTGCGATCGTCGAGCCGGGCAGTCGGGCGCGCTTCGTCCGCTACTTCGACCCCCGGCCTGACCGGTGGCCGGCGGCTACCCCCGAACGCCGTGCCGAGCACGTCGATCGCCTGCGCAACCTGGTGCTTACCGCCCTGGAGGAGGAACTGGACCCGGGTGGGGGGAACCTCCTGGCACTTTCGGGCGGGGTGGACTCCTCCACCCTGGGGGCACTTGCAGCGGGAAAGCTCGGGCTCGGAGTGGTCACCGCCTCCCTTGTGCCTCCTCCCGGAGTTGCCCGAGCTCCATTCGAATTGCGTTATGTCAAGGGCCTGGCCGAAACGGTACCGTTCACCCGGCAGGTCATGATGGGAACTGATCTGGTCACCTGGCTGGAGACCATGGCCGGGGCCCCACCGGTGGCGGTTCCCCTGATCCACGTCGTCTACTGCCTCCTCTCCCAGGTAGCTTCGGAGATGGATCTGAAGGTGTTATTCGGGGGGGAGCACGCCGACGAGGTGTGCGGTGCGCCGGTGACCGTTCCCGACTGGGCGATGGCCACCTCGCCCGCACGCCTGCTCCGGAATCGAGGCTCGTTGCCCAGCGGCCGAAAGGACCTGGCTCGCTGGGCAGTGTGGCGCCTCCTCTGGGCCCTCAAGAGACCCCGCACCTATAATCGCACCACCCTGCCTGCCCCGATCGCTCCGGAGATCGCCGGGGAGTACCGGGAGTGGCAGCGGCGCTTCGTCCGGACCGCAGCCCCTCCTGGCCCGTGGAGGTTCCTCACTCTCTGGCATGCCATGGACGCCTGGGTGGGGCTCGGCTGGGAGGTGGCCACCGCGGTGGGTGCCCGGCGCTCCTTCCCGTTCCTCAGCCGGGCTGCCCTGGAGCTGGTCTACGACTGCCACCCCACCGAGCTGGTCGGGCCCGGCCCCAAGAGGCTTCTCCGGGATGCCTTCGACGGTGAGGTCCCCCCCGCCAATCTCTACCGTCCCGATCGGGGTCGTACGGTGATTCCCCACCCGGAGGGCGACGGTCTCGACTGGGGCCGCCCGCTTCCCGAGGTGGTCCGGGCTGTAGTCGGTCCTGCCTGGCAGGGGACACCGGAGCGGGTCGCCTTCGATATGGTGTTTGCCCTGACCGCCCTGGAAGTCGCCGGACGGTCCTTCGAGGCGCTGTCCCGGGAGAAACAGCGGCTCCTAGCGGTGAGCCGGTGGTAGGCCCCCGATTCCCGAAAAGGGAACCTTATCGCTTCCTAACCACTTCCTATAATATCACCAGGTGGCAAGGGTAAAGCGGGGACCGTTTGGTGCCGATGACCTACGTATGGCTATAGAGGGTATTCGGTCGCGGGGGCGGCGTGTCGCCTCTCTGGTGGCCACCTTTGCCACGGTGGCCGGGTCGCTCATCCTGGGGTTGCTGGGGACGTCCCTCCTGACCGCTCCGCCCGCCGGTGCGTCGATCGCTTCGTGGACAGCGTATGCGGCCGGGGACTTGAGCAATGAGGCTGTCGTTCTGAACAACGTCCAATCAGGCTCTCCTTCGGTGGGTACCCCTGTCAGTGACGGCACCAGCACCGGCCCCTTCGGGGTGGCCATTACCCCCGACGACCAGTACGCCTTCATGTCCAACTGCTCCAGTAGTTCCCTCACCGCGATCAATACCACCACCAACACCGCTACTAGCATCGCCTCTCTGAGCGGGGCCAAGGGGATGAATTGCCCCTCGGCAATTTCGATTAGCCCTGATGGGACCCAACTGTGGATTGCCAACTACTATTCGGTCGGTGCCAAGTACCGAGTGGATGTGTATTGCGTTGCTCCAGCCGGATGTGGCGCAACCGCTTTCGAGGGCGAGATCACCCAGGTCCATCCGCCCTCTCTCGCTAATCCCATCGACGTGGCTATTAGCCCCAATGGTGAGTTCGCCTACGTCTCCAACTATGGCTCCGATACAGTCAGTATCATCTGCGCGGCAGCGGCAGGTTGTAGCGGCACTGCTCAGTATTCGGAGATGCCCTACTCTCCCCTGACGGTGACTACCGGGGGGGCAACCGGTGTGGACTGGACCGCCTTCACCCCCGACGGCAATTACGCTTACGTTGCCGACTGCGGAAATACCAACTGTAATCTCGCTGGCAACATCGCCCTCATCTACAATCCCGAATCCTCGTCGCCGACCGTACATGCGGTGGTCACTACCAACGGATATGGGACCAACCAGGTGGACATCGCGCCCAACTGTAGCCCCTCTGCGTGTGCGATGTACGTGACAAATTTCAACTACGGAGGGCAGGGCAATGTCCAGGTGTATGCCAACGCCGACTCGGGAGCCTTCCCCACTTTGACAGCTACCATCACTACCGGCGTGTACAACCCCAACTATTTCGCGATCACCCCCGACTCGAAATATCTCTTGGTGACCGATCCCGGAAATTATTCGCAAGGGCTTACCGATCAGGTGGACGTGATCTCCGCTGCTAGCGACACGGTGACGGCGAACCTCACCGACCCTTCGATCTACGCCCCTTGGGGTATCGCCACCGAGCCTGACCCGGCTCCGACCGCCTCGTTCGCCGCCTACCCGCTGGCGGCCGGCCAGCCCAGCTATTTCGACGGCTCAGCCTCTTCCTCGCCGGTGGGTACCGTCACCAATTGGGCCTGGAGCTTCGGGGATGGGTGCACGGCTACCACCACCGGTCCCACCATAGAGTTCGCCTACCCATCCTCCACCGGCGGGGCTTGCCCTGCCCCCACCATCGTGGGGGCAGGCTCGGTGAGCCGCTATTCGGGGACGGTATCCGGGGCGAGTGGCACCTACTCGGTGAACCTGACCGTAACCAACTCGGCAGGCACCTCCACCGGTGAAGTCTTCACCGGCCATACCGTCTCCAACGACGGGGGGTCTTCCGCCTCGACCACCACGACGATCACCCTGCCCACCAAGTTGGTGGTGACCGCAGCGAGCACCTCGGGCGTGCAGTCATCGACTCCCAACATCGGCTCCCTCACCGTTCAGATGGAGACTCCCGGAGGTGCGGTGGTCAATGCGCCGCCGACCGGACCCACCGTTACGGTCAACCTGTCGGATGGGGGCAGCGGAGGGACGTTCTCCGCCTACAACGGAACCTCGTGCAACAGCTCTCCCACATTCACCTCGACCACCTACGCGACCGGCGGTTCTTCAGTGGCTCTCTGCTACGGGAATGCCACCTCCGGCTTGTACACACTCACCTTCTCCTCCGCCGGTCTGACATCGGCCACCCAGTCGGTGACGGTCGCTCCGCCCGGTGCCTACCAGATCGCCTTCGGAACCTCCCCGGAATCGGCCATCTGCATGTCCTTCTGTGGGGGACCGACCACACCGAACATGGGTCCGATCACCGTCCAGACCGAGAATGCGGGAGGCTCCGCGGTCAATGCCGGCGGGTCGGGGATAACGGTCAGCCTCAGCTCGTCGTCGGGAACCGGGGTGTTCTCCGCTTGGAATGGCACCTCGTGTAATACGACCCCCCTGATCACCTCGGTCGCCATCGGCTCGGCTCAGTCATCGCAGCAGATCTGCTATGGAGATACCGCAACCGGTACTCCCACTCTTACCCTCGCCACCACCGGCCTAACCGTCAACACCGCCACCCAGGTGGAGACCGTGGCCGGTCCGGCTACCCAGACAGTGTTCACTTCGGCACCCCAGTCGGCCCTCTACGTGACCAGTGCCACCACCGACATGGGTCCGATCTTCGTGTCGCTCGAGGACGCCTCCGGGCGGGTGACCCAGGCCACCTCCCCCCTGACCGTGACCATGACCTCTACCACTCCGGGAACCGGAGGAGGTCGCACTCCCTATTTCGCCCTCTACAACGGAACTTCCTGTGCGACCTCCACTCCGGTGTCTTCGACCTCCGCGTCCTATACCCTCCCCAGCGGCGATTCGGCGATCCAGATCTGCTATGGCTACACCAAGGGGGACACCAACCCGGTGCTCACCGCCACCGTCTCTGGATTGACTGCCGGCACACAGACCGAGACGGTGGTCTCCGGTCCGCCAGCCCAATTGGTTATCTCCACCGCCGCGGTGTCGGGTGCCGCCTCGGCCGCTCCCTCCATCGGCCCGATCACCATTGACACCGAGGATGCCGGAGGCTTCTATTCTCCGGTGGCCTCCGCCCAGACGGTGAACCTGGCCTCCTCGTCGTCCAGCGGGACCTTCTCTGCGTACACCGGGGGAGCCTGCACCAGCACCGATGTCACCTCGGTGGTCATCTCCGCTGCCACATACTCGACCCAGGTCTGTTACGGGGACACCAAGGTGGGCTCTCCAGAGATAGAGGTGGCTGCGGCGGGCAACCCGTATTCCAGCTCCGCTCCCAGCAACGGCGGCACTTGCTCCAGCCCGTTCCCCACCCAGACCTATAACACCTTCTGCCAGACCGAGACAGTCACCAATGCACCCCCTGCTGTGATCGTGTTCACGACCTCTTCGATCACCAACGTCGCCTCTTCCACTCCCAACGAGGGGCCGATCACCCTGGAGTTGCAGGACCAATTCGGTAACCCCTCCAACGCCCCTACCTCGGCCTACACCGTCAGCCTCTCCTCCACCTCGGGCACCGGGCTGTTCTCCGCCTGGAACGGCACTTCGTGTAGTAGTTCGACCTTCACCTCCACCACCATCGCGGTGAACACGGACAGCGTCCCCATCTGTTATGGCGACACCAAGGCCGGCACCCCCACCATAACTGCCACAGCAAGTGGAACTCCCACCCTGCTGGTCAACGTGGTTACCCAGGGCGAGACGGTCAATCCCCTCGCACCCTCTCAATTGGTCGTCACCACCGCAGCCCCCTCGGGCGGGCCGGTCAATACGACCAGCTCCCCCTACACACCCAATCTCGGGCCGATCACCGCCACGGTGGAGGATCAGTACGGAAACCCGACCAAGCCCACTTCCACCGAGACCCTCAATATCACCTGGTCGGTGTCCGGCGGCCCGTCGGGTACTCCAGTGTTTTCTGCCTGGAACGGCAGCTCGTGCGACACCGTTTCGTCCAGCCTCACCACCTATTCCATCTCGACATCGGCTACCGACACGCAGTTCTGCTTCGGCGACCAGACAGCGAATTCGACCGGGAACTACTACAATGTCAACGTCAATGGTTCGGGATGGCTCACCGTCACCAAGACGGTGACCGAGACTGTCGCCAAGCAGTCGTGGCTCGCCAACAGCTCCTCCAACACCGCCGAGCAGAACCTGGCCGGTGACTACTTCGGAGTGTCCCAGCAGGGGACGGCGGGCCAGTCGACCCAGATGGTTGCGGTCGGTGATGACCCTACTTCATTCAAAGATGGATGGGGTCATGGCGAGGTGTCGGTGTCCAATGGCCCTAACGACAGCTTCAACCTGGTTAGGGTCTTCGACGGTTCGCCAGTCAAGGCGGACTCCATGACGGCTGTGGTTAGCGGCACCATCGAGTCGGTCTCCTGCCCCACCGCCTCCTTCTGCGCGGCCGTTGACTCGGCGGGAGATCTTGCGACCTACGCCCACGGCTCCAGTTCGTGGAGCTGGACCCAGTCGTCCGACGGTTTCGGCAATGCGTTGGTCTCGGTGTCGTGTGCCTCCCCCTCCTTCTGCGTGGCGCTGGACGATACTGGCCGGGCGTTCATGTGGGGAGGTAGCTCTTGGGCGGAGACCGGATCGGAAAACGAGACTTTCCCAAGGATACTGGACTCGGTCGCCTGTACCTCGGCCACGGCCTGCCTGGGTGTGGATGGAGCCAGTGGCTACTACGACATCTATAACGGAAGCACCTGGACGTTGTCGACAAGTTCTGTGGATAATCTCGGCAATCTTGTCGCTGTCTCGTGTGATTCCATTACTCAATGCTCGGCGATCGACAGCGCCGGTAATATCCTCACCGGCACCCTGTCGTCGACGAGCTGGTCCTCTATCACCACCACGTCCACCGGCGCCTCTTCATTCCCCGTGCCTTCGCCCCCTTCCACTCCCCTTTCGTGCGCTTGGGGATCAACGGTATGCACTGCCTATGACGGATCCGGTTACATCTACTCGAACGTGTCGGGCACCTGGGCTCGTACATCCGCGACGTACGGCACCTTGACTGCGATATCCTGCGTCGAGGACACCTCAGTCACCACCACCATCCTCTGCGGGGCCACCGACAATGCGGGCGACGTGCTCTACGACGACGCCGGAAGTCCAACTGCAGCGTGGACCACAGTGTCCAGCGGGTCGATCTCGTCGGGCACCGGCAAGGAGCTGACCGCCCTGTCGTGCTTCACCGGCTCCGACTGTATGGCCGGCGATTCCGCCGGGAACGCTCTCTTGCTGGTGAACAACGGCAGCGGTGGTTCGCCTCTTCTGGTGACCGGGTATCTGAGCGGGGTGAGCTGTGTGGTGACCAGCGATCCGGTGCCTCTCTGCGTGGCGGTTGGGGTCTCATCGTCGGGCGGAGCGGAATTGCTGGTATCCACCGACCCCTCCGATCCTTCCTCGTGGACTGCAGCTACCGTGCCCTCCAACGCCTCCACTGCCTCCCTGAACGGGGTTTCCTGTGCGCCCGGGAGCACCCTTGCCAGCACCTTCTGCGTGATAGTGGGCTCAGGCGCCGGTTCGGCGGACCAGAATACGGTCAGCAAGGGGGCCGTACTCCTCGAGACCACCAACGGTGGTTCCACCTGGACGGATGGCTCTCTCGCTATCGGCACCGGTAACGTTGCGGGGGGAACGGTGACCGCGCTGCAGGCAGTATCTTGTCCCTCCTCCTCCGAATGCTATGCCGCAGGGACCGGCTACTACCCGACCGATTCGAAGGATGAGGGAGTGACCGTCTACTACCTGAGTTCGGCCTGGGGCATCTCGGCCTATGCGGCTGCGAGCACCTCAGGGAGCTATGACGCCATCTCTTGTGCCACCACCTCAGTATGTGCTGGAGCGGGTGACAACGGAGGGGTGGCAGTTTTCTTCGCTTCCACCAACGCCACCAGCACCGCAGCAACCTGGTCGTCGAACAACCCCTCTGGCCCCACCTATCTCTTTGGTGCTTCCTGTCTCGACGCGACCGATTGCTATGTTTCCGGCGTCAATGGCACCGGTGGAGGCACGGTTGTCTACGAGAACTATTCGGGCGGAACGTGGACCCCCACCATCTCGGAGAGCTTCCAGTTCAACGAAGTGATGTGGTGGGGGATCAACTGCGGTTCTGGACTCACTTGTACCGCAGTGGGGAGTTCCACCGGCTTTGCCTACCCGGTGGCCGCGACCGGGTCGTAGCCACAGCGTATTTTCGTACGACCGCGCCGTGAGCGGAGGGAGATGTGTCATGATTGCGACCCGGTCCTGGGTGTGGCGTTGGTCAGCAGTTATTGCGTGCATTTCAACTGCGGTCGGCATCTTGGCGGTGGAAGTCGCCCCGCCCGCCGCTGCCCTCCCGGTTGGTTTAGGTGTCAATCCGGATATGACGGTCGTGGCCGGGTCAGGCGCATACGGCAGCACCGAGCCTGGTGCACCGATGGGGGCTACCCAGATCCAGATGGAGAGCCCCACCGGTGTGGCGGTGGACAGCGCGGGTGACCTCTTCGTCACCGACCAGAACAACTGTGTGGTGTGGAAGGTGAGCGGAGGAGTTGCAACCGTGGTTGCAGGCGTGCTGGGCACCTGCGGGACCTCTGGTGCTGGCGGGGTGGCAACTTCAGCAGAATTGCAGACGCCGTCGGGTTTGGCTCTCGATTCTGCCGGTGATCTATTCATCGGGACGGTCACCGGGTGTACGGTCGACGAGGTCTACAACGGGGGGGCGAGCTTCGGCCAGGCGATGATTGCAGGGCATCTCTACGCAGTCGCCGGTAATGGGACCTGCGGTAAGAGTGAACCGTCACTGCCCGCCTCGGCTGGCTCGGTGGAATTGAACGGTCCCCGGGGGGTCGGGGTCGACTCGTCCGGTAATCTCTATGTCGCCGATTCGCAGAACTCGGCCGTCTGGGAGGTTGACCAAAGCTCCGGGCAGGCATCCGTCATCGCAGGCAAGGTGGGAGCCGAGGGGGCCGGACCGATCGGGCCGGCCCCCTCGGCCACGCTCGGTTTCGTGACGTCGGTCACGGTTGGTGCGAGCGGGGCGGTTTACATCGCCGATCCCACCAACCATGTGGTGTGGCAGGTGTTCTCGGGTACCTTGTCGGTGCTTGCCGGGCATATCGGGGAGAGTGGCACCCTTGGGGAAGGAGGACTGGCTGCTAGTGCCTACTTGGGCACGGTAACCGGGGTCGCCCTCGATGCGGCCGGGGACCTTTACCTGGTGGATTCGGCTCAGTGCGTCGTACGGGAAGTCCTTCCCTCCGGCTACATCTACACGGTCGTGGGGACGGAGGGAAATTGCGTGGAGGCCGGAGATGGAGGGAATCCTGGCTCCGCTTCACTCGACGGACCTTTTGGCGCGGCGGCCGATGCCCACGGGAACCTCTATATCGCCGACGCCAATGGGAACGTGGTGCGGGAGGCGTTTTTCGGCAGGCCGCAGGTGGCTTCGGTGAGCCCGTTGTCGGGCCCGGCCGATGGCGGTAACCAGGTCACCATCACTGGGTCCGGTTATTTGGCGGGGGTGAGCGCGGTCGATTTCGGCACTGTCCCCGCCACCGGCGTTACCGTCGTGTCCCCGACCGAGATCACTGCCACGGCTCCGCCACCGTCGGGCGGTGGCTCGGTTGACCTGACCGTCACCACCGAGGGGGGGAAATCGGGAACGACTTTTCTCGACAAGTACACCTACAATCCTGCTCCGGGCATACCCACCAGCGTGGCTCTTTCGGCAAGCCCCACCTCGATCACGGCTGCCCAAGCGGTGACCCTGACCGCCACGGTGACCGGTTCTGGGTCGGTCCCCGGAGGCAGTGTCGCCTTCTACAGCGGGACGGCTTCTCTCGGGATGGTCCCGGTGGGACAGGGTGGGGTGGCAACGCTGACTACCTCGAGCCTGACTACACCCGGAGCCGCCTCCATCGATGGGGTCTACTCGGGATATGGCAATTACCAGGCATCGACCTCAGCGGCGGTGTGGGTGACGGTCACTGCCCCCCCTGCCTCTGGTTCTTCTGGAGGAGGTTCATCGGGAGGCTCCAATCCAGTACCTAACCCAGGTCCCGGGGGTGGCTCGGGGTCGTCAGGATCGTCGGGTGGGACCACCCCCACGCCTCCGGCTCCGCCAGCAACGTCCACCGGATCCGATTCCGGCGTCTCCTCCTCGTCCTCCGGTACCGCAACGGCGAGTGTTTCGGGGATCACCGCATCCGGGTCGGGCATCGGGGCGGTTACCGTCGCTACCTACGGCTCCGATCCGATGTCCACCACGCCGTCTGTGCCCGCCGGAGATGTCGCCGCCTACTACGACGTCGCAGTCAACCAGGGGAACTCCTTCGCGTCGGTCGTGGTGTCCGTGTGCAGCGGACCAAGCTCGTCGAGTTCCCTCCAATGGTTCGATCCTGCGGCCGGGACGGGGGCCGGGGCCTGGGAGGCGGTGAGCCCGGCGCCAGCTTTTTCTTCCGGACCACCTGCCTGCGTGTCGGTGACCCTGAGCTCGTCCTCGTCGCCGTCCCTCGCCCAGTTGACCGGCACCGTTCTCGTCCTCACTGCCCCGGCAAGCGGCGCTACGACCGGGGGATCGTCCGGTGGCGGCTCAGGCGGGACCGGCACCGGCTCGGGAGGCACTACGGGCGGTTCAGGCGGGACCGGCACCGGCGGCTCTGGATCCTCCGGCACTCCGCTTGACGGCAAGGGATATTGGATGGTGGCCGCCGACGGGGGGTTGTTCACCGAAGGAGATGCCACCTATCTCGGATCGACCGGGCAGCTCAACCCCTCCCAGCCGCCCGGTGGTCCCAATGCGGCAGTTCCTGGTGCGAACGAGCCAGTCGTCGCGATGTCGGTGACCCCCGACGGCAAGGGCTACTGGATGTTCTCAACGGTCGGAGGGGTCTACACCTTCGGCGACGCGGTGTACTACGGATCGGCCGGTCAGCTCAACCCCTCCCAACCTCCCGGTGGTGCCAACGCGGTCGATCTTGCCCAACCTATCGTGTCGGGAGCGTCCACTCCCGACGGCAAGGGCTACTGGGAGGTCGCCTCAGACGGGGGAATCTTCACCTTCGGCGACGCGGTCTACTACGGCTCCCAAGGCGGCAAGGCTCTCGTCGAACCGGTAGTCGGTATGGCGTCCACTCCCGACGGCAAGGGCTACTGGGAGGTCGCCTCCGACGGGGGAATCTTCACCTTCGGCGATGCGGTCTACTACGGCTCGCAGGGCGGCACCCGGCTGGTGCAGCCGGTGGTTGGT
>JAKAWH010000081.1 GCA_021817065.1 Actinomycetes bacterium
CCGATCTATACACCCCCGATGAGTAGCTCACCGGTGCTCCCGATCGACGCGGTCATGGGCAGGAGAGACAGGGGAAGCGGTGCGGCGCTCACAGACTTGCCGCCTGCCCAGTGCGCACAGAGGGAGAGGACGCGCCGCCGGCGGGTATCACATCGACTCCGGCGCCGAGACCCCGATCAATCCCAAACCGATGGAGAATCCGATCCGGGCACCCTCGACGAGGTGAAGGCGCGCCTGGGTGAGATCGGGCGCGACCCCCTCGCCCATCACGTAACAATCGTGATAGAAGCCATGGAACCGATCGGCCAGCTTGCGAACCCAATTGGTTACCTTGAACGGCTCGCGGCGCACGCAGGCGTCCGCCACCACGTCGGGAAGTTCGTCCAGGCACCGGATCAGCTCGCACTCGCGTGGATGGGTCAGGAGGGAAAAGTTCGCCTCGGCGACGGGAACCATGGCGATGCCTCTCTCGGCCCTCACCCTGCCGATGGAGGAAATACGCGCGTGGGCGTATTGAACGTAGTAGACGGGATTGTCCATCGTTTGCCGGCGAACCAGGTCGAGGTCGAGGGTGGTCGCCTCGTTGATCGACTTCATCAAGCTGAGCAGGCGAAAGGCATCCTTGCCGATGTCGTCGAGGAGAGAATCGAGACTGACGAAGTTACCGGCTCTCTTTGACATCTTGGCCCCCACCAAGGACACCATCTGACCCAAATGTATTTCCAGGCTCTCCGGGTCTACTCCGAGTGCTGCAACTGCGGCCCGCAGGCTGGCAACCTGCCCGTGGTGATCGGCTCCGAAAACGTCGATAACCCGATCGAAGCCGCGGACCAGGAACTTGTTGCGATGGTAAGCGATGTCCCCGCCCAGGTAGGTGATGTCGCCGTTCGACTTGATCAGGACCCGGTCCCGGGAATCGCCGAGATCGGAGGTTCGCAACCAGGTAGCCCCCTCCTTCTCGTATACGAGACCCCGCGAGGAGAGGAGCTGGAGCGTCTCGGCAACCGCCCCTCCCTCTTCGATGGAGGCCTGGCTGAACCACTCGTCGAACCTGATGCCAAGGCGTCCCAGGGAGCCTCGAATGTTGTCGAGGATCCGGGCGGCCGCCCACCGCCCTGCCTCGGTGACGTCGTCCTCACTTCCACCCGGGTAATGACCGGCCAGCTCCGTTACGTAGTCGCCTTGGTAGCCCTCTTCGGGGACCTCCTCTCGACGAACCCGGGCAAGCAGGCTCTCCCCCAGGCGGCGAACCTGGCCACCGGTGTCGTTGACGTAGTACTCCCGCGATACCCGGTGGCCGCAACGCTCCAGGAGACGGGCGAGGGTATCCCCGAAGCTGCACAACCATCCGTTGCCGACGTGCAGGGGACCGGTCGGATTGGCCGAGACGAACTCGATCTGGACCTTCTCCCCGTGCCCGAGGTCGGGGCGGGCGTAGCCCTCCTCCCCCGCCTCCAGCAACCGCGCCAGGATGTCCTCCAGCCATCCGTGTCCGAGGTGGAAGTTGATGAACCCAGGACCGGCCACCTCCACCTTGTCGACGTGGAGGGGGGGGTGCGCTTTCAATCGATCCGCTAGATCTGCCGCCAGTTCACGAGGGGCGCGACCGGCAGGTTTGGCCACCACCATGGCCAGGTTGGTGAACCAGTCTCCGTGATCGGGCCGGGTGGTCCGCTCGACGTGGATGTCCGCCGGTGCCCGCTCGATCCCGGAGGCGACCAGGACCGTGGCCAGCGCCTCCTGGAGGATCTCGGGGACCGGGGGGTTCATCGGCTGACACGCTAGCCGTCCGGCACCAGGCTCTCCTTCTGGAGCAACTACTCCGGAGTGAATCATCCGCCTGAATGCCTAGGCAGGTGCCTCGTAGCGCACTACATTCGGAATGAAACCCTTGGTGTCCCGTCCAGAGAGATGGCGAGGCACCGCCCCCGGGGTCTTCCCCCACCTCAAGGAGGGACGAACGATGAAAGGCACGAGCAGGCGCACGGTTCGAGGAACAATGGCCGGACTGGCCGCGGCATTGGTCATCTCGTCCTGCTCCAATGCGACCACCTCGGTGAGCACCGCCGGCAACTCCGACGGCGTCTCCTCCCATTCGATCGTGGTGGGCAGCATCTCCTCCCAGTCGGGGCCTATATCCGCCGACTTCGCCCCCATCGTCGATGGAGTGCAGGCCTATTTCAACATGGTCAACGCCGAGGGAGGGGTGAACGGGCGCAAGCTGGAATTGAAGTACAAGCTCGACGATGCATCGAGCCCTTCGCAGGACGTCGACCAGGCGCGGGCCCTGGTCGACCAGTACCACGTGTTCGCGGTAGTCGGGGTGGCGACGCCCCTCTTCTCGGGGGCTTCCTACCTTGCCTCACATAACGTCCCCACCTTCGGTTACCCCATCCAGACCCAGTGGACCTCCGGCAAGAGCCTTTTCGGGACCACCGGTTCCTACGTGGCGTTCGACTCTCCACAACCCGAGGCGGCGTTCCTTGCCGCCCAGGCACACGCGACCACCGCGGCAGTGCTCGCCTATTCCATCTCGCAGTCCTCCCAAGCATGCCAGGGAATCATCTCGTCGATGAAGCAATTTGGTTTCAAGGTGGGATTCAAGGACCTCTCCATTCCCGCTCCTGCCGGCGACCTTTCCGCCGACGTCACCCACATACGCGACTCGGGAGCTACTTTTCTGGCCAGCTGCATGGACGTCGACGGGGACATCCGCCTCGCCCAGCAACTCCAGCAAGCCGGGGTCACCGGCCTCACCCAGTACTGGCTGAACGGATATGACCAGAGCTATCTGGAGTCCTATGCGAGCCTCATGCAGGGTGTCTACTTCCTCATCGGGAACGTTCCCTTCGAGGCACCCCAGTACCACCCAAATCAGTACCCTGGTATGGAACAATATCTTACTACGATGAATAAGTACTTCCCGAAGAGCGTATACAGCGAAGTGGCTCTCAATGGTTGGATAGCTGCCGATCAGTTCGTCACCGGTCTGAGGGCGATCGGGACCGACGTCACTCGGTCCCGCCTCGTAGCTGCAATCAACAAGGAGACCAACTTCACCGCCGGGGGCATCATCCCGGCGGTGAACTGGACACGGGGGGGGCATAGCTTCGCCCCTGCACCAATCTGCGACGCCTTCGTCCAGGTGCAAGGAACCAAGTTCGTTCCGGTGTTCGGCTCGTCCGGATCGGTGTTCACCTGCTTCAACTGGCCCACTCCTTCGGTCACCACTCCCACCACGATCCCGCTCCAGGCAGGCGCCGGAGGGGCTGCAAGCAGAAGCGGTTGAACAACTTCCTCGACTACGCCCTGCCGGGCATCCCCTGGGGATGCGTGTTCGCCCTCCTCGCCATCGGACTCGTCCTCGCCTACAAGACCTCAGGAGTATTCAACTTCGCCTTCGGCGCCCAGGCATATATGTCTGCCTTGGTCTTCTATGTGTGCGTCCACCACGGGTGGCCCACCTTGGTCGCCTTCGTCGTCTCGGTCGCGCTTCTCGGCCCCGGGCTGGGGCTTCTCCTCGACGTCGCGATCTACCGCCACATCCGCTCGGCACCGGTAGCGGTCAAGTTGACCGGATCCCTCGGAATGCTCATCGCCCTTCCCCAGATCGCCGAAGCCGTATTCGGCAACAAGACCCGCTTGGCAGCACCATCCCTTTTCCTCAATCAAAATCACGTTTACGGGCACATCGGCTCGTACCCGCTCAATGGTCTGGAAATCTCGACGGTGACGGTGACGGTGGGGATGGTGGCTCTCTTCGGGATACTTTTCCGCTTCACGCCGGTCGGGCTCCAGATGCGAGCGGTGGTGGAGAGTCCCCGGCTCGCCGAACTGTCGGGTACCCGCTCGGTGGGGGTAGGTGCCTTCTCGTGGGCCCTCTCCAGTTTCATCGCCGCCCTGGCCGGAGTGCTCCTCGCACCGTTGTTCGCCCAGCTCAGCTCGCTCAATTTCACCACCCTACTGATCTCCGCCATTGCTGCAGCAGCGTTCGGTGGCTTCGTGTCGATCCCCCTCGCTCTGGTTGGTGGGGTGATCCTCGGCATCGGACAGGAGGTCATCGGCGGGTACCTTCCCTCCAACACCATCCTCGCCCAGGGGATCCGGCCGGGCTTCCCCTTCCTTGTGCTCGCCGTGCTCTTGCTGGTCTTGCCCTCGTTGAGGGGGCTCCACAGGTCATCTGATCCGCTTGCCTCCTGCGATCCGCCTACCCCCTCCACTGCTTCTCCGCACGTCAGCCTGGCGACAGCTTCGCTCGTCAAGTCATCGTGGATCGTGGTACTCGCCTTCGTGGTCGTCTCGTGTATCACCTGGTTTCCCCTCCACTGGGTCGACAACTTCTCGCAGGCGATGATCTTCTCGATCATCTTCCTCTCCATCACCCTCCTTACCGGGATGAGCGGGCAAATATCTCTCGCGCAGATGAGCTTTGCCGGGATAGGTGCCTTCACCGCCGGCCATCTCGCCTCCACCCACTTGGGATTGCCGGTCCTAGTCGGAACTCTCATCGGAGGGCTGATCGCCGCCGCCATCGGTGCCGCGGTCGCGGTACCTGCACTCCGCCTCGGTGGGCTCAGCCTCGCCTTGCTCACCCTCGCGCTCGCCCTTCTGGCGGATAACGTGGTGTTCCCTTTTTCCTGGGCGGGTAATGGGGCGACCGGGGTCGAGGTTCCCCGACCGAAGATCGGGCCGATCAACTTCCAGAGCTCACGCGCCTTCTTCGTGCTCACTCTGGCCATCCTCGCCCTCTGCGCCGGGGGCGTCTATCTCATCCGGAGGGGCACCACCGGTCAATACCTGACCGCCATTCGCGGTAGCGAGCTTGCGGCCCGGTCCATCGGGATCGACGTCTCCCGGCAGAAGATCATCGTGCTCGCGGTCTCAGCTTTCATTGCGGGGATCGGAGGGGGCCTGTACGGCTCCTACCAGTCGACCGTTTCGCCAACCGATTTCGTCTACCTTTTCTCGCTCACATTCGTAGTGGTGGTGATGATCGTCGGCTCCCGCACGGTTGGAGGCGCCATCCAGGCCGGATTCGCCTATGTCCTCCTTGAACAGCTCTTTTCTCTCCACTCGCTCCCCGCCTGGATGACCACGATGGAACCGGTGGTCTTCGGGCTGGCTGCCCTCACCTACGTCACCCATCCGGAGGGAGTTGTCGAGCACCTGCGCAAGGTTTCGGTGGTGGCGATCGAAAGGGCGCTGGTACGTGTCAGGCGGCCGGAGCCACCGGACGTCTCATCCCCGGCAGGAACTGCAGCGGAAGCATGACTGCGCCCGCCAACGACATTAACCGCTCGCCGCTCCTCGAAGTGGTCGGCGTGTCCAAGTCCTTCGGGGGGCTGACTGCTCTTCAAGACGTCTCGATCGAAATTGCCACCGGGAAGACGGTGGGGCTCGTTGGCCCGAACGGTGCCGGAAAGACCACCCTCTTCAATTGCATCTTCGGAGTGACCCGTCCCGACACCGGAACTGTCTCCTTCGACGGGCGGGACATTACCGATCTCGCGATCCACAAGCGCGCTCGTTTGGGGATCGGGAGGACTTTTCAGAGAATGGAGCTGTTCACCTCGATGACCGTGCGGGAGCACCTGGTGGTGGCGGCTCTCGCCCGGCGCGATACCGGGCGGCTGTGGAAGGACTTGCTCCACCAGGGCAATCCGGGGTCCGACCAGCTTGCCGAGGTCGACGAAACTCTCCGGCTTCTTGGCCTGGAGGACGTCCGCAATGCGCCGGTAGACACTCTGTCCGTGGGACATGGACGACTGGTCGAGCTGGGACGGGCACTCATGTGCCATCCACGCCTGCTCATGCTGGACGAGCCGTCCTCGGGGCTCGACTCCGGGGAAACCGAGGCCCTGATCGATACGCTGGAGTCGGTTCGCAACGACAACGAGTTGGCAGTTCTCCTGGTGGAGCATGATCTGGAGATGGTCTCGGAGTTGGTGGATCGACTCTATGTCCTCGACTTCGGCAAGCTGATCGCGGAAGGACCTACCGACCAGGTTCTCGCTGATGCAGGGGTCCGGAAGGCATACCTGGGGGACGCGCCTTCCCTACCGGCATCTCCGCCGCCGCTCCCCTCTCCGGGAATTGCTCCCGCGGATGATGATGCCCTCGGTGACTTCTCTGATGGCTAGACGTACCATCCTCGATGTCCGCAACGTAAAGGCGTCCTACGGACCTTTTCGAGCCCTTTTCGGTGTTTCCTTCTCGGTTCCCGCCGGCTCGACGGTGGCGTTGCTCGGTCCCAACGGCGCCGGCAAGTCGACGGTGGCGCGGGTGGTGAGCGGATTGGTCCGGGCGATATCGGGCTCGGTGACCTTCGACGGGGTGGAGACCACCCACTTGCCCGCCTGGAAGATCGCCCGGATGGGAATGGCCCACGCACCCGAAGGAAGGGCGGTATTCGGTTCGCTTACCGTGGCCGAGAACCTGGAGCTCGCCTTCCGGCGTTCCGGTGCCTCGGAGCCGTACCGGACCCTGATGTCCCGCGCCTACTCCGCTTTCCCCCGACTTGGCGAGCGTACCGGGCAGCTGGCCGAGACGCTCTCGGGTGGCGAACAGAGGATGCTGGCTCTCGCCCGGGTCCTGGCGGTCCCGCCCAAGCTCCTAGTAGTCGACGAGATCTCCCTGGGTCTCGCACCGGTCATCATCGACGAGGTATTCGACGCGCTCCGGACCATTCGCGAGGCGGGCACCACCCTCTTGCTGGTCGAGCAGCAGGTGAGCCGAGCGATCGAAGTCGCGGATCGGGCAATCCTCCTCTCCAAGGGTGAGGTGGTCATCGACGGCCCGGTGTCGGAGCTCGGAGATGCGGCCGGGTCGCTCCTCCCGGAGCTACCGGGAGGCTGATCGCCTCGCCATCCCTTACCACCTGCCCCCGGCCGAGGCGTCGCCTCGGCCGGCACCCAATCGCCCCCATCCCTTGCCATCCACCCCAAGGTCCCCTATCCTTGGAGTAGATAGGGAATGAGGGGGGTTGTCTGCATAAGGAGGCAATGCCATGCGGATCTCCAAGCTCCTCGAGGCCAAGGGCGGCTTCGTCGCCACCATCGACCCGCAGGCAACCGTCGCAGACGCCCTCGTCGAGCTGAGTCGCAATGGAATCGGCGCGCTGGTGGTGTCTACCGACCAGCTCCACATCGAGGGCATCGTCTCCGAGCGAGATGTCGTCCGGCAGCTCGAACGCCGGGGGCCCGAGGTGCTGCGCGATAGGGTTTCCCGCATCATGTCCACCCACGTGGAGACGTGCTCGCCCGACGACGAGGTCGATTCGTTGATGCGAACCATGACCGACCACCGCATCCGCCATCTTCCAGTCGTATCGGGAGGCGAGCTGTGTGGCATTGTAAGTATCGGCGACGTGGTCAAGAACCGGATCGGTGAGCTGGAAGACGACAAGAGCGCACTGCTCAACTACATCGGGGCGCGATAAGCAATCCTGCGGTGGTAATAAGGGCCACGGCATCTCCCCGGGGTCATCGGTCATCTCGCGGGCCCGGGCTCGGTAGAAGATACGGTGAACGTCTAGCCGACGCCGAGCACTGTGAACCCTTCGCGGCGAAGTGAATCCCCCAACCGGCTGTCGAGACAGATCACCTCGGTCTCACTCGATTCGCCTCCCGCGAATACCGTGACAGCACCCGCCTGGAACGCGTCGGCGGCTGCAAGCGGATGCAGCCTCAATGCTCGCAGTGCCGCCTTGCGTACCGGCTCCGACGGTTCGATCTCGTGCCATTGTCGCCTGAGGAACTCGAGTTTGCGTAGCGACAGCTCCGCACCGTCCGTGTCGAGTTCACCAATCCGCTCCAACCTGCTGATTGCCGATGTGCATTCGACGACGCTTCCCCACCAGGTTGCAATGCCCGCATCCGAGATGATCAATGACGCCACCGTTGCAGAAGCGTCCTGCTCGACGATAAGGGGAACAAGAGCGGAGCTGTCCCAGTACCTCACCTGCCGTGACGCCTTTCGTCGACGATGGCATCCACCGCTGCGGTGCCGCCTCCCGATCGCGGCACGGGCGAGGCGATATCAACAACCTTCCGGGCATCTCCGCCTCCCCTCCGGATCAGGCCCTCCCTCTCCAGGCGGACCAACCTGGCATCGCCGTCAGACGGGGGCACGGGGATGAGGCGCGCCACCGGCTTGCCCCTCTCGGCGATGACAATGGTCTCGCCCCCCTTCACCTGGTCCAGCAAGGAACTGAGCTTGTTCTTCGCCTCGGAAACCGACGCCACTCGCATCTGTCCATTATAGACAGATAATTATGTCCTACCTAGCCAAGTCAACCTTCTGGGGCGACCGTTCCTCAACACCCTTGCGGAGCGTTGTTGTTGTTTTCCAAGGTGAGCAGCGAGCAAATGGTCGAGCGAGAAACCACCCACCGGCCGTTCTCATAGACGGCAAAGCCCTTGAGCCCGGTCAGATTGCCGGTCGACACGGACGGGAGAAGGATCGAATATCCCACTGCTGCGCACGGTGAGGGCAGGTACTCGGCCTTGCAACCGGAATCGGACAGGATGCTCACAGAATTGACCGTCGCACCGGCCGCTTCCCCTGCCATCGGCGAGGCGAGCGCGGCGGTGATCGCGTTCTTCAACGTCGAGCCGTTCTGGATCACCGCCAGCTTGGTGCCCACCGCCTTGTCCTGCATATTGAAGAGGGTCTGGTACGCGTGAGCGATGTCCGCTTTGGACGCCGACGCGCTCGGCATGGCGGGAGTCGAACTGGAACAGGCGGCCAGGAGGGCGGCGGCTGACACCACGATGGTGGCGACGCTCCGGCGGTAACGGCTGGGCACGGTTGTCACGGTCACGACATTCATCTCTGCTGCCTCCCTTGCTCATCCCCCTCCGCGTGCTGGAACCATGCTATCCGCACGCACGGTAACGACAGTGGCACCACCAACCACGGAGAGCGAGCTAGCGGTAGATTCGAGTGTACCTCCCATCACGAAAAGACTGGCTGGGGATTCTGGGGCCCCGATCCCGAGTGTCTACGACTGCAGGGTGACTTCGGCCACTCGGGAGACCATCTCCCTCGCCTCGGTAAGCCGTCCCTCCCGGACCAGTGAGGGCAGGTCCCCGTCGAGCAGCGACCGCCAGTCGACCTGCTCGCTCGATCGCCCGGAGCGGTGCAGGGCCCGGCGGGCCTCCCCCAGGATCATTGCCATCTCTGCATGCTCCGGACCAACGAAACCGGCAAGGAGGTGTCGCAGCCACACCGACAGCGCTGGGCTCGCTCCCGCGGTCGACACCGCCACGGTCACCGGATCGTGACGCACCACCGAAGGGAGCATAAAAGAGCACGCGTGCCGATCATCCGCGCTATTGCAAAGAATTCCTGCCGATTCGGCATCGCAGAACACGAGGTGGTTGACCTCGGGATCGCCGGTAGCGGCGATCACCAGCCGATGTCCGGCCACATCGCCCGGGCAGTAGCGGCGCCGTTTGAGCACCACGTCGAGAGCGATGATCTCGGGCACCAGCGAGGGTGCGATCACCGTCACCCGTGCTCCGCAGTGCAAGAGTCCCCGGATCTTGCGCAAGGCAACCGGCCCACCCCCGACGACCAGGCATGACCGGCCGTCGAGAACCAGCGAAACCGGGTACAGCGGGGCCTCAGTCACCGGACGCCGCCCCGGAACGCACCACTCACCAGGTGGGCCTCAGTCACCGGACGCCGCCCCGGAACGCACCATCGCTGCGCCGAGGGTCGCGTTGGTGATCGGGTCGACGATCACGAAGCTGCCGGTAGACCTATTTACCCGGTAGTCGTCAGCCGCCAGGGGCGTCGTCAGGGCGAGAGATACCACTCCGATCTCGTTGAAACGAATTTCGCCGGACGGAACCTCGACGAATCCCTCCATATCCACCACGCTCTTCACCCCCGTCACGATGCACGGGGCCCGCCGGGTGGTGTGCTTGACGCTGTAGCGGTTCCCCGCCACCAATGGCTTCTCCGAGAACCAGCAGACGGTTGCGTCGAATTCGGAAAGCAACTCGGGCGGATCAGCAGCGGAAGCGAGCATGTCGCCCCGACCTACGTCCAGGTCACCGGCGATCTGGACGGTCACCGACATCCCCGGCCAGGCAACGCCTAGTGGCCCGTCGAAGGTGGACACTGACTCCACCGTCGCCGGCTTTCCCGACGGCAAGACGGTCACCGCATCCCCCGGACGCAACGGCCCCCCCGACAGGAGGCCCGCGTACCCACGTGTCCCGTCCGGATTGCGGAATACCCACTGGACCGCCAGGCGGGCACCCCCCTGTCCCAGGTCGGCTCCCAGCACCGGGATCGATTCGAGCACCTGCAAAAGAGTCGGACCGTGATACCAGTCGGCCGACGCGTTCTCCTCGGCCACCCCGTCGCCGCTCAGGGCAGAGATGGGGATGGTGATGAGCTCCTCTACTCCCAGCCGGGCGGCCAACTCCCCCATCTGCACCACCACCGACTCGTAGACATCGCGTGACCATCCGACCAGGTCCATCTTGTTTACGCAGACCACGAACCGCCGTACTCCCATCAGGGCCGCGATGCACAGGTGCCGCTTGGTCTGCTCGCGCAGGCCGCGGGCCGCATCAACCACCACGACTGCCAACTCAGCGGTCGAAGCGCCGGTCGCCATATTGCGGGTGTACTGCTCGTGCCCCGGGCAATCGGCGATCACGAACTTGCGAGTCGGAGTAGCCGCATAGCGGTACGCCACATCGATGGTGATTCCCTGCTCACGCTCCGCCCGCAGCCCGTCGGTCGCAAAAGCCAGCTCGACACCCTCGTAACCGCGCCGGCGGCTCGCCTCCTCGATCGCCTCCACCTGGTCGTCGAAAAGCTGCTTAGTGTCGTGCAGGAGTCTCCCAATGAGAGTGGACTTGCCGTCGTCCACCGATCCGACCGCGCAGAACCGCAAGAGGTCGATCAACTCGCCCTCATCGGTGACCGTGTCGGACTCGGCGGGAGCAGCGCCCACCTAGAAGTAGCCCTCGCGCTTGCGATCCTCCATCGCTGTCTCCGAGAACTTGTCGTCCGCTCGGGTGGCACCCCGCTCGGTGATGCGCGAGGAGGCCACCTCGGCGATCACCTCGTCGATGGTGGCGGCGGAAGAGCGCACCGCACCGGTGCACGTCGAGTCCCCGACGGTGCGGTACCGTACTGTCTCCAGCAAGGCGGTTTCACCGGGACCGGGCTGGATCCACTCGTTCACCGCCAAGAGCATGCCCGAACGGCTCACCACCTCCCGCTGATGGGCGAAGTAGATTGACGGAAGCTCGATCCCTTCCCGGGCGATGTACTGCCACACGTCGAGTTCGGTCCAGTCCGACAAGGGAAAGGCCCGCAGGTGCTCGCCGGGCCGCACCACACCTTGGTAGAGGTGCCACAACTCGGGGCGCTGGTTGCGGGGGTCCCACTGTCCAAGAGCATCGCGGAACGAGAGGACCCGCTCCTTGGCGCGTGCCTTGTCCTCGTCGCGCCGAGCACCCCCGATGGCGGCATCGAATCCGTGCTCGGCGATGGCATCGAGGAGGGTGACGCTCTGCAGGCGGTTGCGGGAGGCGCCGTGTCCCGGATCGGTCACCTTGCCGGCGTCGATGGTCTCCTGGACCGAAGCGACAATGAGGGTCTCACCCAGCTCCGCCGCCCGCCGGTCGCGATACTCGAGCACCTCGGCGAAGTTGTGGCCGGTGTCAATGTGGACGATGGGGAACGGGAAGCGACCGGGGCGGAACGCCTTCTCCGCCAGGCGTAGCAGGACGGCGGAATCCTTGCCCCCGGAAAAGAGCAGCGAGGGTCGCTCGCTCTCGGCGGCCACCTCCCGCATCACGAAGACCGCGTGAGACTCCAGCTCGTCGAGATGGGAGACCCGCCGCCCGCTGCGGTGGGAGATGCCGTTCGACCGCGCGGCAGCACCTTCCAGCAGCCCGGTGCCAGCGGTCGATGCTCCCGGCGCTCCTCGTCTCACCAATCTTCCTGCCAATCCTGATACGCACTGGGCCCAGGTGCGCTCACCGTTGGCCCAAAGCCACATTTCTCTCTGATACTCTGCCACGGCGTCGAGGTAGCTCTCGTACCCGATGCCGGCGGCAGACAGGCGCGGCTCCCATGCCTTCCACAGGCGAGCCGAAACCGGCTCCCCGGCAACCGGAAAGGAGGTCGCATCCAGACCTTGATCGGCCAATAGCGCCGAAAGCTGTTGCTTGAGGTCCGCCGGTTCGTCGGGCAGGGGCCAGTTCTCCGATCCGGCCGGGACGGTAAAACCACTGAATGCGCTGCTCACGTCCGGCCCCCGGCTCCGGGTTCGGTACCCGTCGGCTGCAGCGGCAGCCCGCCGTGCCTCCCGAGGACTCACCGAACCCCGAATGTCGCTCACCGCTGCTGTCATCCTCGTGCCACCTCCCTGTCGGTGCCGGCATAGGCGGCAGCATGGTCGTCGTAATCGATGAAAAGGGGTCCTGCCGGGTCGAACCCGCGATGAAGGGTCCGCCCGGCGATCTTGGCGTCGAGGGCATCCAGCTTTTCCAGGGCGGCGGTTTCCCGGAGGTCCCTGATCTGGAGGAATGGCCAGGCGTTGGCCATAGCCTCCGTGCCCGATGCGGTCCGGACCAGAACGCTCGACCAGCCGTCGCTCGAACCCACGCTGCCGATCGAGATGTCGGCGGAACGTCCCAGGAAGTCGGCGCACTCGTCGCACCCTCTGAGGGCAGCTCCGTGGAAGTCCTTGACCGGTTCGGACACCAGCTCGCTCCCGTCCGCGCTGTAGACGATCAGCTTTCCGCGGATGACGTCTACCTTGGAGATGGCGGTGAGGTCGATGCCCCGCTTGGTCGCCACCTCGCCGACCATGAGCTTGTCGTAGTCGAAGCTCTTGGTGCAGTACAGGGCGATGGTGAGCACGATCGAATCCACCCGCGACTTACCCCGGGGCCAGGGAATCGACTGCATGGCGCGTATCCCCTGGATCTCGCATGGGGTGCCCACCACCGCGATGCGGGCCTTGTGGCGGAGGCCGTACCCGGCCAGGTCCAGATGGGCGAGACCCATGCGCTGGTTGTAGAAGCTCCCTGCGCAGTCCCGGATCTCGTCCGGGGTGCGGGCGATGAACGGCACCGCCTTCCAGGGCTCGTCGGGACTCTCACGGGAGACAAGCGCGCCGTCGATCTGGCGTTCCTCCAGTGCGCCGATCAAGATGGCGGACACCACCCCGCCGTCCTGGGGACCGGCGAAATACCTTTCGTCGAACTGCCGGGTGACCCGCGCTGCGTACTTCTGCTTGACGATCCCCAGGCCACTTGCGGAGCCGGTCGAGGCGACGGCCTCCGGCTTGGTTGGCGCCTTCGGCGCCGAAAAGTCGCTGTCGGCCGCGCCATCACTGGACGGGGGACGATCGGAACTGGTTTCCCGCCCGATCACCTCGAACTTGCGGCGCGAGCCGGAGATGGCCACCGGGGTCACCGTCTTGGCGAAGCGGTCCGGACCGGTCTCGGCGAACACCCGCCACGCCTGACCAGGCTTCTCCTCGGCCAGATCCACCAGCGTCTCCACGTCCTCGGTGCCCACTCCCTCCGGCCAGACAGCCTCGTAGCGCAACCCGCCGCGAGGGCAGAAGTTCCAGCACAGGGAGCATCCAGTGCACATCTTGACCAACTCGGGCAGCCCGGTGTCCTCGTTGACCCCGATCGAGTCGGAGGGACACACCGCCACGCAGGTGCCGCACTGGATACACCGGTCGGCGTCGATCACCCCGGCCGCCAGTTCCCAGAACCAGGTCTTGCCCGGTGCCTCGGCGATCCCGTTCATCTCCTGGCGAATAGCGAAGGCAGAGCTCACCGATTGGCCCCGCCGCGGCCGGCATCCCGGGTAGCACTGCCGGCGTACTGCGAGCCTCCCGGGTTTCTCATCTCCCTATTGTTGACTAATCAGATCGGATTTTGCAAGATATGCCGTCAGCGACTTCCGCGCGGGATTGGAATTACCAAATCACGGCAGATCCTGCGGACGAGCCGAAAATCGATCTCGCTGTGACGAGGAACCGCCGTGGAACGTTCCGCATCGAATCCCCAGAAACTAATGGTGACTTCTCTGACGGCTGAAGCCGCCAGCTTCTTTTCAAGCCGCTTGCGCGACCGGAAGGGCCAGTCCAGCCCGGAGGATGTTGCGTGCGGCATTTACGTCGGCGTGGGTTTCGTCTCCAC
>JAKAWH010000082.1 GCA_021817065.1 Actinomycetes bacterium
CCTCATCCCCCCCAACGACAACAAGTTCGCCGCCCTGAACTCGGCAGTGTGGTCGGGTGGTTCCTTCATCTACGTCCCGCCAGGAGTGAACGTGGAGATGCCCCTGCAGGCGTATTTCCGCATCAACGCGGAGAACATGGGGCAGTTCGAGCGCACCCTGATAATCGCCGACGAGGGATCCCAGGTTCACTACATCGAAGGGTGCTCGGCCCCCGTCTACTCCACCGATTCGTTGCATTCCGCAGTGGTGGAGCTGGTGGCGCTCCAGGGTGCGCGCATCACATACACCACCATCCAGAACTGGTCGAACAACGTCTACAATCTGGTGACCAAGCGTGCACGTGCCGAAGCCGAAGCGCACGTGGAGTGGATAGATGGGAATATAGGTTGTTTGGCTGAGGGCTCCCGGGTCACCACTCCCGGCGGGATGAAGCCGATCGAGCTTGTCGTGCCCGGAGACCAAGTGCTCTCTTTCGACGAGGCGAACGGGGAGCTGTGCTTCCGAACCGTCACCGCCAAGCGCTTCTCCGGGAATCAGCCGGTTCGGACCATCAGGTCGGGGATCCGATCCATTCGGGTCACCGGCAACCATCCGTTCTACAGCTATACCTACGATCCGGCGCGCGCCAAGAAGTCAGGACGCTATTCCCTCGGCTACGTGCGCGCCGACAAACTCTCGGAGACGATCGTTCCCATAACGTCGCTCGACTACGGCCACCCGCACAAGCTCGAGCGCATTGATACTGTCTCCGGTGAGTTCACGATGATGGAATCTACCGACGAGCTGATGCGCTTGATCGGTCGGCACTTGAGCCGGGACTCGAGTGTGGAGCTTGCCGATCTCTTCGAGCTCAACGGATTCGAAACGGGGGCCCGGACCAAGCGCCTTCCCTCCTGGGTGATGAACCTCCCCACCAGCCAGCGTCTATCCCTCGTCGCAGGATATCTCGACTCCGATGGCTCTCTCCCGCAGGGAGATCGCTTCTTCTCGATCAAGTCGGTCAACCGTCCCCTTCTCGAAGACTTCGCCCAGGTCTTGGTGTCGTTGGGTATCCCAGGCCGGATCCACACGGAGTCGGACATAGAGAAGACGGTTCAGATTCTCGACTACCAATCGACCAGCCGAGGAAGCCATGCCCTGGTGTTCCGGCCAGATCCCCGCCTCCTTGACTATGTATCCGAGTCGCTTCGAAGTGCGGTACTCGCGACCACACCCCCGACGACGAAGTGGTTCCGCCAGGTCGGCCGCTCACGAATCGTCCTGCCCGACTCGGTCGAGATTCGCAAGGTGGAGGTGGGGGAGGCAGATGTCGAGGTTCCAACGTGGGATATCGAAGTGGAGGGAACCGGGAATTTCATTTCCGAGGGCTTCATCGTCCACAACAGCCGCCTGACCATGAAGTATCCGTCGGTCTACCTGATGGGGCCCAAGGCGTCGGGAGAAGTACTCTCGGTCGCCTATGCCGGTCCCGGCCAGCATCAAGACGCTGGCGCCAAGATGGTCCACGCCGCGCCAGAAACCTCTTCGACCATCGTGTCCAAGTCGATATCGAAAGACGGGGGCAAGACCACCTACCGGGGCCTGGTCCACGTTGACGAAGGTTCCGCCCATTCCAAGAGCTTCGTCCGGTGTGACGCCCTCCTCCTCGACGAGGAGTCGATCTCGGAGACCAAGCCCTACATGGAAGTCGAGGAACGAGACGCCCAAATCGCTCATGAGGCCACCGTCTCCAAGGTGGGAGACGACCAGCTCTTCTACCTGATGAGCCGGGGGCTTTCCGAGCAGCAGGCGATGGGTATGGTGGTCAACGGCTTCATCGAGCCGATCACCCGCACCCTCCCGATGGAGTACGCGGTGGAGTGGAGCCGCCTGATCGAGTTACAGATGGAGGGATCGATCGGCTGAGGAAGGCGCGGCGGACTTTTAGCGGCGCGGGCGCTCAGCCCAGAATTCGCGCCGTCTCGTGATCCAACAACCATCGCTTCCGGTCGAGGCCACCGCCGTACCCACCGATGGTGCCGTCAGCAGCGATCACCCGGTGGCAGGGCACGATAACGGCGATCGGGTTACGCCCGTTGGCGAGACCGACCGCCCGGGACGCACGCTGGTTCCCGCACAGTCCTGCCAGCTCCCCATAGCTCACCGTGTGCCCGTAGGGAACGGTCTGCAGGACTGCCCACACCCGTAGCTGGAACGCGGTCCCCTTCAGGCGGATCGGCAGGTCGAAACGGGTGAGAGTGCCTGCAAAATAGGAATCCAACTGCTCGACCACCTCGGTGAAAGCACTACCGTCGGGCGCCCAGCTATCCCCGTCGGTGGGAAAGTGGCGCTGTCCGTCCATGTGGAGACCGGTGAGGAAGCCGTCACACCCGGTCAGCGTGAGCTTCCCGATCGGGCTGTCGACGGTGGTGGTCACCACCTCCTTCGCCGGTGCCATCAATCCGCCCGGAGGGGACTGGCGGATTCAGCCGTCAGAGAAGTCACCGGCTCATCATAGGCAGCGCCCCCGGCACGCAGTGGTCGACCGGAAAAGAATCGGGCTCAGGAAGAGGGGGCCCGCTCCTACCTGATCGGAAACGCCAGCGACGGCACCGCACCCGCGTCCAGTGGGGTGGGGCCGTCCGACTGCAGCCGCCACCAGCCTGCCGCAGCCACCATGGCAGCGTTGTCGGTACAGAGATCGCGCGGCGGAAGGAAGACCGGCACCCCGACCTCGTCGGCCAGAGCCGCTGCCCGCGCGCGCAAGCGAGAATTGGCCGCCACGCCCCCGGCCAAGCAGAGGCTGGAGGCACCCACCTGCTGTAGCGCACGCCTGGTCTTGGTCACCAGCACGTCAACGGCAGCCTCCTGGAAGCTCGCTGCCACATCAGCGCTCGAACAGCCAGGGTGTTCCTTCACCCATCGGACCACCGCCGTCTTGAGGCCGCTGAAGGAGAAGACCAGCCCTTCGTCCATCATGGGACGCGGAAAACGGATCGCAGCCGCGTCACCATCCACCGCCGCCTTGTCGATGAGAGGACCGCCTGGATAGCCAAGGCCGAGAAATCGCGCAACCTTATCGAATGCCTCCCCGGCCGCGTCGTCCACCGTCTGGCCGAGCAATCCGTAGCTTCCGTGGTCGTGCATCACGATCAACATGGTGTGGCCGCCAGACACCAGGAGCACCACCATCGGAAACTCCAAGTCTGCTGCAGCGAGAAAGGATGCGTAGAGGTGCGCTTCCAGGTGGTTCACTCCGACGAATGGGACATCCCAGGCGAGCGCCATTGCTTTAGCAGCCGACACCCCCACCAGGAGCGAGCCGATGAGACCGGGCCCCACCGTCGCGGCCACCGCGTCAATTGCCGGCGCGTGCCGATCGAGCCCCGCCTCCTCGAGGGCAGAAACAACCACAGGGTTCAGCAATTCCACATGGGCCCGGCTGGCGACCTCCGGCACCACACCTCCATAGCGCACATGCAGATCCACCTGGCTGGAGACGACCGAGGAACGGACCGTGGTTCCCCGCTCGACGATCGCTGCTGCAGTTTCGTCGCAGGAGGTCTCGACACCCAGTATCAGGCCGGGCGACGGTGAAGAAGTACCCGGTACAGAGCCGGTCGAGGTGGACCGGAAAAGGGCTGTTCCTGGAAGCGGGGTCACATCGCCCACACGGTGGTCCCCGGTATGCGGCGGGCCACCGCGGCGACTCGCTCGGCATACGCGGGAGTGTCGATATCGTGCGCCCACATGATGAGAGCGTCCTCCCCTGTTTCCGGGTAGTAGTTCTTCCGGGTTCCGGCCGGGGCGAACCCGAATCGGTAGTAGAGAGCCTGTGCGGCGTGATTGGACATGCGGACTTCCAACGTCAGGCTGGTTGTTCCCCGACGCAGTGCGGCGCGCAATAACTGGATCATGAGTCGCGTGGCGACGTGGTGTCGCTGCCAGGCCGAGCTGACAGCGATGTTGGTCACATGGGTTTCGTCTGCATGAGTCATCATCCCCGCGTATCCCACAATCGCCCCCTGAGTCTTGGCGACGAAGTAATCCCTGCTGCTCCTCAAGGACAATTCCGACATGAAGAGGCCGACCGACCACGGACGTGGGTACGCCTCAGTCTCGATCCGCATGACCTGCCGGAGGTGGCGGCGCCGCATCGGCAGAATATGGACAGCGGAAGGCCCTTCCCGGAGATCGGTCCTCCACGGGTGGGCAGCTCGCACAGCCATCAGAGAAACGCTACACCGGTGCTGAGGTTGCGCAATCGTGGCCCGAGCGGCCCGGCTGCGCAGCAGCCAGGAGCGGGAGACTTCGTTCAGCGTCCTGATCCGGCATTCGGGTCCGAGGATCGAGAACGCGTCTCCCAGTTGATCCGGACATCCGGTGCACGCAGGTAGAGAGGGACGAGGCAGTCCGGATCCTTCCCCGCGCCCCTATCGAGCGCTTCCGCTGCCAGAAGGACCACCGAGGAAGCAGTGGGGAAATCCTCCCCTAGCCGTACGGCTCCTGGCATCCCCGCCGGGAAGTGCCGGGTGAATCCATCTCCCACCAGCCCGACGCCGGTGCCCGGGGAGGCACCGATCTCCCACTCGACCCGTTCGGCCAATTGCGAAGGGCTCATCACTCTAGGGTCTGCCTTAATACCCGGTGAGATGCTTGCAGCGAACACCTCGCCGCGGCGTGCGTCGATCGCAGCGACGAGGCGACAGGGGGAATCCCTCAACACCGGGAGCGCCAGCGCGTCGATGCTCACCACCCCCACAGCGCTGATCCCCAGGGCCATGGCCAGCGACTTGGCTGCCGCCACGCCCACTCGGAGGCCGGTGAATAGGCCCGGCCCGATGTCGACACCGACTGCCCGGAGATCTCCCAATACGAATCCCGCCGTCGCGCACATCGACCGGATCGCCGGCACCAGGTACTCGGCGTGCATCGCTCCACCTTCGATCACTGACTCGGCAACGACTCCCTCCGCGTCGCCCAGCGCCACGCTCGATACCGGCGTGGCGGTTTCGATGCCCAGGATCAACTCCCAACCGCCTGGGCCAAGAGGGTTGCACGCCTCTCCCATGACTCTCCCACCGGAGTGAAGGCCAGCATCCGCCTACCCTCTCCGTCGAGATCGATGACCACTTCCAGGAAGTCCGAACCCACTACCGGGCGGGCGAAATCGCCCCATTCGATCACCAGCACCCCTTCGACGCCGATCTCGACCAGCCCGAGGTCCGCCACCTCGCTGAGAGAACCGAGACGGTACATATCGGAGTGGAACATCGTCAAACGACCTTCATACTGCTGCACGAGGACAAAGGTAGGGCTGGTGACCTGACCCTCGTAACCCAGCCCCGATGCGAAGCCCTGGGCGAATACGGTCTTGCCGGCCCCCAACTCGCCGATGAGCAGCACCACGTCTCCGGGGACGATCAATCGCGCCACGCGGGAAGCTACAGCTCGCGTAGCATCCGGAGAAGTAACCGCGACTGGCGGAATAGTCAGAGCGCTTCCCTCACTCGGACGAAATCGGCACGCATCTCAGCGACCACCGCACCTCCGCCGCGTAGTGCATAGGAGGGATGGTAGGTGGGGATGAGACATCCCCCCCGGAACGGATAGGACGTGCCGCGCAGGGAGGTCACCCCCTTGGTGGTCTGCAAGAGTGCCCGCGTGGCGAAATTGCCCAAGGTCACCACCACCCGGGGAGCAATGATCTCGATCTGTTCGGCGAGGAACGGCATGCAGCTCTCCACCTCGTCCGGCTTGGGGTCCCGGTTCTGGGGAGGGCGGCATTTGACTACATTCCCGATATAACACCCGGTACGATCCAAGTCCAGCTCCTGGGCGATCAGGGCGTCGAGCAACTTGCCCGACCGGCCGACGAAAGGTTCGCCCTGGAGGTCCTCGTCCCGTCCCGGCCCTTCCCCCACGAAGAACAGGCCTGATTCTGGATTGCCCACCCCGAACACCACATTGGTCCGGGTCGGAGCGAGGCGGCAGCGAGTGCACGAAGCAGCCTCGGACGCAACCACCTCCAGGGTCCTCACCGGGACGAGCTTAACGTGGCCTGGGACTCGATCCGACCCCCACCAGACCCGTCGAGATCCGGCCTGGTGAGTATCGTAGGGACGATGCCCAATTCCACGCGGCCCTCTGCACCGCATCCGGGAAACCGGTTCGCCAAGTTCCTCCCCCGGACGATCAGTGCGGCGAGCTGGATGTCCCCGACCAAATGGGCCGAACAGGCGATCGAGAGCGAAATGATGAGGCGCCCGGAGGCGCCCTTGTCGGCCGGAATGACCCTCGGGGAGCTGGATCTCCCGCCAGAGAGCAAGCACCACCGGGTGATCACCGACGATGGGGGGGAGATCCACGTCGTCGAACTGGGGCAGGGGCCCCCCATCGTCCTCCTGCACGGCGTCCTGTTGTCGGTGGCAACCTGGCCATACCAGATCCGGGAGCTTTCCCGGCAGCACCGGGTGATCGCCATCGACCAGCGGGGCCACGGTCGTTCTTCTCCCGGCCTGGAGGGATACAGCATCAACCGTTTGGGACGTGATCTCCTCGACGTGCTCGAAGCCCTCGACGTGCGCGATGCGGTCCTGGTGGGCCACTCGATGGGGGGAATGGTCGCCATGTGTGTGGCGATCCACCGTCCCAAGGATCTTGCCCGCCATGTCTCCGGAATGACTCTTGTCGCCACCTCGGCAGACCCCCTTTTCAACCTGCCCGGGCTCCCGGTCGTCGTGCGGCTGCTTTCGCCGGGAATCCGCCTCTTCATCGAAGTGGCGGGGGGCAGGGCCGCACTCGCCAACCTTCGACCCCTTCGCTATATCGGAGCACGAGTCATCCTGGGGGGTAAGCCGTCACCGGCCAACATGGAGTTCGCCAAGGCCCTTATCCGAGCGGCTTCCACCCGAATTCTCGCCGAGCTGTGGGGGCAGCTCCTGGTCTTCGACGTCACCGACGACCTGGATAAGATCACCCTCCCCTGCCAGGTCATCGTCGGAGACGCAGATCTCCTCACGCCCCCGTGGCACGCGATCCGAATGGCCGACAAGCTCCGCCACGCGTCCCTGATCCGCTTCGCAGACTGCGGCCACATGGTCATGTTCGAACGGCACCGGGAGATGAACCGGGTAATACTCAACTTCGCCCGCCAGGTGCAGGCGGATTCAGGCGGGACGGTCGCGCGCCGCCGAATCACCCGGGCGCCGGGCGCCAAGAAGCGGGGCTCGGGCAACAGGAGTTGAGGCCACGCCGGGCGCCAAGAAGCGGGGCTCGGGCAACAGGAGTTGAGGCCACGCCGGGCGCCAAGAAGCGGGGCTCGGGCAACACCGAATAGAGAGGTGGCATCCGGGACCATCTACCCGGGGCCGACGGTCCATTGCCACCGGGACCATTCACGGCTCCTGCCCGTGGAAGCACGGGGTTCCCGCCCGTGGAAGCCGGACCACAATTCCCGTGCTGCTCCCGTTCCGTGAAAACCCATTCGCCGACACGATGGGACTATGAGTACGACGACCCACCCCCAGCCCGACACCCAGCACCATTACCTTGCGGGCCTTTTTACCCTCTTCACCGCAATCCTGCTCGCTGCGGGCGTGCTTTTCGGCCTGACCGCAGGTGTCGGTGCGATCTGGAAGAGCGTGACCTCGACCGGAGGTGCCGCTCCAGGGCCGGCCGGGAAGCCGGCAGCCACCCCGGCTGCAGCCGGCAATTCGACGTCAAGCCCGGTCGTCCACGTGGTGATCCGGAACGTCTCCACGCCCGAGGGCCCGGAACCCGCCTTCGTCGGCCCCAATGGCGTCGGCGCGCCAACGCTGTTCACTGCCACGGCTGGCAGAGCGGTCACCGTGGTGATCGACAACAAGACCGTTTTTGCCCACACCTTGAACGCATCGGGCCTGGGGCTGGACGTCTCGATCAACCCGAACGCCAGCAAGACCTTCACCTTCACCGCCAAGGTTGCGGGCACCTTCGACTACCAGTGCATGGTGCCCTGCGGATCGTGGGTGATGAGTCATGCCGGGTACATGGAGGGGAACCTCAAAGTGGTGGCCTCGTGAGCACCGGTTTGCTATCCCCTCCAGCCGTCACCGGAACAGCCAAGAGTGCCGAGTCTTTCGGGCGCCGGGTGAGCCAGCTTCGCTTCCAGGACGCGACCGCATTGGCGAGCCGATGGGGCGATGCCATCCTCGTTCGCCTGGACAGTATTGGCGAGCGCACCCTCCGGGCACTCGGCAGGCCGAAGGACGCCGATCCCTCCCCGCCTGTGCGCCAGCTGAACCGTCCGTCCTGGGGAGCCCTCCTTGCGGCAACGGCGACGGCGGTCCTGATCGGATTGTTCGGATGGGCTGCTTTTGCGAACTCGCAGGGCGGCGACACGTGGCGGACCGCTCCCGGCGTCGGTGACATCGAGATCAACAGCCACCTCCCCGCGATGGGCGGAGGGATGGCGCCGGGCTCGGGAGCCAACCAGGGCACGGGTATGGCGCCGGGCTCGGGTATGGCGCCGGGCTCGGGAGCCAACCAGGGCACGGGTATGGCTCCGGGGATGATAACGACTCCCGGACGGTGAATTCAGACAACCACCCGCGGCACTCTCGGTCCGATGCCGCAGAGCACCTCGTAGGGAATGACGCCCAACCATTCGGCCCAGTCTTCGGCGGTGATGACCTCTGCTCCCTGGCGGCCGAGTAGCACGACCTCATCTCCTGCTGCTACCGCCGACTGGCCGCAGTCGAGCATGAGTTGGTCCATGGTCACGTTCCCTGCCACCCGGCACCGCCGACCCCCCACGATGGCATGGCCTCCGGAATTGCCGAACCTGCGGGGAATCCCGTCCGCGTATCCGAGAGGGACGGTGGCGATGCTGGTCGCCTCCTTAACCCGATACGCCAATCCGTAGGAAATGCGCTCCCCGGGACCGAGTTCTTTGACATAGGAGATCCGCCCTTTTAACGAAAGAGCGGGTTCGAAGCGTGGAAGCGGTGCTGGCAAACCCGCCGGGACCGCATCGATCGGCGAGTAGCCGTACAGGGCGATCCCGCAGCGGACCATTTCAAAGCGCGACGCGGGAAAGGCAAGTGCGGCCGCCGAATTGGCCGCATGGAAGATCGGCTTCGCCGGCGAGCTGGCGCCCTGGGAATACGCACCTCTGGTTGAGAGGACCTGGTCGAAAAGGGCGAGCTGGCCGGCGGTGTAATCGTCATCGGGTTCGTCGGCGACCGCCAGGTGGGTCCAGATGCCGCCAACTTCCAGGACGGTGCTCTCGCCGACTTCGTCGAGAAGGCGCACTGCCGCCTCGGGAGGGGCGCCCACCCGATGCATTCCGGTGTCCACCTTGACGTGGACTCGCACCGCACTGCGACCGTTTCCCAGCAAGGCTGCCGCTCGCTCCACCGCACGAAGGCCATCGCTCGTATAGATGGTCGGGCACAGGCCGTGAATCACTGCGTCCTCCATTCCTCCCGCCGACGGCTCCGAGAGGAGGAGGATCGGTGCGGCGATCCCCGCTTGGCGAAGCTCGATCCCCTCTTCGACAAGTGCTACCGCCAAGGAACGGGCTCCACCGGCGAGAAAAGCGGTCGCCGCGGTGAGTGCACCGTGCCCGTAACCGTCCGCTTTGACCACCGCACACAACTCAGCGGGTGCGACCCACGACGACATCGCCCGGGCGTTCCGTTCAAGTGCGCCGGCGTTCACCTCGGCCCACGCCGGCCGCCTGTGTCCCTTAGGCATCGGCGCCCCCTCTCGGGCTGGCCGGAACGCCGGGATTGCGAGAGGGCGCTGAGTCCTGAGTGCGCTGTTCCAAACGCTTTTCCAGGCATTCCGGGACCAGGTCGAGTAGGTCCCCGGCCACCAGTCCTTCGCTCCGACCGCAACGCCCCGCCTCCCCGTGGACCTGGGCGGCGAACCCGGCAGCCCGAAAAGGATCCAGTCCGCGCGCGATGAATGCCGCGATCATCCCGGTCAGCACGTCGCCGCTCCCTGCGGTGGCCAGAACCGGAGTCCCCGCGACGACCAGGAAGGCGCGGCCGTCGGGGTGAGCAACCACGGTGGTGGGACCTTTGAGTAGGACGACAGCGCCGCTCTCGCCGGCCAGCTTCCGGCAGGCCCCCAACCGGTCCTCCCCCGGAGGGGCGCCGGTAAGCCGGGTGAACTCCCCGTCGTGAGGGGTGATCACCACCTCCCTCCCGGGTGCCGAGGCGACCGCCGAGGCCAGTTCGGCCGGCGAACCGAAGGCGACGATTCCGTCGGCGTCCACCACCGCCGGGACCGGCGAGGCCGCCACCAGGTGGCGAACCGAATCGGATGTACCGGCATTGCGCCCGAGACCGGAGCCGATCGCCAGCACCCGGCACCTCCCGAGCTCGGCGACCACGTCGGTCTCCCACCCGGCTTCGGGCAGGGAGCGGGCGACCACCTCGCTCAATGGCAGATCGGAGGAAGTCGCACCGGGCACTCCGAGGCGCACCATTCCAGCACCGGCACGCATCGCGGCCATCGAGCACAGCCGCGCCGCGCCCATCATTCCCGGCGAGCCGGCGACTACCGACACCGACATGCTCCATTTGTGCGCGGCGCGTCCCCGCCAGGGCACGACAACGTCGGAACCCTCCAGCACCCACGTCGATGCCCGCGACACATCCAGCCCGATGTCGGCCAACACCACCTCCCCGGAAAGACCGGCTCCCGCTCCGAAGAGAAGCCCCGGCTTGTAGGCAGCGAAGGTTACCGTCGATCGGGCCACCACCGCCCCGTCGCAGGCCGCTCCGGTATCCCCGTCGACTCCGGACGGGATGTCGACGGCCAGGACCTCTCCTTCCGTCCGCGGTGCGCGGTAGTCGCCCCGGAAGCCGGTTCCATAGGCCGCGTCGACGACCAAATCGTACCCCGATATAGACTCAGGAGGCTCGGCGGCATCCACCACCCTCACCCTGGCTCCCCGATCGGCCAGGAGTGCGGCCGCCACGCGCCCGTCGGCCCCGTTGTTGCCTTTGCCTGCCACCACCACCACTCTGCGCCCGTAGGTGCCACCCATCATCGCCACCGCACGGCGAGCCACTTCCCAGCCTGCCCGCGCGACCAGCTCGTCCAACCGCCCCTCCCGGTGAGCGGCTTCGTCGATGGCGCGCATCTCCTCCACGGTGGTAACCGGCAGCACGTCAGGCGCCCACGTCGAGGGAGCCCGGGCAAGGCGTAGTTACCGGCAGCACGTCAGGCGCCCACGTCGAGGGAGCCCGGAGAGTAAGGACCGAGTGCCGATACCACCGGGTCGGAAGCGTCGCCCCCGACCCCCGCGGCTTCGACGCACAGCCCGAGGACGATCGCTTCGGCCATCAAAGCAGTATGGGTCAGCGACACGAGCCAGGAACCGATCCCCCTGTCGAGTGCCAGCTCCCCGGCCGCACCGGAGAGCACCAGGTACGGCGCTCCCCCTCGGTACCTCCCGACCGACACATCGCGGAATCGGAACGCTCCCAGTCCCACTCCGAGAGCCTTCATGGTGGCTTCCTTGACGGCGAAACGGGCGGCCAAGCGCTCGGCAGGATCGGGGAAGCGGGCGGCGTACCCCCGCTCGGCGTCGGTGAATAGTCGCTCCACGATGGTGGGGCGCCGGCCGATCACGGCGCGGAACCGTTCCACCTCCACCGCGTCGATCCCCACCGAGACGACGTTCACGCTTCCGGCACCGCGCGGACGATGTTGCGGAACAAGCGGAGGCAGGACGTATTCACTCCACCGTGACCGTCTTTGCAAGATTACGGGGGCGGTCGACATCGTTGCCCCGGAGTCGGGCGAGTTCGTAGGCGAGAAGCTGGAGGGGCACTACGTCCACGATCGGCGAGAAGAGCGAATGAGGAACCGGGGGAACCCAGAGCACGTGATCGGCCCGAACCACCGATGCTCCGTCCCCGTCGGTTGCGACCACCACCACCGTTGCACCTCTGCTCTTCACCTCCTCGATGTTCCCCAGCATCTTGGGCAAAAGGTCGCTCCGCAACGTTGCGATGGCCACCACCACCACACCCTCCTCGATGAGAGCGATGGGTCCGTGCTTCAACTCACCGGCCGGATACCCCTCGGCGCGAAGGTAGGAGATCTCCTTCAGCTTCAGCGCCCCCTCCAGGGCTACCGGGTAACCCACGTGGCGCCCGAGAAAAAGGAAGTCCTTGGCCCCCGCCACCGCCCCTGCCACTTCGGACACCGCCGGCGCCCGGGAGATCACCTCCTCGACCCGGGCGGGCATCGATCTAAGATCCTCGATGAGCTGGGCGGATTCCTCTGGATAGAGAGACCCGCGCACTTGGGCAAGATGGAGGGCCAGCACCTGGAGCGCGGTGACCTGGGCGAGGTGGGTCTTGGTCGCCGCCACGCACAGCTCGGGACCGGCTCGCGTGTACAGGACCGCATCCGATTCCCGCGCCATCGACGAATCAACCACGTTGGAGATGACCAAGGTCTTTGCACCCTGCTCGGCCGCTCCGCGCATCGCCTGGATAGTGTCCACCGTCTCGCCCGACTGGCTCACCCCCACCACCAGAGTCTGCGAATCCAGGACCGGATCGCGGTAGCGAAATTCCGAGGCGATGTCGATCTCGACCGGGAGGCGGGCCCAGTGCTCGATGGCGTACTTGGCCACCAGGCCGGCATGGTAGCTGGAACCGCAGGCGACGATGAATACCTTGTCGACCTCGCGCAGTTCCGATATGGTAAGCCGCTCCTCGTCGAGCAACACCCTCCCGTCGCCCGATAGGCGTCCCCGCAAGGTGTCGGCGACAGCAGTGGGCTGCTCCCGGATCTCCTTGGACATGAAGTCGTCGTAGCCGCCCTTTTCCGCCTCTTCGAGATCCCACTCGACGGTCATCGGGCGCGGTCCAACGGTCCGGCCGTCCAGACCGGTTACCGTGATCGAGCCCGGGCGAACTTCGGCGACATGATCGTCATCGAGGGAAAAGACCTCACGGGTCTCCCCAAGGATCGCCGGGATGTCCGAGGCAACGAGTCCCGAACCGTCGGATCGCCCCACGATCAGCGGCGACACCCGACGGGCTGCCACGATCACGTCCGGGTCGTCCGCGTGCACCGCGGCAATGGCGAACGTTCCCTCGATGAGCGCGATCACCGCTCGCAGCGCGCCGGTAAGAGACTCTCCCGTTGCGATACGCGACTCGAGCAGGTGGGCGACCACCTCGGTATCGGTCTCCGATGCCAACCGGTGGCCTTCGTCGACGAGGTGAGCTGCCAGCGTGGCGAAGTTCTCGATGATCCCGTTGTGGACAACGGCCACTCTTCCCGTGCAATCCAGGTGAGGATGGGCATTGTGCTCGTCCGGGCGACCGTGGGTCGCCCAGCGGACGTGGCCGATGCCCGCGTGAACGATACCTTCGGGAACCTCGATCGATGCGGCCAGGTCGGCGACCGACTTGGTCCCCTCCGCCCTCCTAGCACGCCAGAGCGAGGTGAGCTCCGGAGCGCCCTCCTCCCCAGGGGTGCCTACCACCAGGGCCACTCCCGCCGAATCGTACCCCCGGTACTCGAGCCTGGCCATCCCCGACAAGAGCACGTCGACAACGCGGGAGCTACCGGTGGCCCCGACGATGCCGCACATGAACTACAAGCTAGCCCGCACCTAGCGATGCACTGACCGCATTGGCCAGGCGCTCGGCCACCTGCTCAGCCACCTGTTCGCTCTCCGCCTCCACCATCACCCGCACCTTGGGCTCGGTGCCGGAGGGACGGACCAGCACCCGACCTGACCGTCCCAGTTCGGTGTTGGCCCGGTCCACCTCCGCCCAGACGTCTGCCGCCCCGTTCAGCGCTCCCGGGTCGGCTACTTGCACCGACACCAGCTTCTGCGGCAACCGGGTCATCACCGCCGCGGCGAGATCGGACAGGGGTTTCCCCCGCCTGGCAACAAGATCGAGCAACGCGAGGCCGGTGAGGATGCCGTCCCCGGTCGTCGCGCAAGATAGATC
>JAKAWH010000083.1 GCA_021817065.1 Actinomycetes bacterium
GATCGAGATGACGTTAGTGGGGATGTAGGCGGAGATGTCGCCCGCCTTGGTCTCGATGATCGGCAGCGCGGTGAGAGAGCCTCCCCCACGCGCGTCGGACAGCTTGGCCGCGCGTTCCAGCAGGCGGCTGTGAAGGTAGAAGACGTCGCCCGGATATGCCTCGCGCCCCGGTGGGCGACGAAGGAGCAACGAGAGCTGCCGGTACGCTTCGGCCTGCTTGGACAAGTCGTCGTAGACGATGAGGGCGTGCTCGCCGTTCTCCATCCAGTGCTGACCCATCGCGCAGCCCGAGTAGGGCGCCAGGTACTTCAGCGGAGCCGGGTCCGACGCTGGGGCGATCACCACCACCGTGTACTCCATTGCACCGTGCTCTTCCAGGGTGGCCACCGTCTGGGAGATGGTCGAACCCTTCTGGCCGATCGCGACGTAGATGCACTTCACACCCTGGCCGGCCTGGTTGATGATGGTGTCGATCGCGATCTGAGTCTTGCCGGTCTTGCGGTCGCCGATGATCAACTCGCGCTGGCCGCGCCCGATGGGGGTCATCGCGTCGATCACCTTGATGCCGGTCTGCAGGGGCTGGGCCACCGGCTGGCGATCGACGATGCCGGGCGCTTGGATCTCGACTCGACGATCGGTGACGGACGCGAGCGGTCCCTTGCCGTCCACCGGCTCCCCGAGGGAATTGACCACCCGGCCGAGAAGACCGTCTCCCACCGGTACAGAGAGGATCCGGTCGGTGGCACGCACCACTTGACCCTCCTCCAGCGATTCGTCTCCGCCCAGGATGACCGCACCGATCAGGTCCTCGTCCAGGTTGAGGGCGAGCCCGGTGACGCCCCCCTCGAACTCCAGGATCTCGTTGACACCCACGCCGGGGAGCCCGGAGATGCGGGCGATACCGTCTCCGACCTCGGTGATATGGCCGACCTGCTCCACCGCCACTCCGGGCACGAAGCCCTCCATGTGCCGGCGAAGTGCGTCGGTGATCTCCTGCGCGCTGATGGTCAGCTCTGCCATCTTTCTCCTTACCTTGTGTGACGTACCGTGCCGAGCAGACTCATACGAGCCGCTTGAAGCTTCCGCTTGACCGTTCCGTCGATCTCCAGATCGCCCACCACGATCTGCGCACCGCCGATGACGGAGGGATCGACGTAACTCCGCAACTCCACGTCGTGGCCCACGGCCCGGCGCAGTGCCGCCTCCATGCGTTCGAGTTGCTCGCCGGAGAGCTCGACTGCGGTGCGAACCTCGCCCACCCGCCCATTGCGCTCGGCCGCGGCCCGCTCAACCAGCCAATCGAGGAGGGCCACCAGGCTTCCCACGTTTCCCGCCCGCAGCGCGTAGGCCACCAAAGCTACCGTCACCCGGTCCGCCTTGGTAGCGAGAAGATCGGTTACCAGGCGGGCCCGGTATTCCGAGGGCGTGTTCCAGTCGGCCAGCGCCCTTCGCAATTCCCCATTTCCCTCTACAACCCGGGCAAACCGAAAGAGCTCGTCCTCGATCTCGGCGAGCCTTCCCTCTCCGTGCACCACCGCGAATACCGCCGCCGCGTAACCGCTCACCCTCTCGTGGGTACCCTGCCTGCCTACCGGGGGCCCGATCAGCTCATCGGGAAGCCCGATCGACACGTCCGTCCCATTGATACCAGCGGCGGCCACCGCCTCCACGAAATCCACAACCCATCGAAGATTGCCCACCGTCTCTACTGCCTTGTCGTTTCCCACGGTGAAGGACACCAGGCGCACGGCCAAGTCCCCGATCTTGCCGGTCAGGAGTTCCTCCACGATTGCTCGCCGACCGGCCACCGGGATCGACGTGTCGGTGAGCGCCCACTGCAATTCGTCAGCACCTGCCAGGAAGTCCACTAATTGCCGAAGCTCGGAGGAGAGCACCGGCGAGGTGCCCCCGTGTGCTGCCATTCCGGCTACCGCGGTCGCATAGCCACGAATTGCTTCGTTCATCGGGCAACCTCCGGCGATCGGGGCGGCGAGTACCGCGATGAATTCATCGGGCAACCTCCGCGGCGGAGACAGCGAAGCAACTCATCTCAGACTCGGGTCTCCACTGTCGAGACGACCTCGTCGATCAAATGGCGATGACGCTCGGCGTCGAGTTCCGCGTCAACCACCTTGCCCGCGATCACGAGGGCGAGCTCGGCAGCCTGCTCCTGAAGATCGCGCAGCGCCTGCTGGCGAGCCGCTTCGATATCGGTGGTGGCGCGGGCGACCAGCCGGTCGTAGTCGGCCTTGGCCTTCTCCTGGGCTTCGGCGCGAATCTCCTCGGCGATCCGGTTGGCCTGCTCCAGCGCGTTCCGGGCGTCGTCGCGCGCTTTGACCATCGCCTGCTCGTAGGCAGCGGTGGCCTCCTCCATCTTCACCTTGGCGTCGTCGATCACCGTCAACGACTGTGCAATCTCCTCTTGGCGCTTGACCATAACCCCGTTGATCGGCGGCAGGATCCATTTGGCAACGATCCCCAATAGGAGCACGAACGCTATCAACTCCACGAAGAAGGTCGCGTTGGGGACGAGAAAATTACTGGAGGAGATCAGCATGTCAATCCTGTCCTCGAAGTCCGGCGGATACGAACACCCTCGGTTCAGGCGTGCTTGCCGAGGACGAATACGAAGAGGGCGGCGAAGACCAGGTTGATGAAGTACATCGCTTCGCACAATCCCACGGTCAGGAACATGGTGGTGTAGAGACGCCCCTGCAGCTCAGGCTGGCGCGCCACGCCGGCGATGGTATTACCACCGGCAAGACCGTCGCCGATAGCCGCGCCGATGGCACCGCCGCCGAGGGCGAGGCCCGCACCGACGAATGCGCCTGCGTATTGGGCTGAGTTAAGAGTTGTTGGTGTTGCCACGAATACCCTCCTATTTGGGATTCCCGATCACGGCGGTGTCCGCCGGGCCTTGGAGCCTCGGGAGCTTACGGGAAATGTTGGACCACAGTGGAACTACAGCAGAGCGCTGCCAGAGCTCGATCAGTGGGCGCCCTCCTCTGCCATTGCCGATTGGTAGTAAAGGATGGTCAGCAAGGAGAAGATGAATGCCTGGATCGGGGCGACGAAGCCGGCGTCGAACAGCTTCCACACGATCTCCGGCGCCCAGAGGACGAAGGGTGCCAGGTGTGCCAGCAGGGTAACCATGAGCGCTCCCGAGAAGATGTTCCCGAAAAGTCGCAGCGCCAGAGTGAGCGGCTTGACCAACTCCTCAATCATGTTGATTGGGACGAGGAAGGCAAAGGGCTGCGCGTAGTGCCGAAGGTATCCCCGCAGTCCCTTGTGGCGGATAGAAGCGATGTGCACCCCGACGATAACGAAGAGGGCCATGGCGTAGTCGAGGTTGACGTCGCCGGTGGGGCTGGGGAACAGCCCGGGTTCGTGCCCCCCCGGTAGCGCATCGAGCCAGTTGGCGATCAGGATGAAGGTAAAAAGAGTCATCGCCAGCGGGACGATGGAAGCTCCCCGCTCGCCGATCGCCGATCGGACCTGGTCCTGGATGGCAGTGACCAGCGACTCGTATGCTAGCTGGAACTTGCCGGGTACCCCGGTGGTGAGATTGCGGCGGACCAGGAGCCCGAGCCCCACAACGATGAGCCCCGCCATCCCGGTGGCCCAGATCACGTCCAGATCGATGGTCATCCCGAATAGCTTGCTGGTGACGTGTGCGTTGGGGTTGATGTTGAGCGACGCCATCAGGGAGCTTGCCGGTCCGAGCAGGGTACTCATTCGGCGCTCCCTGCCAAGGAGGCAGCAATACGGCGGACCCGAGAACTTGTCATGCGGCACTCCCTGCTTCGGCGGACAGGCTCTGGCGGCGAGCCCGGGCCAGCGACACGATCATGTTGAGGACCATCACCCCATAGAAGGCACCGACTCCGAGGACCATCCCGAGACCGACACTGCGCACCGCGACCAAGAGCACGATCGCCAGGCCGGTCACCACTCCGAGCCGGCCCATTCTCCCCATGGCGAAACGGTTCCGCCCGGCCTTGTAATTCTCTGGGCCGATACGCTCCAAAGAGCCCTCCAGACCACGTAAGTTCCAGACCCCCACCGCCAGCCCGAGGCACACCCCAATGCCGTAGAGTGCCTGACCGAGGGGAGCCAGCACCGCCAGAGCGGCGATCGCCAGTCCGGCGGCAATCCGCATGGTCATCTTGTGAATGCGTACGAGCTCGATGGCGGGGAGCACCGAAGGGTGCCCGGCCGGAACCACGGTCACCGGCTCGCCGGGAACCGCGGAAGACGGCGCGGCCGCGCCGCGATCATTCCCGTTCTGTTCGCCCATTGTCATTTGCGATTTCTTGCGCCTGGTCTCCAGCCGGGGGGCCTTCTTGTATCGACCCCCAGGTCTTGTCAGAGGTACTTGCGTATCTCCCGGTAGGTGCCCACAGCCGCGGCCGCGATCCCGAGTGCCAAGCCCACGAAGGTCAGGGCGGGTGCGGTTCCGAGCCGGTCGTCAGCAAGAAGACCGAGCCCGACTCCGAGGCCGATGCACACTGCCATGTACATGCCCAGGGTGAGAAGGGCCATGAGGTCCGGGGCCTTTTCAGGCTCCGGTGATTCCTCGGGCCCCACTTCCTTGGGCATCCCGGATACTTCCACCAACCGGGCTCTCCGAGCAAAACGAGGGGCGCTACGGTACGGTCCCAGGTTCGACGTGGACCTCTTCGGCCTGGGCTTCTGCGGGTTCCAGGGAGTCTGCCTCTCCATTCGCCCAGGGCAGCTCCACCTCCCCATTCTCCCGGGGCTTCTCCACCTCCCCATTCTCCCGGCGCAGCTCCGGGTGGAAGAGTGTGAAGAGGACCACACCAAGGGCAGCGACCACGAAGGGAAGGACTGCGTTCCCCCGGGCTGAATAGACCGGGTAGAGGATGAAACCCGACAGGACGGCCGTCCAGGCCCAGAGGATGGCCACCGAGCGTCGAGGTCCGTGACCGAGACGAACTAGCCGGTGGTGGAGGTGGTCCTTGTCGGCGTTGGACACCCCGATCCGCTTCACCGATCGGCGGACGATGGCGAACATCGTGTCCACCATCGGGACCCCGAGGATGAAGAAGGGTATAAAAAGGGGCGCGAAGAAGAAGTAGGTCTCACCGGGGACCTGGGAAGTCCGTCCCCCCACCACCATGGTCGAGGCGGCCATGAGCAGGCCAAGGAACATCGCCCCCGCGTCCCCCATCATGATTCGGGCGGGATTGAAATTGTGGGGGAGGAACCCGACGCACACACCACAGGCGATCACCGCCACCAGCGGCCCGATGTTGGCGGCCGGAAGAGAGCCGAGATGCTGGAGCTGGTGGGCATAGAAGAAAAAGGCCGCTCCCGCGATGGCGACCACGCCCGCCGCCAAGCCGTCCAGCCCGTCGATCAAGTTGATGGCATTGGCGATCCCCACCACCCATATAGCGGTGAGGAGGGGAAGCCAGGAGGGTGAGAGGACCAGGACCCCGGCAAACGGGATCTTGAAGTAGAACATGGTCACTCCAGCGAAATAGAGAACGCTGGAGGAGAGCACCTGCCCGGCGACCTTGGCGGGCGCCGACACCGGATGGACGTCGTCGAGCATTCCCACCCCGAACATCACCGCCGCGGCGAGCACCACCCCCACCGGCTCGGTCGAACCGACGAAGAGCGAATGGAACAGCCCCAGCCGCGAAGCGATCACCATCGCCACCAGGAAGCCGAAGAGCATCCCCGTTCCGCCGCCCAATGGGATCGGCTTACGATGGAAACTGCGCTCGTTGGGGTAGTCCACCACATCCAGGCTCACCGCGGCACGCCGGATAGGAAAAGTAGCGAGGAAGGTGGTAAGCGCCGCCGCCCCGAAGATCAGCGCGTAGTCGACCACCGGTCAGCCGGTGAGCGTGGTGATCCCGAACGCCCCGCGCTCACCTACTTCTCCATTGTAGGGAGTGAACCCGGCGCACAGGGCAGCGACCTCCCCGCGTACCTCGTCGATGGCCTCAGGTCGATCGCGCTTGCGCAATGCCTCGACAACCAGAGAGGCGACTTTTCCCATTTCGGAGGCACCCATCCCCGCTGTGGTCTGGGCGGCGCTTCCCATGCGGATTCCACTGGTCACGAAGGGGGAGCGCGGGTCACCCGGAATCTGGTTACGGTTGCAGACGATTCCGGAACGCTCCAGCACCTCCTGGGCCTCGCGACCGGTCAGGTCGGGGTCGAAGTCGCGCAGGTCCACCAGCACCAGGTGGTTGTCAGTACCTCCTGATACGATACGGAGACCACCGGAAGCCAATCCGTCGGCGAGGGCGCGGGCATTGGCCACGACTCCGGCCGCGTAGTCGCGGAATTCAGGCGTCGCCGCCTCCCGGAACGCCACCGCCTTGGCAGCCACGATGTGCTCCAAGGGCCCTCCCTGCAAGCCCGGGATGACCGCCTTGTCTATCGCGCCGGCCAGCTCCGCGGTTGACAGGATCACTCCGCTCCGCGGGCCCCTCAAGGTCTTGTGGGTGGTGAAAGTGACCACGTCGGCGTGGGGGACCGGGTCGGGATGGGCTCCGCCGGCTACCAGCCCAGCCACGTGCGCTGCATCGAACATGAAGCGAGCCCCCACCGCGTCGGCGATCTCCCGGAACGGAGCCGGGTCGATGATACGGGAGTAGGCGGTCGCGCCCGCCACGATCAGTTTGGGACGCTCCCGCCGGGCTATGTCGGCTACCTGGTCCATGTCGATGCGTTCGCCTGCCCCGTCGGAGGTGGCAGGGGTGAGTCCATATGCGACGAAACGGTAGAGCTTGCTCGACGCGTTGACCGGCGACCCGTGGGTGAGGTGCCCGCCCTGGTCGAGTCGCATGGCCAGCACGGTGTCGCCCAGTTCCAGCATCGCCATGTAGGCGGCCATATTGGCGATCGCCCCGGCATGGGGCTGGACGTTGGCATGTTCTGCGCCGAAAAGGCTCTTCGCCCTCTCGATGGCCAGCATCTCGACCTCGTCGACCACCTGGTTGCCGCCGTAATAGCGCCTGCCCGGGTACCCTTCCGCATACTTGTTGGTGAGAACCGAGCTCGCCACCGCCAGCACTGCCGGCGAGGCGAAATTCTCGGAGGCGATGAGTTGGAGGCTGGTGTTCTGGCGCTGCACCTCACGCCCCAGGAGGTCGAAGAGCTCGCTGTCATGCTGGTTCGGCCACGTACCCATGCCGGCTACCCTACGCCTCCGGCCTCTCCCGCCCCACTCGACACCTCCAGAGCGGCGATCTTTTCGATGCGGCGCTGGTGGCGCCCGCCTTGGAAGGCGGCACCGAGAAAAGCGTCCAGTGCCTCGGTGGCGACGTGGGGAGTGGTGAGCCTCCCTCCGAAGCAGACCACGTTGGCATTGTTGTGCTCCCGAGCCAGCGTGGCCGAGGACACGTCGTGGACCACAGCCGCCCTCACCCCGGGGATCTTGTTGGCGGCAATGGAGATCCCGATCCCGGTCCCGCAGGTGCACACGCCCAGATCCGCCTGCCCGCCTACCACACCGCGGCCGACCGCCGCTCCGAAATCCGGGTAATCGACCGACTCGGTCCCCCACGTTCCGTAGTCGACCACCTCGTGGCCGAGTCCGGCGAGGTGGGCCGCCAGAGAGACCTTGAGCTCGAAGCCGGCATGGTCGGACCCGACGGCGACTCTCATGTGCCGAGCATAGCGGCGCAGCCTTTTCTTGCCCGGGCCGGTGTCTCCGGCCCTAAACTTGACTGGTCAGTCAAGAAAAGGGAGCCCGCCTCATGCCACTCGACCCCCGCAGCCCGGTCATCGTCGGCGTCGCGCAGTATTCCCGGCGCCCCGATCCGAGCGAGGACCTGGAGTGCCTGGACGAGCCAGCCGCAATGATGGCCGAGGTAGCCACCCTGGCGGCGAAGGATTCCGGCTCGGAGCGCATCCTCTCGAAGATCACCTCGATCCGGGCGATGGGACTGCTCTCCTGGGGATATTTGAACCCCGGCGCGATCGTCGCCGGGAAGCTCGGTATCGACCCCAAGGAGTCGGTCCTCACCACCACCGGAGGCAACAGCCCCCAGATGCTGGTCAACCGCACCGGCAACGACATCGCATCGGGCGCCCTCGACGCCGCCCTCATCGTGGGTGCGGAAGCCATCTACACCCGGATGCTTCAATCCCGGGCGGTCCCCCCTGTACACGGTCGGTGGATCCGCCGCGACGATGAGACGGCTGGACCCGCCACTCTGGTCGGCGAGGAAACCCAGGGCAACAATGCCGCCGAAATGGCGCACGGCATGGTGGTCCCCATCCAGGTCTACCCGATCTTCGAGAACGCCCTCCGGGCGGCGGCAGGCACCGGAATGGAGGAGCACCGGAAGCGAATCGCCCGCCTGTGGTCGAGCTTTTCCCGGGTTGCCACCGAGAACCCCTATGCCTGGACGCCCCGCTTCCGGAGTCCCGAAGAGATCGCCGAGGCCGGACCCGACAACCGGATGGTCTGCTACCCGTACACCAAGCTGATGAACGCCAACATCCAGACCGACCAGGCCGCCGCGCTGATCGTCTGCTCGGTCGAGACCGCCCGTGCTGCGGGAATACCCCAGGAAAAGTGGGTCTTCCTCCGCTCGGGCGCCGAGGCCCACGATCACTGGTTTATATCTAATCGGGATAATCTACATTCGTCCCCTGCTCTCCGGATCGCAGGCCGGAGCGCCCTTCAGGGTGCAGGCGTCGGGATCGACGACATATCCCATTTCGATCTGTACTCCTGTTTCCCCTCCGCAGTACAGATAGCCGCTGCAGAACTGGGGGTACCGTTAGACGACCCGGACCGTCCGCTCACCGTCACCGGGGGGCTTGGATTCGCCGGCGGCCCGGGCAATAACTACGTGACTCATTCGATCGCAGCGATGGCCGCTACCCTGCGCTCCGATCCTGGCTCTCTGGGCCTGGTCAACGCGGTGGGTTGGTACCTCACCAAGCACGCGGTCGGGGTGTACTCGACCGAACCGGGCACCGTGCCCTTCAGCGCGGGCAATCACCAGGGTGAGGTGGACGCGCTGCCCTTTCGCGAGGTGGTGGAAGGCCCGATCGCCTCGACCGGGAGCCTGGAGTCATATACGGTCACCTACGACCGTTCGGGAACCCCCGACAAGGCGATTGCCGCGGTATTGCTTCCAGACGGCCGGCGTTCCTGGGCCGAGTCCCCCGACCCCGACCTGCTCGCCACCATGACGACCGAAGAGGTCATCGGCCGGGCGGTGACCATCGCTGCTGGCGTGGTGGAAATGGCCTGAATCTCACGAGCTGCCGGGGGCACCGCCGTATCCGGGCTCTAAGATCCGTCGGTGGAAATGGCCTGAATCTCACGAGTTGCCCGGGGGAACATCGGGTGCGGGACCACGAGATCCGGTACCAGTCGCTCCCTCATTTGGAAGAAAGGCGGGAGAATGGCGCAGCTTGGGGAGCGGAAGATGGTCGAATGGAGAGGAAGCACGATGACTAAAATGATCAAGGGGAGCGCGGGGCGCATACCGCCGGAGCCGTCAGTTGACCACTCGGCCATTGACGATTGGTTTCGGCGCCAGATGCCTCATTTGCAGCCTCTGGTTGAGCGGTTGGACGAGACCATCAGATCGGCAATTCCGGGCCTTCAGTTCGCCGTCAAATGGAAGCGACCGTACTACGGCCTACAAGAACTTGGATGGGTTATCGAGTTGGCCGCGTACGACGTCTCCGTGAACGTCGTCTTTCTCGGCGGTGCGGACTTCGAATCTCCACCTCCACTCGGGAACAGCGATAGGACCCGCTACGTCAAGCTGACCACCCTCGAGGAGGTGCAGCGACCGGAGCTGCATGACTGGATCGAGGAGGCGAAACGCACGCCAGGTTGGCGGTGAATCCTTCACCGTCACTCTCGAGGACGGACATGGGTCGACTGGACTGTGGAGCTGTTGCCGGCCGCGCAGGCACGAACACGATTGACGAATACGACGACTCTCGCGGCGTCCTTCTTCGCAACAGCGTGGCTGGCGCGGCACGTTCCCGAGTGGGCACGGGCATAATCGTCTTCTTGGGAACTCATCACACCGACGCTCGTCGGCGTCGGGATCGCGCGACACGACAGGTGGACGGTGCCAGACCGGAATTTCATTCCCGGACACAAACGGACCCGCCATATACGCTTCTCTCGATAGGTAGCTATTTCGGACTCCTTGCCCAGCGTATTTCCAGATTGGATCAGAATAGTTACGGAGCGACGGTTGCAGCCCTGGGACAATGACGATAAGGGCATGCTTTGGCAAGGCAGGATTGGCCGGATGGAATTACAGCGTGCTTCCCCTCTCTCGCGAGGAATCTTGACCGTGTCCGGACACACTGTCCAGTTCCGCAGACTGAAACTGGACCAGCTATTCAGTTGGCCGAAGAGTATGGCGGGACCAGGAGACTCGGATATCCCGATCGATACGATCTCGACCTGCGACATAGCGAACCGTCTCGGAGTACACGGACCTCCTCATCTGACTTTGGTCCTTCGTGTAGATTCGATCGGAGAGGTGGTGTTGTCGGTTCGAACATGAACGAGGCATATGAGGCCGTACGGAGCGTTGTTCCAGGATCAGGTGAAGACGGCGTCACGATCACACCTGAGCTCCCACCGTCGCACACGGTTGATCCGTGGCAGCGGTATCGAACTCGCGGCGATCGCAGACTGACCCCCAAACAGACTCGTCTGGCGATAACGGCCGCCCTTGTCTACCTGCTGGGGTTGATTGCCGGTGGTTCTTGCATCGGGTACTACACCATCGGCCACCGCAGTCTCATTCCGGGTCTCCTGGGCGGAATGTTCGGATCGATATGCAGGGGTCATACGGGCAACCGACTAGCGACAGGAAGGACCAGGACCTGGTAGATCGACTGGCTCAACCAAAGCCGACGGGTGAACCGCCCAGGACAGGGGTAGCCAGAAGGTGGTGGGTGGGAATGGGGCGAATCGAATCAACAAGGCCCAGGGATACGTTTCCCACGTCCGTGATGACCCCGCTCCGAGGCCGTTCGTCACGATTGGATGCGTCAGCGTGACGGCGGCGTCACACGAGGTACTTCTCGCGATGAAGATTCCCGCCAGTCGGGGAAGAATCGACCGCGAGGACGTGGAGTTCTTGTTGCCGGCTGTGGGGGTCACGACGAAGCAAGCCGCGTTGGAACTCTATAACCTCTACTACCCCGAAGATCCGCTTACTGCCAGGACAGAACCAACCATCGAATCGGCACTCATCCGAGTTGCAGAAGTCCGGGGAACGTCCTGCCCCCCTGGTACGGCTACGCAGGGTCGGCAGCAGCCATCGCCACCGGGCGGCGGGGTTCGTCGACGCCCGCGGGGTCCACGGTTGTGCCTTTCGGGGGCGGACAGTAACGGATCCGACTGAGATGGATTCCTCCATCTGGTTGCCCGGACTGGTACAGGAATGGTGTGGTTCCGCGGACGCAGCTGAGGTTCCGGAACCCACGGCCGAGATCCCCAGCAAATGATGGCCAGGCGAGAAAATGGGGCGTTTACATTCCGCCACGGTCGATGCCCAGTGCAATCGTCATGGTATCATGACACTATGACCAAGAACCTCACCGTCCGACTCCCTGACGATCTTGCCGCCGACACGGAAGCCCTCGCGAGGGTTGAGGGAAAGAGCCTCAACGAAACCGTACAGCAAGCGTTGATAGAGGCCGTTGAACGGCGGCGGAACAATTCGAAGTTCAAGGCACGGCTGGCAAAGATCATTCAGGAAGATCGCGAGCTTCTCGAGCGCCTCGCCAAGTGACAGTTCAATACCCCGACCTGGCGGACTATCTAGCTATCGCTGCCGAGGTGACGGGTCTGGATCTGAAAGTTCTCTCTGCAAGCACCAACCTGGATCTTGCTGACTCGGCACTGCATGCCCCGTCTGCTGGATTCGGAGTGGAGGAGTTCTATCCCGACTTCTGTGAAAAGGCTGGTGTTCTTCTGGTCCGCATTGCGAAGAACCATCCCTTGATTGATGGGAACAAGCGCGCCGCATGGGTGACCCTTCGTCTGTTCGTCGAGATCAATGCCTGGCGCTGGACGGACTACCCGTCGACCGAAGAAGCTGAACGTGCGGTGCTTGCAGTTGCGAGCGGTGAATGGAACGAGATAGATGCCGCATCATGGCTGCGGAAGCGCATCGAGCCACCAGAGTAGGAGGCGTTGATCCCAAAGGGTCGGGTACGACACTGGGGTGGCAGAGTGACCGCGGCGCTCCCGGCGTCGACCTGCATGTCGGGGGCGGACACGGTGATCCGGAGAATGCCGAATAGAACGGATCAGCGAGCGAGTCGGACGTCAGACGTATGACCGTAACCGTGAGCAGCAGCGTGCTTGCGTTCTGCTGGCATTCTGCTAACATTGAGGCATGAAGACTTTGTACCTTCGCAACGTTCCCGATGACGTTGCCGATCGCCTGAACCGGCTCGCCTCCAGGGAAGGGCTCTCCCTCAATTCATTCGCGGTTCGTGAATTGGCAGAGGTGGCCCGGCGCGCTGATAACGCAGCGCTACTTGCAGAGTTGCCGGACCTCGGCGTAGAGCCGGCCACAATCATTAAGGACCTTGCGCGGGAGCGAGCTGCCCGGTGATCGTCGTCGACGCATCTGCCGCCGTTCTGGCTCTGCTGGACGATGGGGACGCACGTCGCATTCTTCAATCAGAGGATCTCCATGTCCCAGCGCTGGCAGACTCCGAGGTGGCAAACGCACTCCGGAAGGGCGAGCGTAGCGGCTCGGTGAAGCCCGAAGACGCGCTTCGAGCGCTTGGCGTGTGGGGACGCCTAGGAATTCGTCGGTATCTTGCCGTTGGACTGCTTGATCGCATCTGGGACCTTCGGCAGAACATGACCGGCTATGACGCCACCTACGCGGCACTCGCTGAGGCCCTTGGGTGCGACCTCCTCACCGCCGACGCTCGGCTCACTCGGTCTCCCGGGCTTCCATGCCCGGTACGGGTGGTGTCGTCGTGATCGGGGGAAGCGGAGGAGGGCGGTTCGGACTCTGGCGCCCCTGACTGCTAAAATAACGATATGGACGGGATAGATCGTAGCTGGAGTACCCCGGAAATTGCCGCCATTCTCGGGACGTCCGTTCCAAGAGTCCACCGTGCGCTAAAAGCTCTCGGCCTGTCGCCAACCAGCGGTCCGAAAGGACACCTGGCTCTCACATCGCGCCAGGTCACCTCCCTGAGGGATTACCTGGGGCAAGTCCCACGAGACACCGGTTTTACCCGCGAAGAGCTGTTCGTGCTTCGGACCCTCTACGTCCACCCACTCGGCCTTCGCTCCGCCCGCGCCGTGGCGCGCCATGCCGGAGTATCCCCGACGACGGCGGCGAAGGTACTTGTTACCCTGCGCGAACGGTCATTCGTCGAAAAGCGCGCAGTCCGCGTGGTCGAGGGTCAGGTCGTCGACATCACCGTCTGGCGGCTCCGACTCTATCCCTACTGGCTGACGCATGACGTTCATTCCGCATTAGCGGCAACACATCCACCAGTTCCTGCACCTGGACCGGGTGTGGATCATCTACCAGCTCGCTTCAGTCATCTCTTCTGGAACGCGCCGGCCGAGTCCTGGCGCGTTCCGGAGCATGCCGGGGCAATCGCCACCACTAATCTTGAACATACCGACACCGAGGCGCTCGCATGGGCGGCCCAGACATTGCCGACCGGCGCATTCCGAAAGGCAGAGCGCGACCGGCGAGGCACGTCGCCGAGGATCCGCCAACTGGCACACAATCTCGCTGAAGCACGCTCCAGCTGATGCACCCACTGGACGGGGTAATGAAACCGCGGGCGTTCGCCGTTTTCGGGCTCTTATGACGCTATCGGGGGTCATTTCGCGTGATTCCAGGGGAGGTCCGGAGCTATGTCTGCTCGATCCAGCATCACCATGGTGATAAGGCTCTCCGCGTGGTGAAAGCCCCGTGCATTGGTGC
>JAKAWH010000084.1 GCA_021817065.1 Actinomycetes bacterium
ACTGTCGCCACGGGCCTGCCAGGGACCCCGATCCCGGTCGGGAACTCCCCGCAAGCAATCGCAATCACCCCCGACGGGGCAACCGCCTATGTGGTCAATGGTAGTGACAACACGGTAACCCCGATCACCGTCGCCACGGGCCTGCCAGGGACCCCGATCCCGGTTGGGCATGGCCCGGCTGCAATTGCCATCACCCCCGACGGGGCAACCGCCTATGTAGCCAATAGTGCTGACAATACCGTCACTCCCATCTCTGTCGCCACGGGTCAGACCGGGACCCCGATCAAGGTTGGAAGCAGCCCGGCTGCAATTGCCATCACCCCCGACGGGGCAACCGCCTATGTGGTCAATGCTGGTGGCACCGTCACACCGATCACTGTCGCCACGGGCCTGCCAGGGACCCCGATCCCGGTCGGGAACTCCCCGCAAGCAATCGCAATCACCCCCGACGGGGCAACCGCCTATGTGGTCAATTATTCTGACGACACGGTCACACCGATCACTGTCGCCACGGGCCTGCCAGGGACCCCGATCAAGGTTGGGAACGGCCCGGTTGCAATCGCAATCACCCCCGCGGCGGCGGCGCCGGTGCCCGCGCCCACGGTCACTTCGATCTCGCCCCCCTTCGGCGTGGTTGCCGGGGGAACCCCTGTCACGCTGACCGGCACCGGCTTCACCGGGGCGACTGCAGTGGACTTCGGTGCGACGGCTGCCGCAACCTTCAAAGTCAATTCCGACACGTCAATCACCACCACATCTCCGGCCTGCACCTCGCCTTGTGTTCCCGGAACTCCCGTCAACGTGACGGTGATCGCCCCAGGCGGGACGAGTGCAAAGACGAGTGCCGACCAGTTCACCTACACCTCGATCGCCTATGTAGCCAATTATTTTGGCAACAACGTCACCCCCATCTCCGTCGCCACGGGTCAGACCGGGACCCCGATCACGGTCGGGACCCTCCCGCAAGCAATCGCGATCACCCCCAATGGGGCAACCGCCTATGTAGCCAATAGAGGTAACGGCACGGTTACCCCGATCACCGTCGCCACCGGTCAGCCGGGTACTCCGATCCCGGTCGGGATAGCCCCATTTGCAATCGCGATCACCCCCAACGGGGCAACTGCCTACGTGGCCAATAGTAATGACAACACGGTTACCCCGATCACTGTCGCCACGGGTCAGGTAGGGACCCCGATCAAGGTTGGAAGCAGCCCGCAAGCAATCGCGATCACCCCCGATGGGGCAACCGCCTATGTAGTCAATGCTGGTGGCAACACCGTCACACCGATCACCGTCGCCTCCGGTCAGCCGGGTACTCCGATCCCGGTCGGAAGCAGCCCGGGTGCAATTGCCATCACCCCCGACGGGGCAACCGCCTATGTAGCCAATAGAGGCGACGACACCGTCACCCCGATCTCCGTCGCCACCGGTCAGCCGGGCACTCCGATCCCGGTCGGGAGCTTCCCGCAAGCAATCGCGATCACCCCCAATGGGGCAACCGCCTATGTGGCCAATCTTGTTGACAACACCGTCACCCCGATCTCCGTCGCCACGGGTCAGACCGGGACCCCGATCAATGTTGGGCGCCGCCCGGATGCAATCGCGATCACCCCCGACGGGGCAACCGCCTATGTAGCCAATTCTGGTGACAGCACCGTCACCCCGATCTCTGTCGCCACCAACCAGGCGGGGCCCCCGATCACGGTCGGGAACGAACCGGATGCAATCGCGTTCACCCCCGCGACGGCGCCCGCGCCCGCGCCTACGGTCACATCGATCTCCCCGACCAGCGGACCGGCGGCTGGCGGGACCGCTGTCACGATCTCGGGCACCGGCTTCACCGGGGCGACTGCAGTGGACTTCGGGGCGACGGCTGCCACCTCCTTCACCGTGAACTCCGCCACGTCCATCACCGCCACATCGCCGACCGGCGCGGGCACCGTCGACGTCACGGTGACGAGCGCAGCCGGAACGAGCTCGACATCGCCAGCCGACCACTTCGACTACGTCTTCCCGTCGGGTCTGGTACTCGTGACCGGGGCGGGCCAGGTCTACAACTTCGGTGGGACGCCTTATTTCGGATCCCCAGTGCAGCTCGATCCGTCCAAGCTGCCCGGTGGGAGCAATTCGGTCTCGCTCGCCGCCCCCATCGTCGGCATCGCCGCCACCCCCGACAACGGCGGCTACTGGCTGGTCGGCTCCGACGGGGGGATCTTCTCCTTCGGCGACGCCGCCTACCACGGATCGATCGGGCAATTGGATCCCTCGAAACCGGCGGGAGGGAGCAATTCGGTTACCCTCGCCGGCTCGAATGTCGGTCCCAACATTCGCGGGCCGCACGCCTCCATGTACAGGAGCAACGCGGTTACCCCCGCCAGCTCGATCGTCGGCATCGCGTCCACCTCCGACGGCGGGGGATATTGGCTGGTGGCTTCCGACGGGGGGATCTTTGCCTTCGGCGACGCCGTCTACTACGGCTCGATCGGGCGATTGAATCCCTCGAAACCGGCGGGAGGGAGCAATTCGGCATCTCTGACCAAGCCCATCGTCGGCATCGCGTCCACCTCCGACGGCGGGGGATATTGGCTGGTGGCTTCCGACGGCGGGATCTTCTCCTTCGGCGACGGACACTTCTTGGGATCCCTGCCCAGCCGGGCAATACGAGTCTCTGATGTCGTCTCGATAGTGCGAACCAGCGATAACCAGGGATACTGGATTGTGGGTGCCAACGGCACGATCTATAGCTTTGGCGACGCTGGCGTCTTCACCGGTCCGGCAGGCGTTTCGTCGGTAGTGGGTGCCGCGGCGTGAGGGCTGGACAGGAACCCGGTCAGTCCCGTTCAACCGAAAACCGAGATTCCTGATACCACCATTTGTAAACTTCCTGGCCCGTCAAAGGACCGGGGTTCCGTTACCTAATCTGTGATCAAGCGTTATCACAGTCAGGCAGCCTCGCCTTGCGACGAGACGGTGACGGGCCTAGCCGGTTGTGTATATACCCTCTGACCTGCTCTTTCCTGGCAGCCCCAACGGGGTTCGAACCCGTGTCTCCACCTTGAGAGGCAGGCCAGAAGAGTCCAGGAATATTAACCCAGGCTATTTGGGCAGTTCAGGATAGGTGTCTGTTCCACATAGTGCATTGAATTCAGACGGTTTCTCGCCTGGTTGGCTGTAAAAAGGCTGTAATCCTATCGTGAGGCGAGCTAATGTCTGAGCAGGGAATTCGCGCGGTGCCGTTCACCTTACCTCCCACGGATTTCCATCGTGGTCACCACCCTGTCTCCACCTTCCTAACGTGGAGACATCTGAACTTCAAGACGGCGGCAGGAGGCCCTCACCGTACGCCCAGGCGAACAGTGCCTTGCCACTATCCACGGGGAGGCGCATGTCGGTTTCTAGAAGCCGATCAACTATCTCCTCGGCCTCTTCGCGCTTGAGTGCTCGCGTCACGTAACCGTTCACGATGAGCCAGAGAGTCCCGTGGACCTCGATCCGGTCACGCTGGGCCGCATAGGTTGCCGTCCTATCGTCTACGATCGCGATCGCGTTGTGGAGGCGGGCCCACGACAGAACTGCCGCTTCCCCAGCATGCCTAACTCCCGTGGGGTCGAACTCGGACACATACGTCGCGAAGGCCATCGTTTCAGCTATATCGTCAAGGTCCACAATCTCAAACCACGTGCACCCGCCGATGGCCCCCAGGGCAGGGTGCTCGGCAACTCCACCGAGGATCTCTCCAAGCACTACCTCTGGAACCACGCGCCGAAAGCCAGCCGTCACTTGCTCCAGAGCATCAAGACGACCAGCGCGAGCGAAGTGGCTCAAAGCCGTGGTATCGAAGACGAGAATCAAGAGATCGCCTCGAACTCCTTCCGAACCGACTTTAGTGGCACCGCGTCTCGTTCGGGCAAGTCTTCCTCACCGATCGTGCCACACATGAAGCCCAACACACGGGTAATAGTCAGCTTGCCCGCCTTGTATGCGCGGACAACGGCCTTAGCAAACAGCGGAGGCACACGTGGTGCCGCCAATTCAATTCCATAGCTGAGACCGAGTTCGATCATCTCGCCCTTTCGAGGGGGATCTTCGAGCAACTGCTCAAATACGTTCGCCGGAACGACGTCGAGATTGCGAAGGTGGCTACATGCAGCGGACCAACTCACACGGAAATGAGCTGCAATCTCCATCGCACGTATCCGCTCACTTGATTGATCCGCCCAGATGTTGGCGACGCCTGACCGCGGCATCAGAAGATGGGCAGCAAAGGAATTTATGAAGCGCTCGGCTTCATTCACGGGATTGATCGCATATTCTGGCGAATACGCATCGCCAAATATGTGGTGGCCGAGCTCATGCGCGGCGTTGAATCGTCGGCGACCGGCATCCATGTCAATGTTGATCACAGCCACTCCGGCGTCGCCGACTTCTGAATATGCTGCGTCTCCCCCATCGGGTCCCAGCGAAAGAGCGAAGGCAAGCAGGCCAAGCCGTTCTACAACGCTCTGCAATTCATACAGCGGCTCAGCGTCCAATCCAAGATGGTCCCGCACAGCGCGGGCCGCGTTCTCCGCTTGCTCGTATGTCTGTGGAGGATCCAGCCGAAAGCGTTCGCATGGGACGAGCAGCTGATGTTCCTCAAGGAAAGCAACGTCACGTGTGAGACGCTCCAGAGCCCGGTCCATCTGCTCCGGCTGGAACGCCGTCGCCAGATCGGATCTCCGGCTGACGACCGCCGGGGGGGCGTCGGATACAAACCAGTCCATCGGACGATCCAGGGTCTTGGCGATAATGAGAAGTTCCTTAGCAGACACTCCGCGCTTGCCAGCTTCAAGCTTGACGACGGCACTACGGTCAACCCTCAACAATTCGGCTAGGTCTCCCTGGGTACGGTTTGCGGCCTCGCGGGCTCGCCTGATCCTCTCGCCGAGTATCTGGGCCTGTCGATCCGGTTGTGGTGCCATAGTGCGATTATCGCACACTATGACCAGAAATCCCAGGTCGGCTTGGAGTGGAATACCCCAAGGTGGGTTCCGCGCGGTTCGAGTTCTGATGCCTCGTCAGATAGCCTGGAGGCGTGCTCCTGGCGGACGTAGTGGCGTCGTTCTTCGGTCTCGTCTTCGTGGCGGTGGTCGTCGGCATCCCGATCTCGATCGCCGTTGCCAATAATCGGCGGCACGCCGAGGCGACCCGCTACGCCCACATGAACGGCTGGGCGCACGGGACTCCCCTGGCAACAGCCCACCGATACCAGGGCACCCCATCGGGTACGCCAGGTCCCCACATCGTCGCCTTCGGGACCGGCCCGACGGCCAAGGCGATCCGGATCGTCAACGGTCCGCCTCCGCCGCGTCCCGATCCTGCTGTCGTGGGCGGCCATCCACAGGTAGTCGTGCCACGGCCCGGTCCAGGAGAAGACGAAGCCGCATTCTTGGTGGAACCCGCTGCGTCGTCTATTGACGGTGCCCTCCCCCAGGACGATGTGCGGAGGGCGTCCGTCGATCGGGACCAAACAGTCATCTTCGTCCCACCGGTGCCAACGCCACCTCCGGCTGGAACAGCAGAGGCCCAGGTGCTCGGACATCCTCAGGTTCTGGGCTGGGCGGAGATGCCGCCGCGGCTGCGCATCTCGACGGAGCTTTGCTGTTACCTGGCATTGCACTTCGAGCGCCCGATGTCCCAGGACGAGTGCCGAACCGCACTCGGCAGCGGCGACGGTGACAAACCCGACGCGGCAGTGAAGACAGTGCGTAACGCGATCTGGGCGCTTCGGCAAGGTTTAGGGCGCGATCTCGTGCCCGACGGAACAAAGACCGGCTACCAGCTCTCGGAGAAGGTCACAACAGATTGGAAGAGGTTTGAGGGCGCCGTTGCTTCCGAGAAGCCAGGTTCTCCGGGTGAGCTCGACGCGCTGATCAGTGCGCTTGTCCTTGTGCGCGGTGCACCTTTTGAGGGAGTCGCTGCCGGCAGCTTTGCCTGGGCCTGGTCGGAGCTGTGGGTACCGCGCATGGAGACGGCGATCATCGACGTCGCGCGCCGTGCTGCTTCACTCGCCCTCGCGGTGGGCGAACCCGACAAGGCAAGCTGGGCGGCCCTGCAGGGACTCCTGGCGGTGCCGAACGATATCCAGCTATGGACTGCACACCTGGAATCGGCAGCAGCGCGAGGGAGGGTCGAGCTGGAGCGTGCGACGGATCACGCGAGGTCGGTGCTCGGGGAGGAATTCGGTCAACTCCCTGATGGCGTATCTGGAATCGAGGAATGAAATCCAAGTTACCGGGCGCTTCTAGTACGCCCCGCCCGGGGCATAGGGATGTGGTGTACAACTTGGTTGACTGCCCGTTAGACCGGTCTCATATGTAACAGAGACGTTGCCGGAACTGGAGACCTTGTAAAGAAACGAACCCTGTGGTTCGCAATACGGAGCGGGAAAATCGACGCGCGCGAAGCCGCCATTCAGCAGTGGTCCATGGCTAGATCCCCAACGAAACGTATACGTCTCGCGAATCTTGAACACTCCAGTCTGCTGTGCTTGAGATTGGTTGATGACCTTGGCAGTGGTATTGGCCAACGTCACAACGCCGTTATAGCGAGTCGCATTGAGGACCGCTGGAACTCTGGTCGCCAGGGATACGAAGAATCCGCCCAAGATTCCAAAAACAAATGCACTGGATGTGAGTAGGGCTGAAGAGCTTCTTGGCGATCCAAGCCAGCGTCGTAGTCCTGTGGAAGAACTGTCGCTAGACGATGCGGTGACAACGGAGATTTGCCGAGCTGGTCGTCGCTTTACTTTCATCTTGTTTCGGAAGAATGTGTCAGCCTTCGCCATGCTGAGCAAGTAGCCACAGAAAACCGCTGCAAGACTAACTACGGCAATCCACCAGGGGGGTTGATCAGATCTCATGGGAGTGGCAACAGCGAATATCCAAGTCGATATAACGCCAGATCCAATGCCAATGAGCGTTCCAGCAATAACCTTCTTGGGCGTGCTTCCTGATCCGTCTTCCATCACGGCGAGGATACCAAGTTGTCTATGAGGGACGCCCGGTCACTCGCACTTCATCTCTGTACACGATATGACCTCCTACTGGACCCAGGTGTCCGTCTGGTCGTAGGGGATGGTGCGGATCCAGGTCGGGGGGTTGTTCTGGGCGAGGAGGAGGGCGGTGCCCTTGGGGGCGTTGGCGATGGAGTCGACGGGGAGGCGGGGGCGCCAGGTGAAAGAGGTGGTGGTCGAGGCGAAGGCCTTGCCCGAGATGGCGGCGAAGAAGTCGGGCTGGTTGTGGGAGAGCATCGGGGTCATGACTTCGCCCGCCAGGGCCGAGATGAGCTCCAGGGTGCGCCGGTCCTTGATGCCGGGGAAGGCGACGGTGGCCCCGAAGAGGGACATGAAGCCGTCGGCCTGCTCGCCCCAGATGTGGCGGGCCTGGGAGAGGTCCTGCATGCAGGCGAGGATCAGCAACCCTTGGCCGGCTCCCTCGGCGGCCAAGGCCGGTAGGTAGGGCAGGGGCGCGATGTGGGCGACTTCGTCGAGAGCGAAGACGACCGGAGCCGAATCGGGGTACTGGGACTTGCGCCGGTAGATCGCCCTGCGGATCTGGTCGACGATGGCGACGATGAGCGGGGAGAGCTGGTCCTGTGCCTCGGTCGGCGCACAGATGTAGACGGTGTCGAAGGAAGCGGCGAAGTGCTCGGCGTTGAAGTTGGGGCTCGCCGCGGACTTCAGCGTCGCGTCGGAGCGAAAAGCGGACAGAAGCGTGGAACACGTCGAGAAGATGCCGGAACGTTCGCGCTCCTCGGCGCGCATCACCGAGAGCAGCGTCATCTTGGCCCGCTTGGCAGAGGCAGCGATGAGGATGTTCTGGGCGTCCCGCACGTCTCGGGTGAGCACCCATTCGATCACGTCTTCCATGGAACGGCCTGCCAGCGCAGCGGCGTGGAGGATCGGGGAAAGCAGCGCACGGGACTGGTCGACCCAGTGCTTTGCCTCGGCCGACAGGGAGCCGGGTCGGCCGGAGGACACGAGCGCATGGGCCATCGACTCGGCGACGTCGTAGCTCTCACATCCCACGATGGGAGACCAACGCAGCTCCTCGGCACCGGGTGGCAGGACCCGATCGCCGGCGGGATCGAAGACGAAGCAGGTGCCGATCGCCGAACGCCACCCGATCGTCGCGTTCATCACCTCGCGCTTAGTCGAGGTGGTGACGACCGCCCCAGGAGCGTTGAGGACGTTGGGAACGATCATCGTCGAGGTCTTGCCGATGCGCGGCGGGCCTAGCGCGAGTGCGGAGCACTCGGGATCGAGGGTGACGGGTTGCAGGCCGCTGTCTCTCGTCGGGCCCATGCCGAACACCAGGCCGCCCCAGTCGATGTAGGCGAGGTCGGAGTCGGCAGTGGGAGCGCGCGTAGTCGCGTCGTCGGTGATCGTCACGGTGCGGTCCGACGGTACAGATGGATGTCGCTGATGGTCATGGTTCCGCCTGTCGAAGAGGTGCGATGGTCAGTGTCGGTGAAGAGTGAGACCTACAGGGAGAGTCCGACGTCGCGCCCACGAGGCTCACGAACGCGTTGGTTCTCGAGGTCGCGCTGGCAGCGGTAGGAGACGATCGCGTTGAGCGCTCGCTGGTACGACATCTTCGCCAGGCTACCTGCGGGCGATGGTCCGAGAGCAGTTTCACCGTCGAATCCGGTTCGCTCCCGGTAGGAGGCGATGGCGTGCGCGGCAACCGCCCACTGGCGTCGTTGGCGTTCCGCGGTGGGGCGGTCACCGAGCGCGTCGACGATGTAGCGCGGAGGGCGAGAAAGGTCGGTTTGGGCGGCGGTCCAGATGGCGAGGTTCGGTGATCTTTTTACCGGTCGGTAACCGGGAGGGTCGGCAGGGCGCGCGTGCTCGTTCATGCGGCGGTGCTGTTCCACCATGAGTACGGGCGACATGGCACCGGTGCGCGCAAGTGTGGTGTGAGGCGGTGCACTGCGCGCGGCGACGAGTTCGTCGCGGGCCATTGTCTTGGCGCGCGACACCGAGAGCGTGTCGACGAGGCTGCGGTTGTCTTCGAGCCCCGGTGATGTATGTGCGGCTTCGACGGTGGGATCGCGTACGAGTCCCGTCTCGATACCGGAGTCGACCACGTAGAGATGGCTGGACTGGCGTGCACGCGACAGCGCCACGTATCCGGCCTCGCGATAGAGCCCTGCCGTGCCCAAGACGAAGGCGCGATCGACGGTGGCCCCTTGGGACTTGTGGATGGTGGTGGCATATCCGTAGGCCACGTTGCCCGCAGCTATGTAGGGCTCGTCGAGGTGGAAGGTGCCACTGGGGCCTTGGATGGTGAGAACGCCGGCCCGGGCGGAGACGACCTTGCCGGTGGTCCCGTTGACCACGCCTAAGAAGCGGTCGTTGCGGGTGCAGAGCACCTCGTCGCCACGGGCGAAGCCCATGCCGGACTTGGCGGTGAAGATGTCGGCCTCCAGCTTGGAGCGGGAGCGCAGGTGCTTGCACGCCTCGTCGTTCAACGCGTCGACATCGCTTCGCCGCACGGCATACATGCGCGAGGTGAGATTGGGCTCCTCGTTGCAAGAAGCGAGCCAGTCGGAGACGAGGGCTGTCTTCGCTTGGGTCATCGAGTCGAAGTGGCGGGTACGCCCCGCATCGTCCAAGGCGCGCACCGCACGTGTCACGTCGCCGGTGCGTAGCTCCCCGAGAGCGTCGCGCTCCCAGGCGTTCACCTGGCGCCGGTTCTCGGTGAGCTGAATGGCGTCGAGATGGCGGGCGAGCCCGGCGAAGGCTCCCCCGGTGTCGATCTCGGGGAGCTGGTGGTGATCGCCGACGAGGACTACGGAGGCTCCCGATTGAGTGGCGTGATCGACGACACGGGCGAGCATCCGGGTACCCACCATCGCGCTCTCATCGATCACGAGGATGTCGGTCTCCGTGAAGCGTGACTGGCCGGTTGTGATCGCGTGGTCGAGAGCGGCGATGGTGGTGGAGGTGATGCCGGCGCCGTCCTGCAGTTCGCCTGCCGCACGGGCCGCCAGCGCGGCGCCAAGCACGCGGAAGGCCGCTGACTCCCACACCTCGCGGGCGACCGACAGGGCGGAGGTCTTGCCGGTGCCTGCCGCCCCGACGACGACTTGTACTCTGTCACCCGAAGTGGTGAGACGCTCGATCATGTCGCGCTGCTCGTCGCTGAGGTCGGGGTGGGAGGCGATGGCTTCCCGGACAATGTCAGCATCGACGACGGCGTGGCCCTGGCCACGGGCGGCCACGCAGCGATCGACCAAGCGGTCCTCCACGCTCAGCATCTCGGTGGTGGTTAGGCGCTCCTCGGCACCGGGACCCAAACGGCCCAAGGCGACGATCTCGGCCGACGCCAGAATGCGCTGCGTCGTGTAGTCGATGACGTGGTAGTCGGCACCGTCGGGGAGACGTTCGGCCACCGCTCTCACGACGTCGCGGCGGGAAAAGGTGGAGAGCCTCTCGGTGAGCACGGTGCTCCCGACGAGTTCGTCTGCGATCTCGTCGACCAACACGTGGGCCTCCTCGACGTCGCGCGCCGGGCCGCAGATGTCGATGAGCCCGTCGGGGTCGTGGCCGAGCTCGTGCGCGCGGGCGCGCCAGGTGTCGGCGAGGGATCGGGGCGGGCAGGCTCCTTTTCCCAAAAGAGCGTCGGCAATAGAGGGGTCCTTGGGGGCGCGGGTCTCCAGTGCCGCCACCTGCGCGGCTTTCGGCGAGTCGTAACCGAGATTGGCGAGGCGGGCCTCGATCTGGTTGCGTCGGGTGGAGAAGGCGCGCATCATCTCCCGGTCGACGCCTGCCACCTCGGCGATGCCGCCCACGACCGGGGTGAAGGTGACGCCGACCCGCTGGGCGAGCTCCCGGCGCAGCACCGCCTGGTAGACGAAGCTCGCCGTGCGGCCGTGGACGTAGAGGAGGCGGGCCCACGGTGCGGACCATTTGCCGTCGATCCCATGGATGACGTTGGCGACCAAGACGTGTGTGTGGAGCTGGGGGTCGCCGGCCCGGGAGGTCCTGTGGCGGAAGGCCGCCGCGATGAAGCCGTCGGTACCGATGAGCTCGGTGCCGCCGTGGCCCCGGCGGGCGTGGAGGGCGTGGGTCTCCAGATACCCCAGTGCGGCCGCGACAGCTTGGTCGTGGGCGTCCTTCACCTGGTTGCCGATCTCCTCGGTGGTGAGTCCGTAGAGGAGGCTCACGGACTTGGGTGCGGAAAAGGTGCAATCAAAACCGGCGACCTTTTTGGTGGGCGAGGCTTCGGCCAACCTCTCGCCGGTTGCCGGTTGGCGGCCGGAGAGGATCGCATGGAGATGGTCGGGGTCGACCTTGCCTTGAAGTCCCATGGCCTTGGCCCCCTCGCCGGTCCAATACCCCGGAGCCTCGCCGGAGCCGGTGTAGTACTCCTCCCGGCCCCGGGCGACACTCTGGACGTAGTAGCTCTCGGCCCCTGCCACGAGCTTGCCGACCGAGAACATCTACGCCGCTCCTTTCGTGGCTTGCCTCTCGGGCATCGAGGCGTCTGGCTCGTGCCGCTTCCCGTCGGTGTCCTCTTCGAGCTCGACACCGACCAGGCGGGCGAGTTGCACCCGGGGGACGACGATGCGCCTCCCCAGACGGATGGAGGGAAGCTCGCCCTTTCTCACGAGCTCGTAGGCGAACGCCCGGGAGATCCCGAGGGCGTCGGCGGTCTCTTCGACGGTAAGCACGAGGCGCGCCTCGGGCTTCTTTTTGGGTGTGTGGGTGGTTTCCATGGCCGGCATCGTGGAACCCGTGTGTCCCCGCAAATGTCCCCGCTCCGGTCCCCGCCCCCTCGTTTCGGGGGTTATCAAGGGGGTTGTCACAAGAATTTCGGGGCTCGATATGGGCCTCTACCTGCAGTGGGGACACATGCGGGGACCCGGGGACCGGATTTTTTCGTTGCAGGGGTAGTGGGGCGCCTCTTTGTCGTGGCCGGGGGCGGCGGAGCGCAGCGACGCCGAGGCGGGGACCCGCGATATAGGTCCCCGCCGGTCCCCGGACACGACAGCAGTTTCTTCGGGAGAACGGGGTGGACGGTGGGGATCGCTTCTCCTCCGCTCTTGGTGTGTCCACCGGCGAGTCCCCGCCAGGGTCCCCACCCGATGGTGGAAGGGTGTGTCTACTGAGGTGGGGTTCGTGGCATGGGGGTAGATGAGAGATGCACCGCTGGTCCGGCTCCGAGCAGGGGAAAGAGCCTGTGGACAAGAATGGGGTTCATGGCAGTGAGCGGCATGGGGATCGGCGACAAGGACGGTGGGGACGGCGTCGACCCCTCGGCCTACCTCGGGCCGGAGGCCAGGGCTCGTCTGGAGATCGACCGGCAGCTCGTGGCCTGCGGTTGGAAGGTCCAGAACCACCGGGAGATGGCGCTCGGGGCCGGGGTGGGGGTGGCGGTCCGGGAGTTCCCGATGGCCCCGGGGCACGGCGAGGCGGACTACGTGCTCTTCGTCAACCGGACGGCGGTCGGGGTCATCGAAGCGAAGAAAGTGGGTGAGACTCTCACCGAGGTCGAGTGGCAATCCGCCAAGTACGCGACAGGGCCGGCCAGTGACGTGCGGGCTCCGATCATCCCCCTCCCCTTTTGCTACGAATCCACCGGCACCGAGACGCGCTTCACCAACCTTCTCGATCCCGAGCCGGCAAGCCGGGAGGTCTTCAGCTTCCACAGGCCGGAGACTTTCGCAGGCTGGTTAAGGGTGTGGGAGGACCTGAGCCTCGGCGGTCCCGACCGGGCCACCATCCGCCAGTGCCTCCAGTCGATGCCGGAGCTCGCCCGGGACGATCTGTGGGACGTGCAATTCCGAGCGATCGAGAACCTGGAGGACTCACTGCGCCACAACCGGCCCCGTGCCCTCATCCAGATGGCGACCGGTTCGGGCAAGACCTACACCGCGGTCAACGCCACCTACCGTCTCATCAAGCACGCCAAGGCGTCGCGGGTTTTGTTCCTGGTGGACCGCGCCCATCTCGGAAAGCAGGCGCTCGCCGAGTTCCAGTCCTTCCAGACCCCCGACGACCACCGCAAGTTCACCGAGCTATACGGTGTCGAGAGGCTGACCTCCAACTCGATCACTGCGTCGTCGAAGGTCGACATCACCACCATTCAGCGGCTCTTTTCGATCCTCAAAGGAGAGGCCGATCTCGACGAGGAGGTCGACGAGCGCACCGGCTTCGACGTGGAGCCTCCCGCACCGGTCGAGGTTTCCTACAACACCGCAGTCCCGCCCGAGCTCTTCGACGTCATCGTCGTCGACGAGTGCCACCGCTCCATCTACGGGGTGTGGCGGCAGGTGCTCGACTACTTCGACGCTTTCATCGTCGGGCTCACCGCGACACCGGGCAAGCAGACCATCGGTTTCTTCAACCAGAACTTCGTCATGGAGTACTCCCACGAGGCGGCCGTCGCCGACGGGGTGAACGTTGACTTCGACGTCTACCGGATCAAGACCGAGATCACCGAGCACGGCTCGACGGTGGACGCCGGGCTCGTCACCAAGTTCCGCAGCCGCCAGACCCGGGCGACTCGCTACGAAAAGATCGACCAGGACGTCCCCTACGCCAGTACCGATCTCGACCGCTGGGTGGTCTCCAAGGACCAGATACGCACGATCATACGGACCTTCCGTGATCGGCTGTTCACCGAGATATTC
>JAKAWH010000003.1 GCA_021817065.1 Actinomycetes bacterium
CTCCTCTCCTCGGACTTGCCCGACGGGTCCCCGATCATCCCGGTGCCCCCGCCGGCCACCACGATCGGGCGGTTGCCCGCCTCCTGGAGGCGCCGCAGGGTGAGCAGGGGCAGGAGATGGCCCACGTGGAGGCTGTCGGCGGTGGGATCGAAACCGGTGTAGACGGTCACCCCGCCGGCATCGAGGCGCCCCAGCACGGCGGGATCACTCGACTGGTAGACGAGGCCCCGGTGTGCCAAGTCGTCGGAGAGGAGCGGCCGGTCGCGGTTGATCACGAGATTACGATACCCACTGCCTCCGCCACCGCTTCCTCGATCCGCCGGTGCACCTCGGCCGCCGCAGTTGGCTCCACCCGGCAGACCATAACCCGGTCCCGCCGGGCGTCCCCGGCCCCGTCCAGGCAGGTGGCAAGAGCCCCGGCGAATCCCTCCGGGCGGGTGACCTCCATGGCCAGCGCCCCCTGGGCGGAGGCTAGAAACAGCGGGTCGGTCCGCTGCGGCGTCCGGAAAAGCGTCTCGAACTCGACCTCGTCCAGCACTCCCGCCTGGGGAAGGAAATCGAAGATCCCTCCCCCTGCGTTGTCCACCACCACCACGGTCAGGGGGCAGTCCGGAGGCAGTGCCATCAGCGCGCCCGAATCATGGAGAAAAGCGAGGTCGCCGACCAGGGCGACGGTGCGCTCGTAAACCCCGGAGGCTGCGACACCTACCGCGGTGGACACCACCCCGTCGATCCCGTTCACCCCCCGATTGGCGATCACCACCGGGTGGTCGGACCGGGGAGTCGAGAACCACTCCACCTCGCGGACCGGGAGGGACGACGAGGTCACCAGGGCGCTGCCCGGAGGAAGCCGGCGGACCAGTTCACGGGCGATCCAGGGTTCCGACATCCTCCCTTCCTCCGCAAGGATCTCCTCGATCACCTCTTGAGCGACCGCCTCGCACCCCCGCCAGAGCGACGCCCACTCCGCGTCGGTCTCCCCATTGCCGGCCACCGCTTCGACCAGCGCGGTACACAGCGCCGCCGGGTCGCACCGGACCACCGAGGCCGCCGTCCTCCCGGGATCGGCCCAGCCCCAAAAGGGATCCACCAGAACGTGTTGCGCTTCTGTGCCGGCCACCCACTCCGACACCACCCGCGACGCCCAGGGGCGGCCGAAACGCACTATGACCTCGGGGGCGGCCTTTTCGGCGAAGTCGGGAGAGCGCAGAAGGGTGTCGGCCGCAGCGATCACCGTTGGCGTGGCAGCCTCCCGTGCTCCCGACGTGGGATCTGCCAGGAGGGGCCATCCGAGGGACGCTGCCAGCTCGCTCACCGCCGCTGCGTACGTCAGCCGGTCGCACCCAGGCTGGTAACCGGCCATCACGACCCCGCGGCGGCCGGCGAGGCCCGCAAGGTCCTCCACCACCCTGGGCGGGGGCGACATCTTCGGAGGTTCCACCCGGTGCCAGGGTGCTCCGCTCCCCCTGCCAGCCAGCAACTCGCCCGGCTCCCCGTCGAGCGGCTCGACAAAAGGCAGGTTGAGGTGGACCGGCCCCGGTCCCATCGGCCCTGCCAGGGACTCGGCAACCGATCGGGCAGCCAGTGAGCGCCAGGTCGACCGCGCACCTTTTCGTGCGACCCCCGGGTCGTGTGCCCAGCGGAGTGCTGACCCGTAGAGGCCCTGCTGCTCGCAGGCTTGGGGTGCACCCACCCGGTGGAGCTCGGGAGGCCGGTCAGCGGTCACCGCGAGGAGTGGAACCCCACCGTGATGGGCTTCCACTACCGCCGGGTGAAGCTCCACCGCAGCGGTACCGCTGGTGGTGACCACCGGAACCGCCCGCCCGGTCGAGCGCGCCAGTCCCAAGGCAACGAAGGAACCGACCCGCTCGTCCAGCACCACCCGAACCCGGATCGAACTGCGGTACAGCGCTATCGCCATCGGGGTGGACCGGGAGCCGGGGCAGACCACCGCGTCGGTGACACCGCAACGAGCCCACTCGTCGACCAGCGTGGCCGCGAAGGTGGCCTGTACGCTCAGGGTCAATGGACACCTCCTCTCACATCGCCGGCGGATCCTGCCAGCCCTCTCCAGGGATGGGCGTCTCTTCGCGAATCGCCCGCCAACTCTGCCAGGTGGCGTGACAGGTGCACGGTCCTCGTCTGGCTCACGACCAGATCGGCAGCGGGCCGCGCCTTACCATGGTCCACGGGTTCACCCAGACGAGCCGGTGCTGGGGACCTTTCAGCGAAGCGCTGGCACATCGGCATGAGCTACTCACCGTAGACGCACCGGGCCACGGGCGCTCCTCCCATATCAGCGCCGCCCTTCCCGAGGCCGCCGCCCTCACCGTCGCCACCGGGGGGCGGGGGGCCTACCTCGGATATTCGATGGGTGCCCGGATCTGCCTGGCCGCCGCCCTCGACCATCCGCGGGAGGTCACCCGGCTCGTTCTCGTCTCGGGCTCCCCTGGGATCGCCGACCCCGCCGAGCGGAACGCCCGGCGGGAAGCCGACGAGGTGCTTGCCGATTCGATCGTCGAGGTGGAGACGTTCATCGACCGGTGGCTCATGCAGCCGCTTTTTGCGGGTCTCGATCCAGGGCGGGCGGAACGGAAGGCCCGCCTGGAGAACACCCCCGAGGGCCTGCGCTCCAGCCTCCGGATGTGCGGTGCCGGGGCCCAGGAGCCACTTTGGGGCCGCCTGAGCGAGCTGTCCATTCCAGTCCTGCTGGTGACCGGGTCAGACGATCCCAAGTACTGCTCCCTGGCCGAGGAGATGGTCGCGGGGATCGGCACGAATGCCTCACTGGCGGTGATTCCCGGTGCAGGACATACCGTTCACCTGGAGAAGCCGAGGGAGACCGCCGGAGCGGTGCTCGAGTTCCTCGCCAGGTAGCCCGGGGAACCCTACACAGATGCTTTCTGTAGGCATGGTCAGGGCATCGCCGTATATCTGATTACCTTCCATTTGTATATAATCAAGGCTATGCCCAAGACCCTCGTCGACATCGATCCAGACCTCCTGGAAGAGGCGAAGAAGGTGCTCGGCACCAAGACCATCAAGGACACGGTGAACGGGGCGATTGCCGAGATCGTATTGCGTGCTCGCCGCCGAGACTTCATTGAGTGGCTGAAATCAGATCCACTTCCAGATGCCCGCGATCCCGAAGTCATGAAGCAAGCGTGGCGATAGGACCCGAGGCGCTGGTCGACACATCTGCACTCACCCGGATCGGCAAGCCCGCAGTGGGTCTCGTTCTCGAACCGCTCATCAATCGCAATGGGCTTGTGACGTGTGCTCTGGTCGACCTTGAAATGCTTTACAGCGCCCGAAATGGGCGAGAATGGACTACAGCGCGCTCGAAACTGAGTCGGATTACCGCGGTACCGACCACCCCTGAGGTCTGCAACCGCGCCATCGAAGTCCAGGGAATTCTGTGGAACAGTGGCCGGGTTCGCTCTGTGGGCATCGCCGATCTCCTCATCGCTGCGGCCGCGGAGACCGCCGGCCTACCGGTGCTCCACTACGACGCCGATTTCGACGTCATTGCGTCGGTGAGCGATCTGGAAAGTCGCTGGGTGGTCCCCGCCGGCACGGTCGACTAGTACCGGGCCGATCCCCGCTGGAACGCACAGGACGGCCAGGAGTTGTTGCGGGTTCGGGAGCCTCACGCGGTGCCGTCAACTGTGGGTGCACTTTGCATGCGTGGGTGTACGGTGGGTGCATGGCCAAGATAATCCAGATCCGCAACGTGCCCGACGACCTCCACGACGCTCTCGCCGCCGCTGCCCGCAGCGAAGGGATATCGCTCAGCCGATTCGCACAACGGGAACTGGCTGGTGCCGTCCGCAGGCGCCGAGCGATCGAGCAGAACATGGCGAGGATCAGACGAGCACGCCTGCAATCGGCCCGCAGCGGTAGGAAACCGGTGCCTTTGGACGAGATCACCGCGTCAATTCATGAAGGGCGCGACCGGCTCGAATGATCGTCATCGACGCGGGTGCGGCCATCGCAGCATCCCTCGGCCAGGTCGATGAGAATATTTCACTGCGAGACGAACTGGCAGCACCGCACCTCATCGATTCTGAGGTGCTAAACGGCCTGCGCAACCTGGTCCTGCGTGCGGCCATCACGGCCGAGGACGGGGAACGTGCGGTGTCCATCTTCGCCCAGATCGAAATCGAGCGGTACCCGGCCGCATGGTTACGGAAGAGGATATGGGAGCTGCGCCACTGCCTCACCGCCTACGACGCCACCTACGTCGCCCTCACCGAGCGACTGGACGCCGACCGGCTGCTGACGACCGACGCCAGATTGAGCCGGGCTCCAGGTATCCGCTGTTCGGTCGCCGTGGTCTAATCGCCTCGCGCTGGAGTCTCGTGCGCGACGCTGATCCTGCTCCAGGCCCCCCGCCGTGACTCAGCCCGGGGCCACCGGAACCGGGGGTCGGGGCGGGAAGCACCCGGATTCATCCGACGTGAGGAAGAGCCCCCACCCGGGAGGCGTCAACCCTGTCTCCGTCCACTTCCACCCCCAGGCCCGTCCCCGCCGGTACCGCGATTTCACCGCCTTCGACACTGAGGGGTGGCGACACCAGGTCCTCCGCGAAGTAAAAATCCGAGCTGGCCATGTCTCCCGGCAGGGTGAATCCAGGCTGGGAGGCGAGAGCCAGGTTGGCCGCGCGGCCGATCCCCAGTTCGTGCATTCCCCCGCACCAGGCATCGATCCCGTGCTCCCGGCACACCGCCAGCAGGTCCAGGGCAGCGGTGAGTCCACCCAAACGGGGAGCTTTTAGCGATACAGCCCGGCAAGAGCCCAGTGTGATCGCCGCCTCCAGGGCATGGACCGAGGTGATCGCTTCGTCGAGGGCCACCGCTGTTGCCAGGAACTCCTGGAGCCGGGCATGTCCCACCAGGTCGTCATCGCCCAATGGCTGCTCGATGGCCATCAAGCCCAGGCCATCCAGATCGGCCAGCGCCGCCAGATGCGCAGGATCATCGAAGCGGTAGGCCCCGTTGGCGTCGGCCACCACAATTAGGGCGGGATGTCGTTCCCGAACCGCCCCGACCACCTGGACATCGCATCCGGGAGCAATCTTGATCTTCACCCGCCGGTAACCGGCGGCTACGCACTCGTCGACCCGTCGAAGAATAACGCCGAGGTCGTCCTCCGTCCCCAAGGCCGCTCCTGCGGGAACCCGGGGAGCCGGACGAAGAGAACCGGTGGGAACCCGGGGAGCCGGACGAAGAGAACCGGTGGGAACCCGGGGAGCCGGACGAAGAGAACCGGTGGGAACCTTGGAGGCGGGGCGCCCTCCTGCGAGGTCCGCATAACCAGACAGTGCCAGGGCGAGCGGCAGCCCCTCCGCCCGGCACCACAGGTCCCATGCCGCCATCTCCACCGCCGATCGGGCCAGCGAGTTCCCCTTCACTCGGAGGAGGGCCCGAGCGACGTCGGAAGGGTGCTCCCAGTCGACACCCACCACCAGAGGTGCCAGGTAGTCGTTGATCACCGTGAGAGCCGAGCCGGGAGTCTCCCCCACGTAGTAGGGATCGACCGGCGTGGGTGCCTCTCCCCATCCTTCCTCACCGCCCAGCCCGACTAAGTGGACGAGCGGATGCCTCACCGAGGTGGTGGTGGATGACGAAGACCGGAAGCTCCGACGGAGCGGCACCTCGACCAGGAAAAGGTCGACCTTGGAAATCCTCACCGACCCGGACCGGCCAGCTCTCCCCGAAGCGGCCCGGTCGCCCACACCGCGCCGAGACGACTAGTCCGGCGGCGAGGAGGGCCCGCCTTCACCGCGCCGAGACGACTAGTCCGGCGGCGAGAAGGGCCCCGAAAGCGATCTGGAACCTCCCGGTCTCCCCGAGCACCGCCACCAGGGACCGGCCCGATGCTCCGGTGAGGACCTGCCTGACCGGGCCAACTGCGAACACCGAACCTGCGAGGACCAGGAGGGCCCACCCCGCGTCGAAGAGCACCGCCAGGACTGCCACCAGGGCAAACGGAAGCAGGCAGCAGGCCGCGTACAGAGCCCGGGTACGAGACGCGCCCAACCGGACCGCCAGGGTCGTCTTGCCCGCCCGCGCATCCCCCTCGATGTCGCGCAAGTTGTTGGTGACCAGAAGGGCGACCGCCAAGAGCCCGACCGCTCCGGAGGCCAGCAGCGACATGACCGAGAACCTGCCCGCCACCACGTACGCGGTCCCGACCGTCGCCACCACCCCGAAGAAGACGAAGACGGCAAGCTCACCGAAGCCCGCATAGCCGTACGGGTGGGAGCCGCCAGTGTAGAACCATCCCGCAGCGATACAGAGTATCCCTATGGCGATCAGCCAGGGCGCTCTCCAGGCCGAGAGCGCGATGCCTGCGAGAGAGCCGACCCCGAAGCTGGCCAGAGCGGCGCGCTTGACCGCGGCTGGAACCGCAAGGCCGGATGCCACCAAGCGCACCGGACCGACCCGGTCGGCGTCGGTCCCCCGGAGCCCGTCGGAATAGTCGTTCGCATAATTGACCCCCACCTGCATAGAAAGGGCCACCGCCAGGGCTAGAGCGGTGGCGAGCCAGGAGCTCGCCGACCAGGACGACGGGAACCTGTCGAAAGCGACCGCGGCCCCCACCACCACCGGCACCACCGCGGCTGGGAGGGTCCGGGGACGGGCACCCGCCACCCACACGGAAACTGGGGTGGTCACGGCCGCCTCGGCCTGCAACATGGTCCCGTGCTCGGCCTCACGGCCGCCTCGGCCTGCAACATGGTCCCGTGCTCGGCCTCACGGCCGCCTCGGGAACTTGGAAAAATCCGGTGGGCGCTTCTCGACGTAGGCGTTGCGTCCCTCCTGCCCCTCTTCGCTCATGTAGAAAAGCATGGTGGCGTCTCCGGCGAGTTGCTGGATACCGGCCAATCCATCGTCGGCGGCGTTGAAGCCCGCCTTCAACATCCGCAGGGCGATCGGCGAGAGCGCCAGCATCTCCTGGCACCACGACACCGTTTCCTCCTCCAGCGCCTCCACCGCCACCACCGTGTTGACCAGCCCCATGGCAAGAGCCTGCTCGGCACCGTACTGCCGGCAGAGGAACCAGATCTCCTTGGCCCGCTTGGTCCCGATCGTACGAGCGAGCAGTCCCGACCCGTAGCCCCCGTCGAAGCTCCCCACCTTGGGACCGGTCTGGCCGAACACCGCGTTGTCCCCGGCGATGGTCAGATCGCACACCAGGTGGAGTACGTGCCCGCCGCCGACCGCGTACCCGGCCACCATCGCCACCACCGGCTTCGGGAGCCGCCGGATCTGGATCTGCAGGTCGAGCACGTTGAGCCGCCCGATCCCCGCCTTGGCCACCTTGTCATCGCCCAGGTACCCGTCTTTACCCCGGATCCGCTGGTCTCCGCCGGAGCAGAATGCCTGGCTCCCCTCCCCGGTGAATATCACCACCCCGATGCCGGGATCGTCCCGGGCCTCGGTGAAAGCATCCGACAGTTCGAAAAGGGTCTGCGGCCGAAAGGCGTTGCGCACCTCCGGACGGTCGATGGTGATCTTGGCGATCCCGGTGGCAGTCTCGTATCGGATGTCGGAGTAGCCCCTGTCGAGCCCCTCCCACGCCGCACCGGGCCGGATCAACCGTATGTCGTCACTCGAAGTGCTCATCTGACCGGCATACCCTAGTGATCCATGGCATGTCTTGTCGCCCTGGCCGGGGACTTACCGAACGTGGCCGGATAGCCGGTGCCCCGCCTTGTCGCCCTGGCCATGCCGGGAGGCGATCTCCTGGTCGACAACTTGCGGCGGGTGTGGGACCGTGGCGACGCGGCCTTGGTCGTCGACATCCGCCTGTCCCCCGCCACCCGGCACGACCTCATAGATGAGCTGGCCGCCAGCACGGTGGTGGACGAGTACGGCTCGGAAACTCCCCTCGGTGGAGGCCGGTCGGTCGAGGAGGGCGACGCCCTGGTGGTCGCGACCAGCGGCACCACCGGTAAGCCGAAGGGCGCCGTCCTCACCCACCGGGCAATTGCCCAGCATGCTCGCTCGTCCACTGCACGCCTCATGGTCGACCCTGACCGGGACCGGTGGCTTGCCTGCCTCCCCCTCGCCCACGTGGGAGGACTTTCGGTGGTCACCCGGGCGCTGGTCACCGGAACACCCCTCACCGTTCTGCCGGGATTCGACCGCGACGCGGTGGAAGTCGCCGCACGGAATGGAGCGAACCTGGTCTCCCTGGTACCGACTACCCTCGCCCGGATCGAACCGGCGCTCTTCCGGAAGATTCTCCTGGGTGGTTCGACACCTCCCGAGTTGCCCCCTCCCAATGCGGTCACCACCTACGGGATGACCGAGTCGGGTGGCGGAGTGGTGTACGACGGGATCCCCTTCGACGGAGTTGAGATCAAGATCACTGGAACCCGGGAGGGGAGCAGCGGCGAAGAGGGGAGCGGCGGCGGAAAAGGCGCAGGCGAGATCCTCCTGCGCTCGCCTACCCTCGCCCGCTGCTACCGGACTGTTCGGGAAGATCTGCCGGTGGCTGGCCCAGGTGGCTGGTACGCCACTGGCGACGTCGGCTCGCTGAGCGAAACCGACGGAACCAAAAAGCTCGCCGTTCACGGTCGGGCCGACGAGATGATCGTCACCGGTGGCGAGAACGTTTGGCCAGCTCCGATTGAAGCGCTACTTGCCGCGCACCCCGGGATTGCCGACGCTGCCGTCGCCGGCCATCCCGATCCGGAATGGGGACAGAAGGTGGTCGCCTACCTCGTCCCGGCCGACCCCACCGCACCCCCCACCATCGACTCGATTCGCAGCTGGGTAAAGGAACGGCTCTCCCCCTGGGCAGCGCCGCGGGAGATCGTGCTGGCGCGCAAGATTCCCAGGACGGAATCGGGCAAGATCCGAAGGAAGTCCCTGAGCTATCCGACTCCCCCATGACCTCCGACCAGAGCCCCGCCGTCGATCACCAACGTGTGGCCGGTCATCCATTCGGACGCGTCGGAGACGAGATAGAGGGCGGCCGACGCGATGTCTTCGGGCACTCCCAGGCGGCGGCGAGGAAGGCGAGATGCAACCGCTTCCTCCAGGGGCTCCCACAACGACCGAGCGAAATCGGTCTTGACCAGGCCCGGGGCGATCGCGTTGACCCGAACCAACGGAGCCAGCTCGTAGGCCAGCTGGCGGGTGAGATGGATCACCGCCGCCTTGGTCACGTTGTAGTACCCGATCATCGGTTCGACGGCCATCCCTCCGATCGAGGCGATGTTGAGGATGGAGCCCCCGAACTGGCTCATCCGGGCCCGCCAGGCCGCCTGCGACCACACCAGTAACGCCCGCTGGTTCACCTGCACGGTCTTGTCGGCGCGGGGAAGGTCGATGTCGATCATCGGCCCCATGTAGGGATTGGTGGCCGCGTTGTTGACCAGGATGTCCAGGGCACCGAATCGCTCGATGGTCGCCGCCACACATGCTTCCGCCTGCTCCGGGTCCCCTGCATTGGCAGCAAACCAACCTACCTCCCCAACGGGCCGATCGGCCGGAGCCGGCGTGATCTCGGCGGCCGCACTTTTCAAGGATTCCTCCTTGCGCGACGAGATCATCACCCGCGCTCCCGATGCTGCGAATTCGGCGGCGATCGCCTTGCCGATGCCACGCGATCCACCGGTTACCAGTGCGACTTTGCCGTCGAGCCTGAGTTCCACGGGCCCAACCCTAGGCTAGGTGACGATGAAAAGGCTCCGCAGGGAAACCCACACCCCGGCTCGGCAGCCGTGAACAGGCTCAGTAGCGAGTCCAGCCCGTACCTCCTCCAGCACCGCGACAATCCGGTCGACTGGTACCCGTGGGGTGCCGAGGCGTTCGAGAGGGCCCGAGCCCAGGACAAGCCGATCCTCCTTTCGGTGGGGTACTCCTCCTGTCATTGGTGCCACGTCATGGCCCACGAGTCCTTCGAGGACGAAGCAACCGCCCAGGTGATGAACGACCACTTCGTCAGCGTCAAGGTGGATCGGGAGGAACGCCCGGACGTGGACGCTGTCTACATGGAGGCCACCCAGGCCATCACCGGCAGGGGCGGATGGCCCATGACCGTCTTCCTCACCCCGGCCGGCAAGCCGTTCTTCGCGGGAACGTACTTTCCCAAAGTGGCACGCGGGGGGCTTCCCTCCTTCGTGGAGCTCCTCGAGGCGGTAGCAGATGCCTGGCGCGACCAGCGCGAGGACCTGGAAACCCGAGCGGGGACGCTGACCGAAGCGATCGCCTCCACTTCGGCGACAATGGATGGCTCCGCGGACCTGGCCGATCTCGCCGAGAGTTCTGCCGGCGCGCTCCGGCGCTGGGCGCTGGAGGCGTGGGACCCCGGTTGGGGCGGCTTCGGTCGCGCTCCTAAGTTCCCCCAGGCGGGGGTCATCGAGATGGCCTTGCGCTGGGCACGAGGCGAACCGTCCGACGACCAGGCGTTCGCGATGGCCGCCACCTCCCTGGCCGGGATGGCGGCGGGAGGGATCTACGACCATCTGGGGGGCGGATTCCATCGTTACTCGACGGACCAGCGGTGGCTCGTCCCCCACTTCGAGAAGATGCTCTACGACCAGGCCCAGCTGCTCACCGCCTACGTGACCGGCTGGCAATCGACTGGGGAGGCAGCTTGGCTGCAGGTGGCCCGGGAGACAGTCTCCTACGTACTGTCGGGCCTGGCGCTGCCGGGCGGCGGTCTGGCCTCGGCGGAGGACGCCGACTCGGAGGGCGAGGAGGGTCGTTTCTACCTATGGAGGGCCAAGGAGATCAGGGAGGCGCTGCCCGATCACCTCGCCGATGCCCTCATGGACTTCTACGACATCACCTGGAAAGGGAACCTCAGCGGCCTCATGGAAGGCGGTGAGGGACTGAACATCCTGCACCGACCCCCCGGGGCCCCGCTGCTCCGGCCCGCCGACGTCGAGGAGGCGCGCGCCCTGCTCCTGGAGCACCGCTCCCGGCGCCCGCACCCTGGCCTGGACACCTTGGTGCTGACCGAGTGGAATGCCATGTTCCTCTCCGCCCTTGCCCGTGCTGCCGGGGCTACCGGCGACCCCGCATGGCACCGGGCGGCCACCGACCTGGGGGATTTCCTCCTCGCCCGCCTGCGGCGCTCCGGGGACGGGCGCTGGATGCGCTCGTGGCAGGGGGGGAGGGCGCTCCACCTGGGATACGCGGCCGACTACGCCTGGATCGTCGACGCCTTCACCCGCCTGGGAGAGCTCACCGGACGTCGAGCGTGGACCGAGGCGGCGATCGAGGCCGCCGAGGGGCTTGTGGACCTCTTCTGGGACGACAAGGTCGGTGGCTTCTTCACCGCCGGTGCAGACGCGGAGCAGCTAGTGGTCAGGCACAAGGACCTTTTTGACGGGTCGACGCCGTCGGCGAACTCGGCCGCCGCCCTGGCGCTGTGGCGACTCGGCGCCCTCACCGGCAACGAGCGCTTCCACGAAACGGCCGGGCGCACTCTCGCCCACCTCGGCGAGGCGATGGCGACCCATCCCGGCGCCAGCTCCTTCGGAATCGGCGCGCTCCAACTGATCGCCCGAGGGGCCATCGAGGTGGTGGTAGCCGGAGAACGTCCCGACCTTGTCGAGGTGGTCCAGCGCACCTGGGTGCCCGAAGGGGTTCTCGCCTGGGGTGAGCCCTATCCCACGCCGCTGTGGGAAGGACGAACCCCGCTTGCAGCAGAACCCCAGAAGGAAGGCACCGGTCTCGCCTACGTGTGCGAGGGATTCACCTGCGAGATGCCGACGGGAGACCCTCTGCTTCTGGCGGCCCAGCTCGACCGACTCCGGCGACCGCCCCGGTAGCCGTCCCGACAACCCGGGCAGGAGTGACCTCACGCTCCGCGGGTTCGATGGACCGGGCGGTCGTCCCTGCTGCCTCCAGGGCCTCGCGGAACCGATGGCTCTCCAACTTGTCGGCGGTGGCCTCATAGGCCCGGGTGGCGATCCCGTCGAGTCCCTCGCGACGCATCAGATTGAAGCCGTGCTTCTCCACTTCGGCCCGGTTGGGCCGGAGCAGAAGCACCGTGGCGCCATTCTGGCGAGCCATGGCCACTTCGTGAGCCAGAGTCACTGCGGGTGGACGCCGGAAGAGATTCGCCGGCGAGAAGATGTTGCGGTCTTCGGTGTCGAAGGCCATCGGGGCCACCCCGATGATCAGGTCGCATCCCCCGGCGACCGCCAGGTCGAGATTGGTGCTCGAATGCACCCCTCCGTCCACCAGCACCTTCTTTCCGAGCGACACTGGAGGGTAGACCCCTGGGATGGCACACGAGGCCATCACCGCCCGCGATAGGGTCGCGGGCGGCGAACCCTCCCTACCGAGCACCAGCCTCTGCCCTGAAACGATGTCCACCGCGCAGAGCCACAGCGGTTGCTCAGGCCAGGCTGCGGGCAAGTCGTGCTCGAGGCGCTGCCGCCCTTCCCCGAGCGAGAACATCCCGCCGGGAAAAGCGTGCCGGAGGAAGCGCGGCATCGAAGGCAGCGGCACCCGGACCGCCGAGCGAGCGAGCACGAACGCCGATCCGAGCAGGTGGGCTATCAGGTCGAGCGGCGAGTGGAATGCAGGAGCGAAGATCTGGAGCTTGTCGCGGCTCACGCCGTTCTCAGCGGAAGCAAGTGGGGAACCCGGAAGCACCGGAACCGCCAGCACTCCGGCTTGCCTCCCTGCATCGCCGTCCCCAAAAGTCTGTTCCCACATCTCCTCCAATGCGAGGCCGGAGCGCAGGTACGCGCCGATCACCGATCCTGCACTGGTGCCGATGATGAGATCGGCGCGGGCGGGATCCAGCCCTGCTTCGTCGCGAAGCGCCCGCAGGACCCCGACGTGATATGCCATTCCGACGGTGCCACCGGCACCGAGAACAAGACCGACCTTCACTGAGTCCAGTGCTATTTCATCAGCTTGGACGAGGCGAGGTCCTCCGCCATCGCCCAACCGAAGGCGACCAGGCGCTCTCCGGAAATGGGGTGGAGACCGTGAAAGAACTCGCTGAACCCGTCGCCGATGCGCTCGGGCTTCGGCGAGGTGTAGTCCAGGCCACCCCACTGCTGGGGTCCCGAAGGAGCAAGCCGGAAGGTGCGGTCGTCAAGCTTCCCGTCCGCCCCAAACCGTTTGGCCAGCCGCCGCCCCCACGCGCGTTCCTCGCCGGACGCCTTGTGCCCGGGGCGGGGAACCACCTCTTCCAACCCTCGGAAGGCGTCGTAGCCCCCCACGTCTATCAACCGGGTGCCGACCAGAACATCTTCGTCCGGGAACGCGAGCACCGCCCTCCGGTACTGGTCGGCCATGAGCTGCCGCAACAAGGTGTCCCGCCGGACCGTTCGTTTCACCGAAGCCACCCCCACCAGAACGGAGGGGGTCCCACCGATCCGCTCCAGAGTGGAGAAGGAAAATGCCTGGAGCTTGCCCTTCTCCCTCACCTGGGTGGTGAGGACCCATTCCTCCCGCTCCTTGGATAGAAACCCGAGGTCGATACCTGCGTCCCCGCACTCGCAGATGTCGGCCATCTCTGCCAGCTCGGAATCTCCGAGCGCCGTACAGTCCTTGGTGTCAACCTCTAGGGCCATTCCACGTACCTTCCACTCAAGGAACCCTGCTGGTCAGTTTACCGGGATTCGCAGGGCCGTCGCATACTTGCCCCGGCGCCCCAACCACCGTGAGGCGTGTTCAGGCCCCGCTGAGCCTGCAGGGGACCCCGGCCCGTCCCCGATTCGCAGGTCGGTTCAGACCACCACGGCGTCGCGCCCCAGCATCACCCGCAGCTCGGCCAGCAGGCCCGACCGGGGATCCACCCGGCAATCGGGAGGGAGCTGCCAGCTCCGTGGCCCGACCTTCACGATCACCTCCACCTCTCCCGGATGACGGTCAAGTACCCCGCGGAGCGCCTCGGCTGCCGAACCGTCGAAGAAAGCCGGTGGCAACGTGATCTCCACCGGGCGGTCCTGCGGGCTCAGCTCCAGGGTCTGGATCTCCATGCACACCAGTTTGGGACGATCGTCCCGGGTGTCGATCCTTCCCTTCACCGCCACCACCCGGTCGTCCGACAGCATCTCGCCGACATCCTCGTAGGCATTGGGGAACACCCAGACCTCGATGGTCGATTCGAGATCCTCCAGCGAAAAAGTCGCCATCGCCTTTCCCTGCTTGGTGTATCGCCGGGACACCCCTGTCATCACCCCGGCCAGTCTCTTGACGTCGGTCTGCCCGTACCCGTTTCCCCCGCCCGTACCGAATGCACCACCAGCCTGGGTCGAGTCGAGCGCCTCGGCGATCGAACAGTCGGCGAAGGAGGACAGCTCCCGCTCGAAGCCGGACAGGGGGTGGGAACTCACGTAGAGACCCAGCATTTCCTTCTCCGCGGCGAGCAGCGACGCCTGCTCGTACTCAACATCGGGAATCTCCACCTGCATCTCGTCGCGGCCCGAGGGCTCGGTGGCGTACTCGGCGTCGAGGGACTCGAACAATGACATGATCCCCAGCTCCCTCTCCCGCCGCCGGGCCAGAGTCGCATTGATGATCGCCTCCGATGCCTGGGCAAGGCCCTTTCGGGGATGGCCCAGAGAATCGAACGCCCCGGCCTTGATGAGCGACTCCACCGTCCTCTTGTTGAGCACCGTAGGGTCGACCCGCTCGCAAAAGTCGTAGAAGTCCCGGAACGCTCCCCGTTCCCGGCGCTCGGCGGTGATCAGAGCGACCAGCCCCTCCCCCACATTTCGCACTGCAGAGAGCCCGAAGCTGATCGCCTTGTCCGAGCCGGGGGTGAATTCCGATTCCGAGGTGTTGACGTCGGGGACGGTCACAGTTATCCGCATCACTCTGCACTCGGCCAAGTACACCGCCGTCTTGTCCTTGTCGTCCTTGACCGAGGTGAGCAGCGCTGCCATATAGGCCACCGGATGGTTGGCCTTCAACCATGCAGTCTGGTACGAGACGAGCCCGTAGCCGTAGGAGTGGCTCTTGTTGAACGCGTAGTCGGCGAAGGGCTCGATGATGTCGAACAATTGGGTGCCCAGGTCCCGCCCGTACCCGGTAGCCTCGCATCCCGATACGAACTTCTCACGCTCGGCAGCCATGATCGAACGGACCTTCTTGCCGGCCGCCTTGCGGAGATTGTCCGCCTCTTCCAGGGTGTAGCCGGCGAATTTCTGGGCGACCCGCATCACCGATTCCTGGTAGATCATCAGACCGTAGGTGTCGCCGATGATCTGCTCCAGCTCCGGGTGGAGGTAGGTGATCGGCTTGCGCCCGTTCTTTCGGTCGGCGTAGTCGTTGTGCATGTTGGCCGCCATCGGCCCCGGACGGTAGAGCGCGACCAGGGCTGCGATGTCGTCGAATGTGGTCGGGTTGAGAGAACGCATGAGCGATCGCATCGCGCCGCCTTCCAGCTGGAAGACACCGATCGAGTCGCCCCGCCGAAGCATCTCGAACACCCGGGCGTCGTCGAGCGGGATGGAATCGATGTCGGGCCGGGCCCCAGTGGCCCTCTCGATGAGATCCATTGCCCGTTCGATCACGGTGAGGTTCCGCAGACCAAGGAAGTCCATCTTCAAGAGCCCCAGCTCCTCGACACCGTGCATCTCGTACTGAGTGACGATGGGTGCAGCTTCCTGATCGGCACCGGCCTCCGGCTTGCGTTGGATTGGAAGGTAGTCAGTGAGCGGACCGTCGGTGATCACCACCGCAGCAGCGTGTATGGAATCCTGCCGCCGCAGTCCTTCCAGCCCCTTGGCGACGTCGACCACCCGGCGAACCTCGGGGTCGGTGTCGCACATATCGCGCAGCTCGGAAGCCGCCACGAAGCCGTCCTCGTAGCCCTCGGTCCTTTCCAGGCACGCGTAGAGCGGGGTATCGCGTCCCATCACCAGGGGCGGCATCGCCTTGGCGATCCGGTCCCCCACCTGGTATGGCAGAGCGAGGACCCGCGCTGCATCGCGCACCGCAGCCCTCGCTTTGATGGTGGAGAACGTCACGATCTGCGCGACGTGGTCCCAGCCGTACTTGTCCGCCGCGTACTTGATCAGATCGCCCCGGTACCGTTCGTCGAAGTCCATGTCGATGTCGGGCATCTGCTTGCGGCCCGGATTGAGGAACCGCTCGAAGAGGAGGTCGTAACGGATCGGATCGAGGTCCACGATCCGTAGGCAGTAGGCAACGCAGCACCCTGCCGCCGATCCCCGCCCGGGCCCCACCCGAATACCCTGCCGCTTCGCATAGGCGATCAAGTCCCACACCACCAGGAAATACGCCTCGAAACCCATGTCTGCGATGACCCCCAGCTCGTACTCGATGCGATCCCTCACCGATGGTTCGAGTGGTTCCCCGTATCGTTCGGCAGCACCCTGGTAGGTGAGGTGCCGCAAGTAGGCCCGGGTTGAAGCGGCATAGTCGATGCCACCCGCACCGGAGGCGACGGCGAACTCCGGCGGCACGTCGAAGGACGGAAGGCGGGCATTGCCGAACTCGATATCCACATGGGCCCGCTCCGCGATCCAAAGGGTGTTGTCGCAGGCTCGCGGCAGCTCCGAGAAAAGCGCTCGCATTTCCGCAGAGGTCTTGAGGAAATGCTCATCGCCGTCGAACTTGAAACGGCCCGGATCGTTCATCGTTGAGTTGGTCTGGACACACAGCAAAGCGTCGTGAGCTGCCGCGTCCTCACGATGGGTGTAGTGACTGTCGTTGGTGGCGATTAGGGGAGCGTCCAGGTGATCGGCGATCTCGACCAACGCCGGATTGCACTGGTGCTGGAGAGCAATTCCATGGTCCTGGAGCTCGACGAAAAGGTTGTCCTTGCCGAAGATGTCCTGGAGCCTTCCGGCGATCTTGGTGGCGCCCGCCACATCTCCTGCCGCCAGCGCCTGATTGACGAGCCCACCCAGGCACCCGGTAGTAGCAATAATCCCCTCGTGATACTTATCGAGGAGTTCCCAGTCCAGGCGCGGCTTGTAATAGTAACCGGTGAGATATGCCTCGGAACCCAACTTGATCAGGTTCCGGTAGCCCTGAGTGTTCTCGGCAAGGAGGGTGAGATGGTAGTAGAGCTTCTCGCCCGAGCCGGTGTCCCCCCCGGTGTCGTCGATCTTGCCCCGACGGGAGGGCCGTTCGAAGCGGCTCTCGGCAGCCATGTACGCCTCCAGCCCGATGATCGGGTTCACGCCCACATCGGTGCACTGCTTGTAGAAGTCGAGGACCCCGTACATGTTGCCGTGATCGGTGATGGCGAGAGCCGGCTGCCCGTCGGCGGCGGCGGCACGAACCAGCTCGGCGAGGCGCGAGGCTCCGTCCAGCATGGAGTACTCGGTGTGAACGTGGAGATGGGCGAATTTGCCGGAAGTCGTGCCGCTCACCCGCTCACCGTATCGCGCTCATCTGGCGCCGGTGTGGTTGGCGGGAACTGGCTACCGGAGCACGAATGTGCCGACGTACAGCCGCTGGTGCCCGGCGCCAGCACGCTACAGATAGGGCCCGGTGCCCGGTCCGATCCCGGATTCCCCGGGGTTGTGGCCAGCGGGCAGCCCCCGCTCGCGCATCTGCTCCAACTGAGAGCGAGCTGCCATCTGCTGGGCGAACAGGGTGGCCTGGATCCCGTGGAAGAGACCCTCCAGCCAACCCACCAACTGGGCCTGGGCGACCCGGAGCTCGGCCTCCGATGGCGTCTGCTCCCCGAAAGGGAACGAGATCCGGCCCAGTTCGGACGCGAGGTTGCCCGACAACCCGCTGGCCAGCTCGTGGACCGAGATCTCGTAGATCTCCTTCATCCTCTCCCGTGAGGCCTCGTCGAGGGGCGCCTGGCGCACTTCGTCGAGAAGCTGCTTGAGCATCGAACCGATCCTTATGACCTTGCCCGGCTCCGAGACGGTGTCGCCCTCCTCCCCGTCGCTTTCGTCAGAGGGAGGTGGATCCGACCCGGACGGAGTGCCGCGTGCTCCCGGCCCACCGCCCGGGGAAACCAGTTCTGCTATCTCGTCAGGGTTAGGTACCACGACCCTCCTCGTGCTCTCTGCGACGTCCGGACAACCCGGCCACCTGCCCACGATGTCATACCATGGGAAGGTGAAGGTATCCACACGGGGCGATTACGCCTCCCGGGCTTTGCTCTCCCTCGCCCTCCACCAGGACGACAGCGGCCCGACCTCGGTCAAGGAGATCGCCGAGCGGACCGGCCTTCCCCAACCCTATCTGGAGCAGATCCTCCTCGCCCTCAAGGGCGCGGGCCTGGTGCGCTCCAAGCGCGGCATGGGCGGCGGCTACGTACTCGCCCGCCCTCCCGGCGAGATCAGCTTGGGACAGATCGTCTCGGCGGTGGACGGCCCCATCGTGGCCGGTGATTTCGGGAGACCTCACGAGAACGGAGCATGTGACCACGAGGGCCAGTGCGTCCTGCTCGCGGTGTGGGCCGACGTCGGGGAGCACATGCGAGAGCACCTCGACTCGTTCACCCTGGCCGATATGGTCCGCCGAGCGCGGGGATCGGCGACCGAGGACTCGCGGACCCGTTCCCTGGCCGCTCCGCTGGCTTAGCCATCCGCCGTGCCCTCCGTCCCGGCTCGGCAGCCGACCGTGCCTGACACCCGCGCCGAGCTGTCGCTCGAGGTGCATCCCTCTCCAGCCCCGGTGATCACCCTCGTCCGGCACGGGCAGACCGAGTGGAGCCTGGACGGTCGCCATACCAGCGTCACTGACATCCCCCTGACCACCGACGGCGAGAAAGAAGCCCGAGCGCTGCGGGCTCCGCTCGCCAGAACCGACTTCGACCTTGTCGTGGTGAGCCCGATGCACCGTGCACGGGCGACCGCCGATCTGGCCGGTCTTGGAAGTCGGGCCGAAGTCTGGGAGGACCTGAGGGAGTGGAACTACGGCTCCTACGAGGGCATTGCCACGCCGGAGATCCGGAGCTCCCGTCCCGACTGGAACATCTTCGAGCACGGAGCACCGGGGGGCGAGAGCACCGAGGATGTCGGCGAACGAGCGGACCGGGTGATCGCACGGTTTCGGAGCAGCGGTGCGCGGCGGATCGCCGCCTTCGCCCACAGCCACATCCTCCGGGTGATCGGTGCACGGTGGATCGACCTCCATCCATCGGGAGGCATCCGGCTGGTCCTCTCCACCGCCTCGATCTCCGAGCTGGGCTACGAGAGGGAAACGCCTGCCCTCACCCGCTGGAACGATACCGGGCACCTCTGGAACGGATCGGCCCCACCAGCAACGGCTAGCTAGGAAAGCTTCGGCGCTTCGGGCAGGGATCGCCGAAGGAAGCCGAGTATCTACCCACCCGGCTCGGCCGGCTAGGAACGCCCGGACCTGCGCACAACCACGAACGGCGTCAACTGCCCGCCCTGGCCGATCGGGTTGTCCATCAGGATGCTCCGGGCTTCGCTGGGAGTCACCGGCAGGTCGCGGCTGGAGCCGAGGACCTCAACGTTGATGTTGTTGGCATCGATGATCGCCACCGGGCAGTCCAGGTGGGACCCGTAGCGCTCGGAGGCAGCGGCTGGATCCTCGGGGCCCAGCATCGCGAATTCGTCGAAGGGCGCCACGGTTTCCGGGTTGAAACCGTCGATCTCCGAGATCCGGTGCCCGGCAATCCGGTAAAAGTCACCATGCCTGCCGAAGAGCCGCGTGACCCCACCTGCTGCCATGGCCAACGCCGTGCGCGACCACCCCGCCTGCATGATCGCCACCTGCATCTTGCGGGGATCCGAGTAGCCGACGTCGTTCTCGTACTTCTTGACCCCCTTGACGATCAACTTGGCCAGCAACCCGGGCCGCACGACAGAACGGTGGATCACCCTACCCTCCGAAATGGCCACCACCTTCTCCGACAGGGCCACCCAGTCCCCTGGAGCGAGAAGCGGTCGGACGTAGGTGTCGAGCACCGGTTCCAGGGGTTCCTTGACATGTATCAGATGGGTCGTGACCGGAATCCGCTCCCAGGTCGCTCCGGCTGCCTCGATCGTTGACTCGATATCTTCGGGCAATTGCTATCCTCCTGATCCCACGTTGGCCGCGTCTCCGAAGGCCCAGACTTCCCCGGCGCGGTCGGCCAGCCAGTACCCACCCCCATCGGGGGTAAATGCGACGGCCACGATTGGACTGACCAATGTCACCGCGTTGGAGCCCCCCGGCGGCGACGAAGGATTCACCTGACCCATGGAGCCCCAATACAGGGCATCGCCGTAGGTGTAGACATCGCCCGAACTGTCGACCACCAGGTAACCCTTGCCGCTCGGTGTGGCTGCCATCCCCACCGTCGGAGCCAGTACCTGCATGGCATTGCTCCCCCCCGGCGAAACGGTGGGATTAACCTGGCCCAAAGAGCCCTCGAAAAGAGCGTCGCCATAGGTGAAGATGCCCCCGTCGGAAGCGACCAGCCAGTACCCACCCCCGTCGGGAGTGGCGGCCATGCCGACAATCGGCTTGGCCAGGGGCAATGCACCGGCCGACCCGAAGAAGCCCGCATCGCCGAAAGTGAAGACGCCCCCGTCGGAAGCCACTTCCCAGTAACCCCTCCCGTCGGGAGTCGCTGCCATGCCGACAATCGGCTTGGCCAGGTTGACCGCGTTGGACCCACCCGGCGGTGCGGATGGATCGAGCTGGCTGGGGCCCCCGAAGTAGCCGGCCCCACCGAAGGTATAGAGATCACCGAAGCCGTCGACCAGCCAGTAGCCGCCTCCGCTGGGAGTGGATGCCATTCCTACCACAGCTCCCCCGAGTGTTATCGACGATGCATCCCCGAATGGCTGGGCGTCGCCCTGATTGGCGACCGCGCCCGCTGCTGAAGCAAGCCAGTAGCCAGCGCCGTCGGGGGTGGACCGAATGGAGACCACCGGGGAGGAGGCCACGGCCACCCCCGCCGGACCGCATCCGGTGGCGATGGAGGAACCAGCGACTCCCGAGCCCAGGTCGATGGGGGTGACGCCACAGGAGAATCCGTCCGCCACGTAGGCGGTCGAGCCGTCCGGAGTGATTGCGATACCCCAAGGGCCCGGGCCCACCGTGATGGGGGATCCCGGAGTGTTGGTCGCCAGGTTGATCGGGGTGACCGTACCCGGGGTGCTCGAGGACCCCGCATCGATGCTCGCATTGCGATCGGTGACATACGCCGTGCTCCCGTCGGGGGTTATTGCGATGTCCATCGGGGTGGTCCCCACCGCGATGGGGCTACCCGGCGTGTTGGTCGCCAGGTCGATCGGGGTAACCGTGTTGCCGTCGGCGTTGGCCACGTAAGCCGTCCGCCCGTCGGGGGTTATGGCGATCGCCAGGGGGAACGCACCCACCGGAATCGACGCACCCACCGCCTCGGTTGCGAGATCGATGGGAGTGACCAGGTTCTTGTCGGCATCGGTCACGTAGGCGGTCCGCCCGTCGGGGGTAATGGCGATCCCAGCAGGTCCCGACGGCACCGGTATCGGCCAGCCGGCCCGGCCGGTGGCGAGATCGATGGGGCTGACCGTGTTGTCGGTGTTGTTGGCGACGTAGGCAGTCCTCCCGTCGGGGGTAATGGCGATCGCCCACGGGCCGAACCCGACGGTGATCGGTGCACCCGCCACACCTGTCGCCAGGTTGATCGGGGTGACCGTGTTCCCGACCGCCGCCGACGACGGGGACCGGTTGGTCCCGTAGTCGGTCACGTATGCGGTCCTTCCGTCGGGGGTGACGGCGATCCCGAACGGACCGCCACCGGTGTTCTGAATGACCGGCCCGGGGGAATTGCTGGCCGAGTCGATTGGGGTGACTCCCCCGCTGAAATCGTCGGTGACATAAACGGTGGGCGAGGGAAGACCATGCGACGTGGAAGTTGCGCGGGGGGCCGGCAGCGCGCCGGCGAGCAGTGGTCCGCCGCCCGCGAGGTACAGGACCGGCCAACCCACAATCGCAGCGGTCAGGAAGGCCACCAGCCGCAACAGGCGCACGCGCACGCTCACCGATGCCCCAGTGCCACCGGAGCATCCACGAAGCGGCGCATCCACAGCTCGGCAACCAGCGCCCTCCAGAAGATCAAGCCGTCACCGGGTTTGCCTGCTTGCCACGCGTCGAACTCGGCGACCAGCCGCTTGGGATCGAACACCCCCCGCTCGGCGGTCCTCGAGTCGGCGAAGATCCGGAGGATCGAATCGGCGCGATCCTTCATCCACCCGACCTCCGGATTGGTAAAGCCGATCTTGGACCTGCGGGTTCGGTTCTTCTCAGGCATCCTCCCCTTCATCGCCTGCCGGTAAACGTAACGGTTCCATCCTCGCTTGATCTTCTGGTCGATCGGGAGCGCGAAAATGAACTCGACAAGCTCGTGATCCAGAAATGGAACCCGCGACTCGATGGAAAAAGCCATAGAGTTCTTGTCCTCATAGCGCAGCAGGTTCGGCGTCGAATATCGCGTCACATCGTCGGCGAGGCGCCGGTTCAGGTTCCGGCTCGCCGAGTAGTCGAATGCGGCCAGGGCGGATGGCGATGAGGCCAGAACCGATCGCATGGAAAGAGTGTCGGGAGCTCCCGGCCGCCGGGTTCGCCACACCTCAGCGAAATACTTTGAGTAGAGGTCCCACCCACGAACGGTTTCCCGGACCGCCGAGCCGATGCGGTGCTGAGAGAGAGCTGAGGTGAGGTAGGCATAGAAATACGGGATGTATCCGGCCAAGAGCTCGTCTCCCCCGTTGCCCGATAGAATCACCTTGACGTTGCCCTTCGCGATGCGATATACAGAGTAATAGGCGTACGGCGCGGAGGATATGGTGGGTTCTTCCTGGTACCAGATCCACTCGTCGATCTCGCTCCAGAACTCCTCGACTGAGGGATACGCGTAATGGGGCACGGAGCCCACGTACCGCTCGACTTCGTGAATGTAATCGCTTTCGTCGATCGTCTGCCCAGGATAGAGCGCCGAGAAGGTGTGAAGCGTTCCACGAGTGTGGGTATCGGCACCGGTGCCCATCAGGGCAGCCATCACCGACGAGACCCCGCTTGAGTCAAGCCCACCCGAAAGCGACACCCCTACCGCCACGTCGGAAATCATGTGGCGGCGGATCACCCGAGTGAATAGGTCGGCAAAAGCCTCCGCATAGGACGCGTCGGATAGATGGCCGGAAAATTCGGTGTTGACCTCCGGGTACCAGTACCGCTGGATCCGCCTTATCCCCGACGGCCCCACGATCATCCAATGGCCAGGCTGCAGGCGCTTGATCCCCCGGAAGAAAGTGTCCTCCCGGTCGTCGTGGACCCGGTACAGGAGAAAGCGGTGAAGGACGTCTAGATCAGGTGCGCGCTCCACGTCCGGGTCCTGCAAGAGCGCCTTGATCTCGGAGGCGAAAGCTACCTTGCTCCCGCGGGCACGGTAGTACAGGGGCTTGATTCCAAGCCGGTCCCGGGCGATGAACAACTCGCGTCTTGCCGGGTCGGCGATGGCGAAGGCGAACATTCCGGTCAGGCGGGATACGCAGGCGGTTCCCCACTCTTCGTAGGCCTTGAGGATAGTCTCGGTGTCCGAATGGTCCGAGGCAAATCGGTGCCCCTTGGATGCCAGTTCCGCCCTCAGCTCAGGACTGTTGTACAGCTCGCCGTTGAAGACGATGCAGCAGGCACTCTCCTTGGAGTAGAGGGGTTGCTCGCCGCCTTCGATGTCGACGATGGAAAGCCGCCTCATCCCGATGGAGAAATCGGCACCCACCTCGATGCCCCACGAATCGGGACCGCGGTGCTCGATTGAGGTGAGCATCCTCTCCAGAAGATCACGATCGGTACCGGTAACGCCGGCGATGCCGCACACGCCAGCCGAGCATACAGTGGCGGCATGGGAACTCCGCTTACCCAAGGAAATTCGGATCCGGCGATGACTCTGTGCATCGACATCGGCGGGACCGGCCTCAAAGCCGCCGTCCTCGCCGAGGACGGAACCATGGCGGGTGATATCGCTCGAACCCCCACCACCTATCCGATGTCGCCGGACAAGCTTGTCGAGGAACTGGCCGGCCTGGCCGGGCATCTCCCTTCCCACCACCGGGCCTCAGCAGGCTTTCCCGGCATGGTCCGCTCCGGCGTCGTTCTTTCGGCACCCCATTTCGTCACCAAGTCCGGGCCGGGCTCCGAACTCGATCCCGAGCTGCAGGCGAGATGGTCTGGATATGACCTGGCTGCGGCGCTCTCTGCAAAGCTGGGCTGCCCCACCCGGGTGGACAACGACGCCGACCAGCAGGGTGCCGCGGTCGTCCTGGGACGTGGTCTGGAGATGGTGATCACCCTGGGAACTGGCTTCGGTACTGCGCTCTTCTCTGATGGGAAGCTGTGCCCCCATCTGGAGATCGCCCACCAGCCCTTCCGTCACGGGCAGACCTACAACGAGGCCATCGGGGAAGCCGCTCGCAAAGATCTGGGGAATGAGCGGTGGTCGGAGCTGGTGGCGCGGGCGGTAACCAACATGGAGGCGCTCACGTTCTACGACCATCTTTACGTGGGGGGCGGCAACGCCAAGAAGCTCAAGGTCGACCTGGGTTCCAAGGTGACCCTGGTGGACAACGTCTCCGGGATTCTGGGCGGGGTCAAGCTCTGGGCGATGAGCTGACGGTACCGAGGAAAGTCACTCGCAGCGACCAGGGCCTACCCGCCCACCCCGGAGCTGAGGAGCGAGAGTACCCGCTCGAGATCAGAGGGCAGCGGAGAAGTGAAGGAGAGCGGCTTTCCGGACACCGGGTGGGCGAAAGCCAGCTCGGCAGCATGGAGAAATGGCCTGTCCAGCTCGATAGTCCCACCCGGATCGCGCCGACGGGTGATCCCGCCCCCATATCGGGAGTCCCCCACCACCGGATGGCCGAGTGCGGAGAGGTGGACCCGGATCTGGTGGGTGCGCCCCGAGTCCAGAGTAGCAGTGAGCAGGGTTGCCGATACGGGTGACGCGAACCTCGTCTCGACCCGGAAGCGGGTCACCGCGGGCTTTCCGGCGGCCGACACGGCCATCAAGGTCCGATCGCGAGCAGATCGGCCGACCGGGGCGTCGATGATCGCCTCGTCGTCGTCGAATGCCCCCCACCCCAGGACGGTGTAGATCCGCCGTACCTCACGTCCGGCGATCTTGGCAGTGAGACTATGGAAGCTCCTCTCGGAGAGGGCAGCCACCATCAGCCCCGAGGTCCCCTTGTCGAGCCGGTGGACGATCCCCGGCCGCGCCGGATCACAGACTCCTTGTTCGACCAGAAGGCCCACGGCCGGATAGCGAGCGACAAGGCCGTTCACCAGGGTCCCCGCAGCGGTGCCCGCTCCCGGATGGACAACCAGGCCGGCTGGCTTGTCGATCACCGCGATGTCCTCGTCCTCGTATACGACCGCGAGCACCAGAGCAGAGTCCCCCTGGATCGGACCGGCGGGAACCGGGTCCGGCGAGTTGAGGTCGATCCGGCTCCCCACCCGGACCGGCCGCGAGGCCTGGCCAACGATTGCGCCGTCCAACCGGACATCTCCCGCCCCGATCCGCTGTGCCACCTCGCTCCGCGACATGCCAGTGAGGGCTGCGACCGCCCGGTCGATTCGCACCCCAGCGAGGGATGCGGGAACGGTGAGCCCGACCGGCCCGCTCACAACAGTCCACCGTGAGCGGTTTCTGCTCGCCCTCTCGGCGTATCCGACCCGCTCACGCCGGCTCGGACGGAACTGGCCTGCGCTGCCAGGCCAGCATCACCGCCAGGACGACCACGCCGATGGTGATGCACGCGTCAGCCAGATTGAAGGTGGGCCAAAAGCTCGTCCAGATGAAGTCGATCACGGAACCGTGGTTATCGCGAAATACCCGATCTGCAAGGTTGCCCAGCGCCCCGCCGGCCAGCATCCCTCCGGCGATGACCACCGTCCACGAGGACGCCCGTCTGGTGACCACGAAGATGGCCACCACAGCTAGTACGGCAAGGATCGCCAGCGCCGGCGCCAATCCCCTTCCGAGGGAAAAGGCAGCTCCCGAGTTGTAGGTGAGGCGAAACCATACCGGTCCGAGAACGTGGCGCGAGTGGTACGCCAGATGGTCCTCTGCCCAGGTCTTGGACGCCTGGTCGGCGGTCACCACCGCCGCCGCGACACAAGCGGCCAGCAGGAGCCTCAGCGGCGGGCCACCAGACTGCCGCTCTTACACGCCACGCACAGCCGCGCCTGGGGAATCGCCTTGAGCCGAGCCTTCGGAATGGGCTGGTAGCAACTCTCGCAGGCTCCGTACACCTTGTCCTCGATCTTTGCCAATGCGTGGTCGATCTCCTCGACCTCGCCGAGGGCCTGGGCAGACAGCATCAGGTCAACTTCGCGGTCGATGTTCCCGGTTCCCCCCTCGCCGGACTCCTCGTCGAACTGGGCTTCCCCAGGCTCCTTCTCTTCGGCAAGGGCGTCAGCCTCTTCCCGGAGGCGTTGGGCCTGCTCGAGATAGGTCAACCGCTCCGCCTCCAGGAGGAGCCTCTGCTCGGCGAGGAACTTGTCGTCCACACCGGGAACTCCCTCCCCCTTGCGGGGAGGGGTTGCCTTCTCCACCCCACCGGTCACCAGGATGGCCGGCCTGCTCGGGGTGGGGGCCTTCTCTTCCTTTGCCGGCAGGGTCACGGCCAGGGAAGCTGCCGTGCTAGCCGGTTCCTTGGTGGCCGGAGACTTCTTCGCCGGTTCCTTGGTAGCTGCAGCCTTCTTGGCCTTCGAGGTGGCGGGGGACTTCTTCGCCGGTTCCTTGATGGCGGGGGCCTTCTTGGCCTTCGAGGTGGCGGGGGACTTCTTCGCCGGTTCCTTGGTGGCGGGGGCCTTCTTGGCCGTCGAGGTGGCGGGGGACTTCTTCGCCGGTTCCTTGGTGGCGGGGGCCTGTGCCTTGGTGGTGGAGACGCCCTTGGACCCCGTGGCCTTGCCAGTCCGATCCTGTCTCTTGGTTCCGAAGATCGGCATCTGCTCGATTTCCTCTTCTCGTGCGCTGTCTTGCTCGGTGCTGCCGGCCCGTATTCACCTCAGGCTCAAGCGGGCCATCATAGGACCAACCCGGCTGGCCAGCAGACATTCCCCGCTCCATAGTCCCTCGACGTCTGCGCGCTCTCCTCTTCGGCCGCTCGAAGTCCCACCAGGCACCGTGCCCCGTGCCGTTAGAGTCGTTACCCATGCCCAGCCGCGCCGAGCACTCCTACCCGGAGGTTCCCCAGCAGCCCCACTGGCCGATCCTCGAAGAGGAGGTACTGAAGTACTGGGCGTCCGACGACACCTTCGCCGCCACGGTTCACCAGCGGGAAGCCGGAACCAATGAATACGTGTTCTACGACGGCCCTCCCTTCGCAAACGGGCTCCCCCACTACGGACATCTCCTCACCGGCTTCGTCAAGGACGCCGTTCCCCGCTACCAGACTATGAGGGGCCGGAGGGTAGAACGGCGTTTCGGTTGGGACTGCCACGGGCTCCCCGCCGAGGTGGAGGCCGAGAAGGAGCTGGGGCTGACCGGTCGGGCGGGCATCACCGGTCTCGGCATCGGTCAGTTCAACGATCACTGCCGGACGCTGGTCCTCCGCACCACCGACGCGTGGGAACACTTCGTGACCCGCCAGGCCCGCTGGGTGGACTTCGTCCACGACTACAAGACCATGGACCTTCCATACATGGAGTCGGTCATGTGGGCTTTCTCACAGCTCTGGAAGAAGGGGCTTGCCTACGAGGGCTATCGAGTGCTCCCCTACTGCTGGGAGTGCGAGACCCCCCTCTCGAACTTCGAGACGCGCCAGGACGACTCTTACCGTCCGCGCCAGGATCCTGCCCTTACCGTGTCCTTCACCCTGGGCGAGGACCTGCCCCCGGAATTGGCCGCGGTCGCCGGGAACCGGACGGTCAAGGCGATCGTGTGGACCACCACCCCGTGGACCCTTCCCTCCAACCTCGCTCTGAGCGTCGGGGCGGACATCGAGTACGCGATCGTCGACCGAGGCGGTGAGCTGTGGCTGCTCGCCACCACGCGGCTCGGCGCCTACGCTGGCGTTCTCGGCGACAGCCCAACGGTCGTCGGAACCGTTCCGGGATCCGCACTGGTCGGAGCCAGCTACCGGCCCCTTTTCCCATATTTTGCGGATCATCCGGGAGCCTTCCGGGTGCTGGCGGGCGACTTCGTGGGCGAGGAGGAAGGAACCGGGATAGTCCACATCGCTCCCGGTTTCGGCGAGGACGATCAGCGTGTTTGCGACTCCAATGGCATCACGGTCGTGTGCCCGGTCGACGACCGGGGGCGCTTCACCGCTCCTGTATCTGACTACGATGGGATGCAGGTGTTCGAGGCCAATGCTCCGATCGCACGGACCCTCAAGGCTGCCGGTGCGGTAGTGGCCCACGAGACGTACGAGCACTCCTATCCCCACTGCTGGCGCACCGACACCCCTCTCATCTACAAGGCGATGAGTTCGTGGTTCGTCGCGGTCACCGCGATCAAGGACCGGATGGTCGAGCTCAATCGGCAGATAACCTGGGTTCCCGAGCACGTCCGCGACGGCGCGTTCGGCAAGTGGCTGGAGGGCGCGCGCGATTGGTCGATCAGCCGGAACCGGTTCTGGGGAGCACCGATTCCGGTTTGGAAGAGCGACGACCCTCGCTATCCGCGAATCGACGTATACGGCAGCCTCGACGAGTTGGAGAACGACTTCGGGGTTCGACCGTCCGACCTCCACCGCCCGGACATCGACGCGCTGACCCGTCCCAATCCCGACGACCCCACCGGTGCATCGACAATGCGGCGGGTGCCTGACGTGCTCGACTGCTGGTTCGAATCGGGATCGATGCCCTTTGCGCAACTGCACTATCCCTTCGAGAACGCCGACCGGTTCGAATCGCACTTCCCGGCCGACTTCATCGTCGAATACATGGCACAGACCCGGGGCTGGTTCTACACCTTGCACGTGCTTTCCACGGCTCTTTTCGACTGCCCACCTTTTCGAAGCTGCATCGCTCACGGCGTGGTGCTCGGCGACGACGGACGCAAGCTGTCCAAGCGCCTGGGAAACTATCCCGACCCACAGGAGGTATTCGACTCCTTCGGAGCCGACGCAATGCGCTGGTTCCTCCTGTCCTCGGCGGTCCTGCGCGGCGGCGACATCGTGGTCGAGCGATCCGGAATGGCCGAGGCGGTACGGCAGGTGCTCAACCCTATCTGGAATGCCTGGTACTTCCTCTCCCTCTACTCGGCCACCGACCGGGTGACCGGGAGGATCCGGACCGATCAGAGCGGTGTTCTCGATCGCTACATCCTCGCCAAGACCGCTTCCCTGGTGTCCGGGGTCACCGCCTCCCTCGATGCCTACGACCTACCCGGCGCCACCTCCCACATCGCCTCGTTCATCGATGCTTTGAACAACTGGTACATACGCCGGAGCCGCGACCGATTCTGGCGGGGATGGAACGGCACGGTTCCCGGTGACGGGATTAGTGACGATCCGGAAGACAACGACAAGATTGACGCCTACGACACCCTCCACACCGTCCTGGAGGTGTTGCTGCGGGCGGTGGCGCCGCTCCTGCCGCTCCTCTCCGAGGCCATCTACCGGGGACTGACCGGTGCCCGCAGCGTCCACCTCGCAGATTGGCCGGCTCCCGCCGACCTGCCCTCCGACCCGGCTTTGGTCGAGACCATGGACCTGATCCGGGAGGCCTGCTCGGCCGCCCACTCGATCCGCAAAGCGTGCGGGCTCCGCGCCCGGCTCCCCCTCGCCTCGCTCACCGTGGCACACCCGGATGCCGAGCGCTTCCGGCCCTACGCAGAGCTGATCGCCGAGGAGGTCAACGTCAAGGAGGTCATCCTCACCGCCCAGGTATCTTCCCATGCCGATCAGGTGGTGAACGTGGTCCCCTCCGCCCTCGGACCGCGGTTGGGCCCGAAGACCCAGGAGGTCATCCGTGCAGTAAGGGCCGGCAATTGGAGACTGGACGGAGACGTCCTGGAGGCTGCGGGTGAACGGCTCGGATCCGGCGAGTTCGCGGTGAAATTGGAACCCCGCGACCCGGCAACGTCTCGCGCCCTGCCTGAGTCGAGCGGTGTCGTCATCCTCGATACGACGCTCTCTCCCGCGCTCGAAGCCGAAGGGCTCGCTCGTGACCTGGTACGACTGGTTCAGAACACCCGCCGGGACGCCGGGTTCCACGTGGCGGACCGGATCAAGCTCCAGGTGTGCGCCGAACCCGGGATCACCGACCAGCTGCTGCCTCATTTCGACCATGTCGCCCACGAGACACTGGCAGTTTCCCTGGACTGGGCCGGACCGGGCACGCCCCCTGCCTACCGGTTCACTGCCGCCGGAGAGCTGACCGGAGGTTACCGAGTGGATCTGTCACTGGAACGGGTTGCAGGGTAAGAGCGTGCGCCGTCCCGGCACTACCTAATCGCCCGCCGACCCCTTGCCAGTAGTCGCTGCAAGCATCTCCCGCACCGCGTCGCGTGCCGATCCCTGCCGGCTCGGAGCAGGTTGGCCCGCTGGAGGACCGGATGGCGGTGCGGTTGGCGGGGCAGCCGTTGCAGCTACTGGCGCGCCGGGAGGTTCGGGGAGTCGCGCCACATTCTCCTCCAGGATGCGAGCAGCGTCGGTGAGACCCTGCCGCAGACGAGCGTGCTCGGTCTCGAGGAACTTCTTCAAGTCCCGGACGTGGCCCTCCATCGCGACCCGCGACGTCTCGAGGGCGCGAACGCGCCCCTGGACGTCCTTCTCCGCTTCGCTGGTTATCTTGCGGGCGTCCTCCTTGGCGCGCTCGACCACCGAAAGTGCCTCCGCCTTGGCCTTGGTGGCGATCTCCTCGGCTTCTTGCTTGGCTTCTGCGACCGCCATATCGGCGGTACGCTGGGCCAGGAGGAGCGTCCGCTTCAGTTGCTCCTCCGTCTCCCGGGACGGCGACGGCGCAGCAGCAGGCGGAGGCGGGACCCGCGATGCGGCCTCGGCACGTGCGGAGGTTTCGGCCAGTTGCTTGGCCTGCTCGGCGAGCTGGCGCTCCAGATGGTTGATTCGTTCGGTCGCCTGCCGGAGCTTCTCCTGGTAAACCTCGATACCAACGGCGACCCTCTCCAGGAACTCGTCGACATCGTCCGGGTGATACCCACCCAGCTTCTTCTCGCGGAACTCGACCTCGCGAAGGGTCTTGGGAGAAACCTCCATCAGGCGCCCCGGATTTCAGTCATTGAAGACGTCACGGAGGCCGATCCTAACCGACTCGGCTGGCCGCATGGCGCGAGTGCTCGGCTGTAGTCAGAGCGCCGACACAAGGGGCAGCACCACCACAAGCAGGACCAAGATCACGATCATCGGTGCGATATCGACCGCCATGCCCGATCCTGCCCGGATGGGAGGGATCACCCGGCGGACCGGTGCATATATCGGGTTGACGACCCGGGTCAGGAACGCCTGCACCGAATAGAGGGGGGAATCTGGATGGGTGGGTATCCAGGTGAGAACAGCTTGGCAAACCATTACCAGAATAAGGAGATCGACGAGGACTCGTAGGATGCTCACCCCTGGTCTCCGTCCTGGTCGCGGCCCGACATCGTCAGTACCTGAATTGCCCGTTCTCCAGCCGCTGCCGCTCCTCTTCGGTCACTTCCACGTTGGGTGGAGTGATAAGAAAGACCTGGTCGGCCACCTTGTCCATCGACCCGCCCAGCGCGTAGGTCATCCCCGAACAGAAATCGATCATCCTCCGCGACAAGTCGCGGTCGACGTTCTGCAGGTTGACGATAACCGGCTGGCTGGCCTTGACGTTGTCTGCGATGCGCTGTGCGTCCTTGAATCTCTCGGGCATGACGATGTGAACATTGGAAGCCTGTGTCGGTGCGATAGGGCGCACCACGGCAGGCCGTGGCGACACTGCAGTCACCCGTGGTGCCTCGTCGCCTCCGAAGGTTCGGATCGATCCCATTCCCACTGCCGACTCGACTGGCGCCGGTGCGGTTGGCGCCGACCTCGATCGGACCGGGGATACCGGAGCCGGAGCTGAAGCCGGGTACTCCCCATAGTCGCCGTAGGCGTCGTCGTCGTACTCGTCGTCATCGACGAGTCCTAGGTACACCATCGCGCGGTGCACGATCGAGGAAGCCATCCATCTCCTTGAACGCAGGATTGTCTCACCGCCGGTAACTCGGGAGTAACCGGCGGGGGGCCGAAGCCGCCGCTCAGCTTACAGGCTCGGCAGAAAGGACTGTAGTGACCCACCCGGCAGCCGGGAATGCCAGCCGGGAATGTCAGCCGGAGTCGGGTCTGTCCCCGAACAGAGCCCGCCCGATCCGGACCATGGTCGATCCTTCGGACACCGCGACTTCCAGATCGTCGGTCATCCCCATGGACAGTTCAGCGAGCCCGAGCTCATCACGGCGGGCGGCCAACCAGGAGAAGCCTCTCCGCGATTCCTCAGGAAAGCCGTGAGGCCCGACCGCCATGAGCCCCTCTACCGCCAGCCCGAAGCTCCTTAGCCCGTGAACCAGCTCCTCCAGCTCGTCCGGAGCGCATCCGCCCCGGACCCCGGGCACCTGAACCGGCGGTCCGAACGAGTCCAGGTTGACCTGCACCAGGACCGCCGCCCCGGGCATCCTCCGGGCGATCGCCGCACCCGCTTCCAGGCGGTCCACCGACTGCCACAGCGTGACCCATTCGACCAGGCGAGGCACCTTGTTTCGTTGGACTCTCCCGAGGTAATGCCAACGAAATGGAACGTCGCTCTCCAGCGCCGAAGCTTTTCGTACCAGGTCGTCCGCGTAGTTCTCTCCCAGGTCGACCAGCCCAGTTTCGAGTGCGAGGCGGACTGCCTCCAGGTCATGGCCCTTGGTCACCGCGATCACCCTCACCCTTTCGGGATCGCCACCAGCCCGGACGATCCGTTCCCGCACCATCTCGATCCGGGACTCCAGCCTGCGGAGGCGCTCCTGCCCCGGACTCAGCCTTTCCTCCATATCAGCCCAGCTTGGCGCTCGGCCTCCCCCCGGGCACGAGCCGAGTAATAGCGGGAGGCTTCGCAGGCGGTGCATCGCCCATCCCGGTAAACAGTCTCGACCCCCTCTGCGGCCAGCAGGTGGCCGACCGCCCGGCGAAGATCGAGTGCCGGCTTTCCGGAAGCGGCCGCCGCCCGGACCCCCGGTCGATTTCCACCGAAGGCGGCTTCGACCCTCTCCAGGTCCTCCTCCCCGAATTCATAGCACTCGGAACCGATACACGGACCGACTGCGGACTGGATTCTCCTCGCCCCCTGGGCTCGCATCACTTCGACTGCGGCAGGAATCACTCCAGCCACCAGTCCTCGCCAGCCGCAATGGACCGACGCGATGATCCCCTCTGGACTGGCAAGCAGGACTGGGGTGCAGTCAGCCACCATGACCGCCAGACTGGCCGGCGACGCCGCCACCAGAGCGTCTCCATCCTCTCCTGTCGGGTCGCTCACACCGACAACCCGAACATCCCCGCCGTGGACCTGGTGGAGCCAGTGCCAACCACCTTCCCGCACCCCAGAGCGCGCGTCTCCCTGTCGGCGACCAGTGAACGCGAAGTAGGCACCGGTCTCGCCCAGCTCCCTGGCCGGAACCCCCGCCGGCCAGCCAGTCAGCGGAATTGCCTCACTTGAGGAAGGAAGGCACGTCGAAGTCGTCGTCGCCGATATCGAGGTCGTCGCCGCCCAATCCCTCATCATCGTCAGACATCAATCCAAGGCCCAGGCCGGTGGCCGGTCGGGAGCTGCGGGAGCCACCGCGTTCGTCCCAGCGCTCGAACCCGGCCGCGATGACGGTGACTCGGACCGTGTCACCCAGCGAATCGTCGATCACGTTTCCGAAGATGATATTGGCATCAGGGTGGGCCACCTTGTGAATTATCTCGGCGGCTTCGTTCACCTCGAAAAGTCCGAGATCCGGCCCGCCGGCGATGTTGAGCAATATTCCTCGGGCCCCTTCGATGGATGCCTCCAGCAGGGGGCTTGTGATGGCCGAACGGGCTGCGTTGACTGCCCGGCCTTCGCCGGTCGACGTCCCGATGCCCATGATCGCCGTACCCGCGTTCTGCATGATCATCTTCACATCGGCAAAGTCGGTGTTGATCAGCCCGGGAGTGGTGATGAGGTCAGTGATCCCCTGGACGCCGTGAAGCAGGACCTCGTCCGCGATCTTAAAGGCTGCCACGATCGGGGTCTTCTCGTTGGCCACCGAAAGGAGGCGATCGTTGGGGATGATGATGAGGGTGTCCACCTTCTCCTTGAGACGCTGGATACCCTGCTCGGCCTGAACCGAGCGGCGCTTGCCCTCGAAAGTGAATGGCCGGGTGACCACCCCGATGGTGAGAGCACCGAGTCCCTTGGCTATTTCTGCCACGACCGGTGCTGCTCCGGTACCGGTTCCTCCGCCCTTGCCCGCGGTAATGAAGACCATATCGGCACCCTTGAGGGTCTCGGCGATCTCCTCGGTGTGGTCCGCGGCTGCCTGGCGACCGACCTCCGGGTCGCTGCCCGCCCCCAGACCCTTGGTCAGTTCTCGTCCGATGTCCAGCTTGACGTCGGCATCGCTGGACAGGAGTGCTTGCGCGTCCGTATTGACCGCCACGAACTCCACTCCGCGAAGACCGGCCTCCACCATCCGGTTGACGGCGTTGCAGCCAGCTCCCCCGACTCCGACCACCTTGATGACGGCGATGTAATTGCCATGCCGTCCGCCCTGGAATGTGTCGACCATCAGACTCGTCTCATCTCCCTTGGAGGGTTGCCGGGTGTCGGCGTCTGTCCATCACCCGCATTATCCGTGCTAGGCACGCACAATAATGGGTATTACTTTAGGCAGAACACCTTCTCCCATGCGGGGATGACCGTCAAGTTCTCGGGAGGGGATGACCACAGTTATCGGGCCTACGGGGACGCAGTCGGCTGGGATGGGAGTGTCAGGTCGACCCGGGTCATGCCTTTCAGGTCGGCCTCGGTGACCAGAGTCGCCAGAGCATCGTACTTGGCGCCAAGCTCGATCGGGGGTCCGAGCAGGACCTGGAGGGTACTTCCCCAGGTCAATTTGACCTCGCTGCCCGGCAAGACGGTGATTCCCGTGACACCTGAGTTCGGTGCAGCGGCATTGGGCTCCAGGCTGGACGGTAGCGACCCAGCAACCGTGAGGGCCGGTCGCGCCGAGCTTCGGAGCCTTCTCCCCGGAACCGGCGCGGTGAAACCGTTCATGACCGGCAGTCTCTCTCCCCCCGCCGGACCGAGCACCCTCCCGGTGGCGTCGACGAGCTCGGTCACACCCGCCTTCCCAGCCACTTTGGCTACCGGTGTGCGCTCGACCACTTCTATTGACATGGTCCAGGGCCAGTGTCGCACCACCGTGGCTGATGCAATCCACGGAAGAGAATCCAGCCTCCGGGCGATCGAAGCGGGATCGGCATCGATCATCGGGGTGGCGCCGATGCGGATGCCGGCCACCTGGGCGACCAGGCCTTCCGGTTCATGACTGTTCCCGGTGACCTCCAGGTGCTTGACCGAAAGAAGCGAGGAATGGAAGACGAATAGGGCGAACACCGCAGCGAGAGCGGTCCAGACAACCCCGATCAGGATGCGGAGACGGTGGCGACCCTCTTGCCGAGTCACTTCCACCCGACGTTGGCGAATCCGCGGGTTGATGGGAACGGCCTGGCGGGTCCTGGTGCCTTCTTTCCGGGCGTCCTTCCCCCGGGTCCTGGTGCCTTCTTTCCGGGCGTCCTTCCCCCGGGTCCTGGTGCCTTCTTTCCGGGCGTCCTTCCCCCGGGTCCGGGTTCGCGCCCGGTCAGTTCGTACCAACATGGCGACCTCCCATCGAAACGGCCCATTCCGGTTCTCCCGATCCGGGTGAGAACGGGTACCGCGCGCTGAATTCGTCCCATCCGGCTATGACCGGCTCTCCCAGAACCCGGACCTCGGGGATGAGTTCGATACCCAGCCGCCGGCGGACCTCCCCCGCAATGTGGGCTCCGACCGTCACGATCTGGTCCCCGCACGCACCTCCGAGATTGCACAGCGCCAGGATATGGCGAGCCCCCAGCCCAACCGGCCCCCACCTGTCACCGTTCATGAAACCTGCTGCTCGGAGCACGATGGCGGCCGGCAACCGGACTGCCGCGACATCGGGCCGGTACCACTCGAGAAAGCGCTCGGCGAACTCAGGACCCCGGACTGATTCAGCAATCTCCTTCGCCGAATCCGGGGGCACCGAGGGACCGACGAAGAAACTCCCCGAGCAGGGCACCCATCCTTCGCCACCCACCACCATTCCCTTGGTGGAGCGAAGTTCAAGAACCGATTGCCGCCGGGCTCCGAGGTCGGCCTCGGAGCGGCCCCGATCGCGGTGCCACCTGGCAAGATCCGCATATCGAAGAGGCTCCGGCGCATGGCGGGAAAGGAGCAGATGGACCGCCAGGATGACCAATGGGGGAGAAAATCCGCCGGAAGCCTTGAGGCTGCTCCGTCGATAGGCGAATGCCAGCTCGGTAGGACCGAGCCGCACCTCTTCGCCTGTCGACATATCCAGAGCCTCAGCGGTGACGAAAACGTCAGAGATGGACTGCCCGTAGGCCGCGACGTTCTGCGCCACCGCGGCACCGATCGTTCCGGGGATTCCCGAGAGCAATTCGATGCCCGCCAGTCCCTCCGAGCACGACGCTTGGACCGCCGCATCCAGGCTGCAACTCGCTTCCACCTCCATGAGCACGTCTCCCCCGCTTCGCACCTCGAAATCCCCCAGGGAACCGCCCCGGAAGATGACCAACCTGCCCTCGAACTTCTCACTCACAATGGTGTTGGAAAGCTCGCCCGCAACCATGAGAAAGCGCCTCTCGGACTGGTCGGTGAGGCGGACCAATTCGGCCAGTTCCTGTGGAGCGGAGACGGCTACCGCGTCCCCAGAGAGCGACGCCACCTCCGACGTATTCATGAAGGCGAGCTCGCCGAGCGGGACATCCCGCATCCCGGCTGTCATTGCCCGTAAACCTCGGGTCCCATCCCGATCATGTCGCCCGCCGACATAACTAAGCAGAGGTCACCGGGCCGGAGGATCTCTCGGAGCACTCCGGCGAGCTCCGAGCGGTCCGGCACGTAACGGACCGGGATCTCGGGGTTCTCCCGAGCGACGGACCGCGCCACCACTTCGCCGGTCACCCCAGGAACCGGTTGCTCCCCGGCCGGATAGATGCCGGTGACCACCACCTGATGGGCTCCCCGGAATGCGTCCCCGTAGGTCTCCCCCAGCGCTGCGATCCGGGAAAAGCGGTGCGGCTGGAAAACGCAGACGATCCGGTCCCATTGGCCGGCTGCTGCTGAAATAGTGGCTGCGATCTCTCCGGGCAGGTGGGCGTAGTCGTCCACGAAAGTGACGCCCTGCAGTGTCCCCCGAATCTGGAAGCGGCGTGCGACCCCCGAGAAGCGCTCCAATGCCCGCACCGCCGCCTGCAGGCTAGCTCCCAGCTCGCACGCAACGGCAAGCGCGCCGGTCGCATTGCGAGCCACATGGAGGCCAGGAGCGGGGACTGCTATCTTGCCGAGCGGCTCACCGCGAAGGGCGATCTCGAAACGCACCGAGTTGCGGGAGGCAATCGGGTCGACGATCCGGTAATCCGCGGTCACTGAAGTTCCGTAGGTGACAGCACGGGCGCCCGCCCGTCCTGTGAGGGCCGCAGCGCAAGGATCGTCGGCGCAAAGAACCACCGGCCCCTCAACCCTGCCGACGAACTCCTCGAAGGCCGCCACCAAAGCATCGAAAGACCCGTAGTTGTCGATGTGGTCCGGCTCCACATTGGTCACCACCGCGGCGCGGGCATCGAGGCCAAGGAATGTGCCGTCGCTCTCGTCGGCTTCGACGACCATCCACCTGCCGGAGCCGAGTGACGCACCGGAGCCGATCTCGTTCAGCTCGCCCCCGACGATGAATCCCGGATCCCATCCTGCTTCGATCAGGACCAGAGTCAGCATCGAGGAGGTAGTGGTCTTGCCGTGGGTTCCTGCCACCGCCACGGTCTCTCGCAAGCTCGACATGGCACCGAGGAGCTCGGACCTGCGAAACACCGGAATGTCGTTGAGTCGTGCGGATCGCACCTCTGGATTGTCCGGACCGATCGCGGTCGAAATTCCGACCAGCTCGGCACCGTCGACGTTGGAGGGGTCGTGTCCCACCGACACCACCACGCCCAGAGCACGCAGCCGATCCAGAGCGGGCGACCCCTTGAGATCGCTCCCGGACACGATATGTCCCAGCTCAGCCAGAACGGTCCCGATGGCACTCATTCCGGCTCCACCTGCTCCCACCAGGTGGATGCGTCGCGGACGGCTCAGGTCCGGGCGCATCGCTCCACCAGCTCGGCAATCGCCTGGGCGGCCCCAGGGCGCGCCAGAGCTCGCGCGTTCCTTCCCATGCATTGGGTCCGGGCGGGATCGGTAGCAAGGTCGGTGATCACCGCGGCAAGCTCTTCGCCAGTGCACGCGCCGTCGGGCAGGACGACCGCCGCCCCCCCCTGTTCGAGCACCCGGGCATTGGCCCCCTGGTGATCGCCCGGCGAACCGGGGAGCGGTACCAGCAACGCCGCCCGTGAGGCGGCGCACACCTCGGCGACGGTGGTCGCCCCCGCCCGGGAAACAATAAGGTCGGCCGCAGCCAGAGCGAGATCCATCCGATCCTCGTACTCGACCGCTTGGTAGAGGAGATGCCCGCGGGGAGGGCCTGCCTGCCCGACCGGATCCTGGGCTGGCTCGCCGTGGCTGATATCGGAGCCGACCGGATCCTGGGCTGGCTCGCCGTGGCTGATATCGGAGCCGACCGGATCCTGGGCTGGCTCGCCGTGGCTGATATCGGAGCCGACCGGATCCTGGGCTGGCTCGCCGTGGCTGATATCGGAGCCGACCGCTCCAAACACCTCCGAGATTGCCCGTTGGGTTCCTGGCCAGTCGCGCCGGCCGAACACGTGCCGAACGGCGATGTCGCTCCGACCCGACAGGGCACGGCACATTCCCGTCGTTGCCTCGTTGATCCGCCGGGCCCCCAGCGAACCACCGAATGCCAGTACGGTGAATCGGTCAGCGGGGAGTCCCAATTCCTCCCTCGCCCGCGCCCGAGCATTCGGATCCTCGCCGATCGCGGTGATGGCCGGCCTGACCGGGTTGCCGGTCACCACTTCGTTGCGCAACCCCGTCCCGGGAAAAGCCACCGCACACCCTGCGGCGAATCGAGAGGCCAGGCGGTTGGATATTCCCGCCACCGCGTTGGACTCGGCGACCACAACCGGGATCCGGCACAGCCGAGCGGCGAGGGCGGCAGGGAATCCCGCATAGCCACCCACGGTTACCACAGCACGGGGGCGGTGTCGGAGCAGGGACACTACCGAGAGGACGAAAGCCCAGCCGATACCCGCCACAGCACCCAGGACCGCTGGCGAGAGGCGGCGCGGAATGCCCCTGCCGGGCATCAGCTCCAGCGGGAACTTTGCCCGGGGCACCAGAGTGGCTTCCAGTCCCCGCCGGGAGCCGACGAAGCCAATCGAATCCCGGGAGTAGCCCCGCTCGACCAGGGCCTCGGCAATGGACAGGGCAGGCATAACGTGCCCGGCCGTCCCCCCCCCTGCGACGACCAGGCTCCAACGTCCTCCGGCCACCACTTTCCTCAAGTCCTGCCCGCGCGAAGATGCCGTTTGGTCACGCCGGCTCGGCGGGCATATCGGCCGACGTGGGCAGGACGGGTGGACTCGCGGTCGGATCGATGACTTCCCGCGCCGCGTGAACGCTCGCCAACCGACTGGCCCGCGACGTTGAACACCATTCCCATCGCGATCATCATCACCACGAGAGACGAGCCCCCGTACGAGATGAACGGAAGAGGCACGCCGGTCACCGGCATCAACCCCACTACGGTTCCCATGTTCACCACCGCCTGCCCCACGACCCAGCAGGTGACGCCGCCTACCAGAAGCATCCCGAAACGATCGGGAGAGCGCCGGGCGATTCGGATTCCCACCACCGCCAGCAAGGCGAACAGGCCGACGATCACCAGTGTGCCGATTACACCCAGTTCCTCGCCGATCACCGTGAAGATAAAATCGGTATAGGCATTGGGCAAGAATCCCCATTTGGCTCGCCCAGCTCCCAATCCCACCCCCCACAGATGGCCGGAGCCGAGAGCACTGAGTGACTGGACTACTTGGTACCCGGCGTTGTTTCGCTGGGCGAAGGGGTGCAGGAACGAGGTCATTCGCTGGCGGCGATATGGAGCCGACAAGGCGAACACCACCGCGGCCACCACCACCGCGCTCCCGAAGAAGCCAAGCTGCCGACCGGGTACCTCTCCAAGGTAGAGGAGCCCCAGCGCTGCCATCACCAGAATCATGGCGGTGCCCATGTCGGGCTGCTTGAGGATCAAGAGGGACATGAACCCCATGACGATGGCGAATGGTCGCAGGCAGGAGCGCCATTCACCGATCTTCTCGCTGCGGCGTGCGAGGAGATCGGCCCCGAAGAGGATGAAGGCGAGCTTGGCCAGCTCTGACGGCTGGAGCTTGAGTGGACCCGCTCCCACCCATCTGGTCGAGCCGTCCGCGTGGTGGCCAAGGCCCGGGACCAGCACAACCATGAGGAGGCAGCAAGCGATCCCGAGGATCGGCACCGAGAAACGCTGCCATTGCCGGTAGTCCACCCGGGATACCAGCACGAAAGCCGCCGTTCCGATGACCACCCAGAGCAACTGGTGCTCGAACACCGACCAGGGCGTCCCATACTGCTGGATCGACTCGACCGACGACGCTGAGAGGATCATCACCATACCGACGACGTTCAAGAGGACTAGGAGCCAGAGGAAGATGGTTCGTTCGGTGAGCGATGTGCGCTCACCCAGGTCTCTGGACGTGCCCTTCGACGAACGGTATCGGTGGACCGGGCTAGCCCCCGCCCGCCGGAGAGAAACCAGTGCCTTCATCTTCCCTCCTTGATCTGCCGGCGAACCGCCCGGGCGTAATCGTCCCCGCGCTCCCCGTAGGAGCGGTACCAGTCGAACGAAGCGCAACCAGGTGATAGGAGCACTGCGTCGCCGGGACGGGCCATCTCGGTGGCTCGGCGGACAGCCTCCTCCATCGACGGGGCGCGCACCACCTGACAGTCCAAGGTGACCGAGCGAAACGCCTCCTCCACCTCGCCGGCGGACTCGCCGATCGCGACCACTCCCCGGCAGCGCTCCGCCTGGCTGGCCAGAGGGGAGAGGTCCAGGCCCTTGTTTCGCCCACCGGCTATCAGCACCACCGAGGTGAATCCGGCCAGAGCCGCCTCGACCGAAGCTGGAGTGGTCGCCTTAGAGTCGTCGAAATACCGTACGCCTAGCTTTTCTCCCACCAACTCGATCCGGTGGCGGAGCCCGCTGAATTCCCGGAGGACCCGGGAACACGCGTCGGAATTGGCTCCTGCCTCCAACGCCGCCGCCGATGCCGCCAGCCCGTTGACCAGATCGTGAGGAAACGATCGGGCCATTTCAGCGATGGGGACGATCACCGTCCCGCCGGGACTCCGGAGAGCGCCGTCCTCGATCCGGTAGTCACCCTTCTCGAAACCGAAGGAGATCACGCGGGACGGAGCGCTGTAACCCGCAGACATCACCGTCGGATCGTTGGCATTGACGATAGCGAGGTCCCCCTCCCCCTGGTTGGCCCAGATCCGGGCCTTCGCGGCAACGTACTCCTCCACAGAGCGATGGACGTCCAGATGATCCTCCGACAGGTTCAACCACACCGCGATGTCGGGCCGGAAAGTTCGGGTAAGGGCGAGCTGGAATGACGAGGTCTCCACCACCACAGCACGGATCGGCTCCTTCCCGGACTCGCGTGCGCCTCGCACGGTCGCCAGCGCGTCGAGGAGGGGGACCCCGATGTTGCCGGCGGCGACAGCAGTTACGCCCGCCTCTGCCAGCATCCGGACGATCATGGTGACGACAGTGGTCTTCCCGTTGGTCCCGGTCACCGCCACCACAGTCGGTGGGGCCTCCAGGGATGCCAATTCGGTCCCGGCTAGCTCGATCTCCGTCGTCACCGCGAGCCCGAGCGAATCGCAGAGCGAGAAGACCGGATGGGACGGGGGCACCCCCGGGCTCACCACCGCCCCCGAAGAACCGGCAAGCACCTTCGACAGGTGCCCGCGGTCGGGAGCGCTGACGAGCGGCACGTCGAGCTGGGCAGCGCTAGCCACCACTGCTTCATCGGTCGCGTCGTCGACGACCACGACCGGGCGACCTCCGGCCAGCAGGTAGCGCACCACCGCTTCGCCGGTGACGCCCAGTCCGATCACCACCACCGGCCGAGAGGAGACTTCGTCGCTCACTGGGCGATGCCCCTCTTGCCGAATCGCTTGGCCGATTCCCAACCGTTCACGAAACCAAGCCCAGGGACACGAAGTCGGCATAGAAAATTCCAAGAGCGAGTGCGGTGCAGAGCCCCGCAATGATCCAGAAACGGACGATCACCGTGGTCTCGGGCCACCCGATCAGCTCGAAGTGGTGATGGAGGGGCGCCATCTTGAAGACGCGGCGACGGAACAGGCGGAAGCTCACCACCTGGATGATCACCGAGAGGGTCACCACCACGAAGAGACCGCCCAGGAGCGGGAGGAGCAGGTCGAGATTCATCTGGAGACACAAGGCGGCCAGACCCGAACCGATCGCGAGGGAACCGGTGTCTCCCATGAAGATCTTCGCGGGAGCTGCATTCCACCAGAGGAATCCCGCACACGCCCCGGCAAGAGCGGTGGCGACCAGAGCTAGGTCGAGAGCCGGGTGCACGTGGTAGATGGCGAAATGCCGGTACTGCCAGTAGCCGACGATCGACAGGAACGAGAAGTTGAAGACCGCCGACCCCGAAGCCAGCCCGTCCAGCCCGTCGGTCAGGTTGACGGCGTTGGCAGTGCCGGTGAGGACGAAGACGGCGAAGATCGCCCACCCGATCTTGCCCAGGTCGATGCCCGTCGAGGTGTATCGGGTGAACGAGAGGTGGGTGTCGACGCCTGACCAATAGAGCGAGAGGAGAACGTACACGAGAGCCACTATGAGCTGGCCCCCAAACTTGGTCCGCTTGGACAACCCCAGGTTCCTCTGGTGCCGGACCTTCAGCCAATCGTCAAGCAACCCGACGAATCCGGCAAGCGCGACAGTGAGAACGACGATCAGGCCCGATCGCCAATAGGGGACACCGATGACCAGGTGGCCGACCATGTAACCCACGATGACTGCCACCACGATGGCGATACCCCCCATGGTGGGCGTACCCGCCTTGGTGGTGTGACCGGAGGGCCCGTCCTCGCGAATCTGCTGCCCGATTCCGTGGGCGCGCAACCATCGGATGAGCAAAGCCACCGTACCCGCGGCCAGGAGCATGGCCGCAGCACCGGCGGAGAGGATGGCGATCATCGTTCGGTACCGCGGCGAGCAAGGAGCCCGGCTGCCACTTCCCGGTCGTCGAAGGGAACTCGCCGGCCGGCCATCTCCTGGCCGGTCTCGTGGCCTTTTCCGGCGATGAGGAGGATGCCGTCGGGGCCGGCCATCTCGATGCCGGCAGCGATGGCCCTTTCGCGGTCCGGCTCGATCCGCAGCTCGGCCCGGCTGCCCGGTCGGAAACCTCCGGCTATCTCGCCGATGATGGAGGCGGGGTCCTCACCGCGCGGGTTGTCCGACGTGACGATCGCTACGTCGGTACAGTCTCCGGCGACCCGTCCCATTTCAGGTCGCTTGGAACGATCCCGGTTGCCCCCGCAGCCGAACACCACTACCAGGCGTCGCCCCGGGGCGAGCTCGGCGAGGGCTGCGCATGCTGCGGACAGGCCATCAGGGGTGTGGGCGAAGTCGACGAAGACTGTTGGGGAGCAAGCCGGGGAAGGGACCCTTTCAAGGCGTCCCGGAACGCCAGGTAGATCCGAAAGTCCCCGGACGATGTCGTCGTTTTCGATACCGAGCACTTGTGCCGCCCGGAATGCCCCGACCGCATTGGCCACGTTGAACCGTCCCGCGAGACCGATCCGGACAGGGACTCCATCCAGTTCGAAGGTCGACCCCCCCTGGTCCATGTGGAGCGCGGTTACCTCTTCGACCGAAAAGGACCGAACCGGAATCTCTGACTGTCGTTCGAGCCGACGCCCCCACGAGTCGTCGATCCCGATCACCCCGGCGCGGGCATGGCGGGGAGTGAAAAGCTCAGCCTTGGCGGCAAAATACTCCTCGATGCTGTGATGAAAGTCGAGATGGTCGTGGCCGAGGTTGGTGAAGACAGCGACGTCGAAGATGATCCCGTCCACCCTGTGGCCCGCCATCCCATGCGAGGAGATTTCCATCGCCACCGCCTGCTCTCCCTCCGCCACCCGCTTGGCCAGGACCCTCTGCAATTCGGGTGCATCCGGCGTGGTCATAGGCCCGCTCAGAGTGCCAAGGGGGGTGGACTTCCACCCGCGTGCACGGAAGATCGACGAAAGAAGGTGTGTGACGGTGGTCTTCCCGTTGGTACCGGTCACCCCTGCCATCGTCATCCGGTCAGCCGGGTGGTCCCAGAGGGTTGCCGCAATCTCGGCCATCGCAGCACGCACATCGTGTTTCCGTACCTGCACCTGTGGAACCTCCACCTCCACCTCCCTGGAGCACAGGACAGCAACAGCCCCCCGGTCCACCGCCTCTGCCGCGAAATCGTGCCCGTCCCGGGTTCCGCCTGCAATGCAACAGAAGAGCGAGCCTGGCTCGCATCTACGGGTGTCGCAGCACACGGAGGTGACCGACACCCCTGTTAGATTTCCCCGGATCTCCTGCACGGGACTGTCGCCGCGCATCCTCTCCAGCAGTGCGTTCAATGGGGTGCCCACCTTCCGATAATCCACGGAAGTTCACTCACCTGTCACATCCGCACCGAGCGAACGGCGCCGATCCCCGGGCACGGAGGGAGGCAGGGACCCTTTCAGCCACCAGTCACATCCGAGCTGAGCGGAACCGTGGTGGAGGAGGACCCCGTGGCGGGAGGAGCAGCCGGTGCCTGAAGAGTGACGGTCCCTCCGTTAACGTCCGCCGGAGGCGGGATGGCAAGCACCCGGAGTGAATACCGTGCGATCTGGGCGAACACCGGCGCTGCCACCGAACCGCCGTAAATGGATGTCTTCGGGTCCTGGAGGGACACCACGATGGTCAGGGCCGGTGCCTGCGCCGGGACGAACCCGACAAAAGTCGCCATGAACTGGCCCGCGAGGTACCCCGGCCCCTTCGGGTTGGGGATCTGGGCAGTGCCGGTCTTGCCGGCCACCGTGTACCCGGGGACCACCGCTTCAGCTCCGGTCCCCGCAGAAACCACCTGCTCCAGCATGCCTCGCAATTCCCCGGCGATGGCGGAGCTCAGGACCCGGTGGGTTGGGGCCGGTGCCACTGCAACCCGGTCGCCCTTCGAGTTCATGGTGGCCTCGACCAGGCGCGGCGGGACAAAGACGCCGCCATTGGCGATGACGTTGTATGCATCGGCGATCTGCAAAGGAGTCACTGCCGCGTCCTGGCCGATCGGATCGGACCCGATGGTCGATCCGTCCCACTGGGAGAGGGGGATCAATATCCCGTTGCTCTCGCCCGGGAAGGCCAGGCCGCTGGGCTCACCGAAGCCGAACAGGCGCATGTACCGGTCGACCCGGGCTGCTCCGAGCTTCTGGGCGATCTCGATCGTCCCGATGTTGGAGGACTGAGCCAGAATCTCGGTGGCGCTGAGGGTCTCGGTCCCATGGCTCTCGGCATCGTGGAACGCATAGCCACCAACCTCGAGCTGGGGAGGCACGGTGAACATCGTGGTTGGATCGATGATTCCCTCGTTCAATGCTCCGGCGAAGGTGGTTACCTTCATCACCGATCCCGGCTCGAAGACAGCGTCGGTGGCCAGGTTATAGCCCGCCTCCCTCGGAGTCGCCGCCGGCGCCGTGCCAGCCTCGAGGTTAGCCATGGCCAGGATTCCCCCGGAATGGGAATCGAGCACCACCACGGTCCCTGCCTTGGCACCGCTGATCTGGATCTCGCTCGCCAGGGCCGCCTCCGCCTCGTACTGGATTGAGGTGTCCAGGGTGAGCAGCACGCCTGTACCCGGGCGGGCCGCCCGAACCAGCTGGGTGCTACCCGGGATCTGGCTCCCTCCCGGTCCTTCCTCCTCGAACATCTGGCCCGCCCGGCCGGCCAGCTCACCCTGGAGCTGGGCTTCCAGACCGGAGAGGCCGGTGCCGTCCACGCCCACCAAACCCAGCAGAGGCAACGCCAGAGCACCGTTGGGGTCGAATCTCTTCGGTTCGGTTAAGAACCCGATGCCCGCCAGGTGGAGGGCCTTCGCCGCGTCTCCGGCGTGATTGCCTATCTCGCGGGCTAGGTAGACGAAACCGACGTTCTCGCGCAGTTCGCGTTCGAGCTGCGCCTCGGGAACTCCCAACACGGGAGCCAACTGGGTCGCCTCGCCAGCCGGATCGCTGATCTGGTGGGGGTCCGCGTAGACGGTGGTCTCGGGTATCGACGTGGCAAGAAGGTTCCCGTTCCGGTCGAATATCTCGCCCCGGGGTGCGGCAATTGTGACAAGGTGCTCGAGCTGCGAGTTGTCATAGGCGGCATATTTTGCCGAAGAGGTGATCTGGACGTTGATCAGGCGCGCCCCGATCAACAGGAAGAGAAGGAAGAACACGACGAGGAGCACCCCGAGGCGCCGCTTCGGTTGCCCATTCCCCGCTGCGTTTTTTCGGTGACGGGACCTGCCTGAAGGGAATTCCGCACTATGCGTGTGCAGCCGACCACTCGGATTCGGTCCGCGGAAATGCTGGACCGACCGGGAGCCGGGCTCGGAAGCCCCGAGACGAGGGGGCCTCACCGTCCCGGAGCCCGTGCCCTGGCGGATCCTGATGGGGAAGTGGACGTCGATGAGGGCGACGGCTGTACACCCGCCGCCGCGCGCGGAGTGACAGGCGACATGGCAACCGGAACTAGGTAGGTCACCTGTGACGGAGTCACCATGCCTAGGGCCTCCGCGGAGGCGATGATCTTCTGCGGTGCCTCGAGTTGGGCGAGCCGGAATTGGAGTGTGGTCTGACGGGCCTGGGCGTTCGCTACCTGCTCTTGCATGGCGTCGATACGGAACTGCTTCTGGTCGATGACGACGTGAGCCACCACCACCATGAAGATGCCGGCCACCGCTACTGCAATCGCTGCGGTCCGCACCGCCGTCGACTGCCACGGCGAGCGGGAAACCACCTCGGCGGGCCGGCGAGCGGTGGACCGAGCAGGAACCCGAATCGCGGGAGTACCCCTTTTCTTGCGAGTCGAAGGTTCGATAACCCGCATCCGGCTCTCACGTACCGCGCGCTCTTGTCGACCGGCCCCAGCCAATACCGCGCTCTCTCGTTGAGCGGCCCCAGCCAATACCGCGCGCTCTCGTTGAGCGGCCCCAGCCCGCGACGGCGCCGACGAGGCCGCAGGAGTCACCGGAGCTCCGGAGCGGGCACCACCTCGACGACCCTCAAACGGGCCGACGCGGCACGCCGGTTGCTCGCCACCTCCGCTTCAGAGGGCCGGATCGCCCCGCTACGCCGGACGAACGCGGCCCTCGGACGAGCTCCGCACACGCAGGGCAATCCGGAGGGACACGAGCACCCACCGGTGACCGCCTCGACAAACGCCCTCTTGACGATACGATCTTCCCCCGAGTGATATGAGATAACGCATATTCGGCCGGACGGGACCACCACATCTAGCGCCTGCCCGAGGGCGGCGCGCAAGACGTCCAGCTCGCCGTTCACCGCAATGCGAATCGCCTGGAAGACCCGCGTGGCCGGATGTCCTCCGTGCCGCCGAGCCCGGGCCGGGATGGCGGACTTAACCGCTTCGGCGAGCTCCAGTGTGGTGGAAAGAGGGCGCGCCGCTACGATAGCCCGGGCAATCGCCCGGGCATAGACCGGCTCCCCGTTGGCGGCGATCAGCTCGGCCAAGTGGCGCGGATCCATCGCATTCACCACGTCGGCGGCGGTCAACCCACCCGATGCGTCCATTCTCATGTCCAGGGGACCTCCCTGGCGGTACGAAAACCCCCGCCGGGCAACGTCGAGCTGGTGCGAACTAACCCCCAAGTCGAAAAGCACACCGGTCACCGGCTCCGCGCCACGGGCGCGGACGATCGCCGCCAAGGCGTCGAAGCGACCCTGCACTACCCGAGCGCGGGAACCGAATTCGGCAAGTTCCGCAGTGGCAGCAGCCACCGCCTCCTCATCTGCATCGATCCCCAGAACTGTCACGCCGGGATGGGATTCCAGGATCGCCCGGCTGTGCCCACCACCACCAACGGTGGCATCGACCACCGTTCCGCTCGGCACCCCGACCAACAGCTCCACGACTTCGCCGGCCATCACCGGCCGGTGGCGAAAAGTGTCTTCCGAGCTCATCTGCAACCCCTCGACCGCAAGTGCGCCGCCGGCAGTGCTCCCCGAACGACGTGGATGGAAGTGGGCGGAGTAGGAGTCTTCCACCACTGCGGTCGAGGGGCTGCGCATGAGCCCCGATTGCTGGATACTGCGTCCGGCGCCGGGTTCGCCCCCCGCCGTCCGCAATCTGGTTATCGCCCCGTACAGCTCGGTGGGCGTCGCCCCTCGTCCGGAGGAGCCAGCGGGCCGGCACCCGCTCAATCTCCCTCGCATGGTTCCTCCCCCCCGGACCACGCTCGGGTGCGGCGCGGTCAGCCCTCCTCGCGGAGCCTGCCCTCCATGGCCTGCCGGATCGGCTCCCAGAGTCCGGGATTCCACAGCTCCACCCGGTCGACCGCTCCGTTCACCCACACCGTTCCGGTCAACCCGGCGAACTCCCGCAATCGGGGAGGGATCATCATCCGCCCCTGCCCGTCCACCGACACCTCCTCCGATGCCTGCGCCCAAAGCCGCATCAAGTTGCGCGCTTCTCCCCCTCCGGCCGCCTCTGCCTGCCGGAGCGCCAGTTGCCTCTCGAACTCCTCGGGGGTCCACAAGGCAAGACAGCCTCCGTGGTGTTCGGACAGGTACCCGCCGTGCTCGAACGCAGTTCGGAACTTGGCCGGCAGGATCACCCGCCCCTTCGGGTCGATCGAGTGCTCGTACCCTCCGAAAAACCTTGTCGGTGCCAACTGCTTCCACTTGTCTCCTCGAAATCCGGACGCTCACCGGAAGGTCGACCCTTGGTACCCAGATTCGACTGGCTCCCTTTGGACGCCGGATCCTCCCCTTTGCTCCACTTCGCACCACTATAAACCCCAATCCACCACACGTCAACACTTTGGATCGGAATTTGAGGCATGAGCGCTCCACTATCAGCATTTTTCGGAAAAGGCGGGGCGCTGGCTGGAAGCTTGTGGGGAAGATTCAGCTGGGAAGGCTGGAGACCAGCGCTTCCCACAGAAGCGTCTCCACGTCGCTGGGGTAAGCGTCGCTGGCAGGGCCGTTTGCGATCAGCGGGCCGATCCCGATCGCTGACCCTGCTAGATGCGCAACTAGATCCCGACCCTCAGGGGCGTCCAGAGCGAGTAGCCGCACCAGGTCCTCGGGTCGCCAGGCAATCAGCGCTGCGCAGTGGAAGATAGCGCCGTCCCGGCTGCGCCGCTGGCAGACACCCACCACCTTGCACCCACGCACCTCCACTTCGCCTGCCGCGGTCCCCGCGAAACACGCCAACCGGGACCAGCCGCTGCAAGCCGGCGCTGCAACTGGCACCATCGAGGCAGGTACGCCGGCGCGCTCCAGTGCGTGCCTCCACACCTCCCCGACCCAGTGGCTAGATCGCACGACATCGTCATCCCACAAGGGGTCGTGCCGCGGGATAAAAAGATCCACCCAGAAGACATCCCCGGGCACCACGAGCACTGCGCCACCGCCGCTCCGCCGGCGCACCACCTCGATCGACGCCGCCGCCACGGCCGCGACATCGACCACCGAGCACGGCTGGGTCGAACCGAGGACCAGGGCAGGTTTGCTGGGACGGCACCACGTCACCAGTCGCTCGCCCTTCGCCTGAAAAGGGCGTGCGTGTAGCTCGGCGGGCGTGGCAACCCGCGCTTCCGCTCGCCATCGGTCGCCGCCTGTCTCCGCCCCGCCCCCGACAACCAGCGCCTCCGCTCTCCATCGATCGCCCACCACTAGTCGATGTATGACGGCACCGCCACCTTCACCGGTCCGTGGCAACCGTTGGAACCGGGGAGCGGAATATCGAGCATCGCCGCGTGCCCGCTGCCGTCGACCGGGGAGACCGAATGTCCATTGCCGTCGACCGGGAACACTCCGTGCCCGTTGCCGAGATAGGGCACCCATTCCTCCCGGATCGGCGAACCGTGCACGAGAATCCAGATCCGTTCCCGGGGCTGAAAAGGCTGGCGCGCGAGCTTCAATCCCGCCTCGTGGGGTAGGTGGTCCTCCTTCTTCGCGTTGCACCGCCTGCACGCGGCGACCACGTTCTCCCACTCGTGCCGGCCTCCGCGGCTCCGGGGAATCACGTGATCGATGTTCTCAGCCCCACAGCCGCAATACTGGCAGACCCCCCCGTCCCGAAAGAAGATCGCCCTACGATTGAGAGCCATCCTTCTCTGGTACGGGACCCGGACATATCGCGAGAGACGGACCACCGACGGTTCCGGCACTGCCAGTCGGGCCGAGTGAAAAGCCCGCCCGGTCGTGTGCACCAGTTCCGCCTTCTCCCCCATCACCAGCGACAGTGCTCGCCTGGAAGCAACGACGCACAGTGGCTCGTACGTCATGTTCAAGACGAGCGCCTGACTCATGGTCGGCGCCCGGCCGGTAGGTCCTTCGTGAGCGACCAACCTCCCGCCCCGGGGCATGTCGCCAGCATCGGCTTTCTACCGGTTGTCCTTTCGGATCCGGGATACCGACCACCCTGACCGGGGCCGTTTGCCTGGCCACGTTTCATTGAACCCGAGGATACAGGGTGCCGGTGGACATCCGGTCCATCATCCGGCACCATAGGAGGTACTCGACGAGCCGTTGGGCTCCGATGACATGGAGCGGGCTGGGAGAAGCCCCGAAAACGGTCTCCACCCGAAATTTCCAATACGACCGATCGGGCAGGGGAAGAAACGGCGGGCGGCGCCACCATCCGTCCGGCGTGAACCGGATTGCCTGCCTCACCGCTGGAATCCAGAGAGAGGGGTGGAACAAGACCGCCACAAACGCGATCCGTCTCACCGTCTGTGCTTCACAGGCGGCCACCATGCGAGTCGGGAAACGTGTCCTCTCGACACTGTGGACCGGTGGTCAACGGCGAGCACTGCTCCACGGCCCAGCGTCCCCCCTTGGTTCCTTGGGCAATCCCAGCACCCGCTCGCCGAGAATGTTCCGTTGCACTTGAGAGGTTCCCGCGTAGATGGTCCCCGATCGGGCTTTGAGGAACACGTCGTACCAGTTCGCCGCGATGTTATCGGAGCCAAAATAGTCGGTGGGGAACGTCACCGGCCCGTCTTTCGCTCCGGGAACTGTTGCCTCCATGCCGAGGATGTCCATCGCCAGCTCCGTCGCTCGCTGGTGGTACTCGCTCCAGAAGATCTTGAACACCGAAGACTCCGGTCCAGGCTGCTCTCCAGCAAGGAATCGGTTCAACGAGCGCATTCCCAGGAACCGCATCATCTCGACCTCTGCATAGCACTGCGCGATTCGTTGCCGGATAATCGGATTCCGGTCTGCGCCCCGGCTCCGGGCTAGCGCGATCAGCTTGTCCAACTCCTCACGGAAGCGGAGTGGAAAGGTGGCTGCCGCCTCGCCCCTCTCGTAGCCAAGGAGGGTCATCGCCACCGCCCAGCCACCGTTGACCTCTCCAACCACGTTGGCCAACCCCGTCCGCGCTCCGGTGAAGAACACCTCGTTGAACTCCGAGTCCCCCGACAGCATCCGGATGGGCCGGACCTCGACTCCCGGCTGGTCCATCGGCACCAAGAGAAAGGTGATTCCCTGGTGTTTGGGAACCGACGGATCGGTGCGGGCAACCACGAAGATCCAGTTGGCCAGGTGACCGTAGGAGGTCCAGATCTTCTGGCCGTCGATCACCCACTGGTCGCCGTCGGCCACCGCCCGGGTGGAGAGATTCCCCAGGTCGGAACCGGCGTCCGGCTCCGAATAGCCCTGACACCATATATCCTCTCCCGAGAGGATTCTAGGTAGGAAGTGCCGCTTCTGATCTTCGGTGCCCCAGTCGAGAAGGGTGTTCCCGATCATCTGGATCCCGAAGACGTCGTTGGGCCCACCCCCCGGTACGCCTGCACGGGTGAGCTCCTCCATCAACACCACTTGCTCGAGGGCGCTCAGGTCCGAGCCCCCGTACTCCTTCGGCCACGACACCGCGAGGTATCCCGCCTGGTGCAGGCGGCGACGCCACTCGTCGACGAACCGGTACCCCTCCTCGGCGCTCAGTGCCCCGACACCCTTCCATCCCGCTGGGAGCTGCCTGCCAAGGAAGTCGCGCACCGTGGAACGAAACGCTTCCGCTTCGGGCGGGTACCTGTTATTCATTCAGAAAATCCTACCGGTCCAGGGCCCCTTCAGTCCCCAACCGCGCCATCCAACTGCCGCAGCGCCCACCAACGGCCCCCGGGCGCCGAGGAGAGCTGGCGCAATCCGCGTTCCACGGGAAAAGTCGGTCCTCGCCCTCTCGTCGATCTCCTCCTGGGCAGATTCGAAGAACGGAGTGCCGAAGCCGAGCGCTACCGATCCGGCCACCAGGGCCAGGTCGAGGTCGAGCAGATTGGCCACTGATGCAACTGCCCTTCCGACCAGCCGCCCCGTGCGCTCGATCACCTCGGGAGTGGCGCTCTCGGGATCGTCGCCAGTGATTGCGGCAATGGCCGGTCCCGATGCTTCTGCTTCCAAACAGCCGCGCGCTCCGCATGCACACAACCTCCCGTTCGGCTCGACGATCAGGTGGCCAATGTGTCCTGCATTACCGCTCAGCCCGTCGAGGAGCCTCCCATCCAGCACTATGCCTCCTCCCACGCCGGTCGACACGACCATGGCAAGAAAGCTGGACTTGCCTCGGGCCCCCCCTTGCCACCATTCACCAAGAGCAAGTGCCTTGGCGTCATTGTCGACGAACACCGGCAGGACGGTGAGAATCCGGAGACGATCGAGAAGAGGGAACTCGCGCCAGGCGGGAATGTTGAGCGGGGAGACGTTCTCACCCCGGGCGGCCATAGGGCCGCCGCATCCCACGCCGCATACCACCGCACCCTGCGGCAACCGACCGATCAGACCGGCAAGGCTGCCCAAGAGCTCCTCGGCATCGCCGGTGGCAGGTGTCGGCATGCGAAGCTCATCGACCACCCGACCACAGGCATCGACCAGCCCGGCCGAGAATTTTGTACCGCCGATATCGATTGCAAGGCATAGTTCGCCTCCGCTCCGATCAGGCGTCACCCACCCCTCCCCCTCGGCCAGAGACCGATCGCCGGTTCAGGTCTCGCGATGGAAACGATGCCGAAGCTTCTGTCGAACATCGCCCATCATGCCGGTCAAGCCGTGCTCGCGGCTGGCGGCAGCCAGATCGGCAAGCCCTGCCCGACCCATCCTGCGCGCATTGCGCTGGATGAGGACGCCGGAGACCAACATCACTGCGAAACCGCCCAGTGCTACGGCCGTGTTGGTGGTGAACGACACGATGATGATCACCAGACCTGCACACAACCCGGCGGCCCCCCACTTGATGTACCGGCCCGAATGGCTATAGACGGTCTCCGAACGAAACTTCTCCGCGGACTCCGGGTCCTGCTCATAGAAGCTTCGCTCGATCTCGTAGAGAATCCGCTGCTCTTCTTCTGATAGCGGCACCGCTACTCCTTAGACACCGGCATCGAGATCACTTCCACCCCCAATCTTCGCGCATCCCGAGCCGTCCAACAACGGGTACCGATGGCTCGAGACGTACCCAGGGGAGATCCGGACGTTTCGCACCCTGTTCCTGGCCCTGCAGCGCGCGGGTCAGTCGGTCCATGTCTCCTCCGAGGGTCCCCACTGGGTGTCACCCCGCCGCTTCATGGCAAGGCCCTCCGGGGACACCAGGCTGGCTGCTCCGACCGCCCGATTCCCAAAGCGTTGACGGATCGCAGCGACCGCAGCGGCGATCTTCACCCCTCCCGGATCTCGCGTCACGCCTCCTTCCCTCTGCGTCGGAGCGAGGTCGAAACTGAGCTGGGTCCCCGCTATATTGGCTGGCAGGAAATGGCTTGCGCTCACCCCTGCCAAACGCACACCGTCTCCCATCTCGACCTGCGCGGCAAGCCTCTTGGCAACGGCGGAAATCGCGTGACCTCCCACCAGCGGATCCGGTACCGTCTCCGATCTGCTCACCGTCTCGAACCCGGTATTGCGGACCTTGATGGTCACCGTTCGGCAGGCTAGCGCAGCTGCGCTCAGGCGCTGCGCGACGGCATCGGACAGCCTCACGAACTCGCGATCGAGAACTGTGCGGTCAGTTATGTCGGTGGCATAGGTCTCTTCGTGGCCGATCGACTTCGGCGGGAGAAAGGGCTCCACCCGGCGCGGGTCCCTCGCCCAGGCCAGCTCATGGAGTTGGTGTCCGGCCGCCGGCCCGAGCGCGCCGACCAGCGATGCGAGAGGGACCCGTGCGAGATCGCCGACCGTCTCGACGCCGATCTTCCGAAGGCTCCCCAAGGTCGCCGGCCCGACCCCCCACAATGCGCCGACCGACATCGGATGCAGGAAGTCGAGCTCGCCATCGGGCTCGACCACCACCACCCCGGGACCGGTTCGGACACCCGATCGCGAAAAACGCGGTTTCGCCGCTCGGGACCCGAGTTTGGCGAGGAACTTGGTGCGGGCGACCCCAATGCAGGCTTCGAGACCGGTCACGCTGCGGATCTCGGAGCGAAGCCGGCGGGCAATCTCCGGGCCGTCCCCGAACAACCGGCGGCAACCAGAAACATCCAGGAAAGCTTCGTCGAGCGAGATGGTCTCCACCAATGGGGTATAGGCCATCAGGACGCCACGAAACTCCTCGCTCACCTGTTCATATCGTGAATAGCGGCCCGAGAGGAACACGGCCTGGGGGCAAAGCTGCCGTGCCCGGCTGGTGGGCATCGCCGAACGGATCCCAAATACCCGAGCCTCGTAAGAACATGCGGCCACAACCCCTCGGGACCCGGTGCCGCCCACCACCACGGGAATGCCGAAGAGCTCCGGCCGGTCAGCCACCTCGACGGCAGCGAAGAAACAGTCCATATCGACATGAAGGATCGGGGTATCCGGTCCGCCCGGCTGCTCGACCGGTTCCCGAGCCCCGGATACCATCGGCCGGCAGTTAATGTGCTCGCTCACCCGGCCAGATGCTGCCGTCGAAAAGTTTCCGCGAACCGTACTCCAGCCGTGCCCCCCGCCTCCTCGGCCCGGCGACGGACCATCGACTCGACCCATTCAGGCGAGGCCCCCACCTGGCTCCGATGGCATTGGAGCGCGGCCACCTTGCGCTCCAACGTCTCGCTCACGTCGACGGCAATGTCTGGGAAGAGCGTCCCGGAAAGGAAGAGCATCTCCACCTGGTGGGGCGGTCCCGCCGCTGGAAAATAAAGCGGAAGTGCCGCCGCCGGAGCCACCGCATCGACCGCGCACCACCCGGCCGCCCGATGATCGCGATGGTTAACGTATTCCTGCCCGAAGAAAGCTGCGGTCGGGTCGGGACACACCACCACGTGCGGCTTGATCGTACGGACCAACCGAACCAGCTCCTCCCGAAGGGACAGGGTGTCCCCCACCTCGCCATCCGGGTAGCCCAAGGTGATCCTCCCGGCCAATCCGAGTACCCGTGATGCTTCGGCCATCTCCTCCGCCCGGCGTTGGACCAACCCCTCCGCGTTGCCGTCCGCTGCCCCCTTGTCACCAGAGGTGATCACCACCACGTGAACTTCAGAACCCTGCGATGCCCACAGTGCTAGGGTGCCGCCGCATGCCACCTCGGCATCGTCCGGATGGGCGTAGACAGCAAGGGCCACTGCTGGGACAAGGGAGACCAGTTCGGGCACCCTTCGAGAGTACCGGGGGAGTGGGTGGGAGGGAACCACCTCCAAGCCGCCAGGCGGTAACAATCCATTGTCGACGCGGGAGCGGCTTCCCCGTAGTATGTTGCAGCCCCGCTCCCCCCCGCAGCAACAATGCGCCATGAGTCAAACCATCACCCGTGCCACATCCTCCCTGCGAGTCGTCCTCGCGACCGTCGCGGTCTTCGCCGGGTCGGTGGCGATTAGTGGACGTGCTTCTGCAACGCCTCCCGCCGGCGCGGCCGACCCGACCCGGGGAACGTCTGGCGAGACCGACGCTTCCCTGGTCCTCCAGATCGCAAAGCTGACCGACCAGGTCCAAACTGCCGAAGAGCGCATCGCGGTCGACCAGGTGCATCAAGCCATCGACTCGCTCGCCCTTCATCAGGCAGAGCAGATCCTGCGAACCGATGCGGTCGACGCCTTCATCACCGGAGGCCAGCCTTCGATCCCGGTCCTGTCGAACCCCTCACCGGTGTCCCGTTACTACACCGACCTGGCGGTGCAGGACCAGAGAGAGGTGGTGTCGGCCCTCCACCTTGCAGGGGCAAAGGCGAGCCGCGATGAGCGAACCGATCAGACCGACTACCACTTGCTCACCGCCCTCAGTGGGCAGCTCGACCAGGAACGTGCCTCTCTTGAAGCCCGAACCTCCCTCGATGCGCAACTGGCAGTTCAGCAGCAAGCCGATGCAGCCCGGGCCGCCGCAATGCAAGCGCAGCAACAAGAAAGGCAACAGGCGCTCGATGCGGCGGCCAATAGCGGCTCGGTCGCTCCGGTGGGGACCGCTGTGGCGGCAACCCAGGGACAACAGGGTCTCATGTCCCAATACCCCTTCGGGCCCCTCTCCACCGCGCAGCTGGCCGGCTACGGGCTGGCCGAGACCGGACAAACCGTGTCGGGGGTGGCTTCCTGGTACGGGCCGGGCTTCGACGGCCGCTCGACGGCAAGCGGCGCCATCTACGATGAGAATGGCTGGACCTGCGCCAGCCCCGACCTTCCCTTCGGAACCCTTCTGCTGGTCACAGCGGGAGCATCGGGAGTTCTCGTCGAGGTCAACGACCGCGGCCCCTACGTGGCCGGAAGGGTGCTGGACCTGAGTCACGCTGCTGCCCAAGCTCTCGGTTCGACCGGCCTCATCTCGGTGGTGGCCTACGTCGTCGCTCCGTCCTAGCGCTACGCCTTCGGCGAGGTCGACTTGGAGATCAGACCCACTTCGCGCTCGAAATCGGCAAGATCCGAGAACTCCTTGTACACGCTGGCGAATCGCAGGTAAGCAACCTCGTCCAGAGCGCGAAGCCGTTCCAGCACGGCAAACCCGATCTTCTCGGAGGGCACCACCGGACCGAGCTCCCGCATGGACTCCTCCACCTGGGCAGCCAGTCTCTCGATCTCGTTCTCGCCAACCGGCCGGCTCTTGGTGGCAGCCTGCACTCCTCGCACCACTTTGTCGCGATCGAAAGACTCGCGCCCGCCAGAGCGCTTCTGCACCGTCAGAGCGGCTTCCTCGACCCTCTCGAAGGTGGTGAACCGATATCCGCATCCGAGACATTCACGCCTCCTGCGAATAGCGATCCCGTCCTCGGCGAGCCGCGAATCAACCACCTTGTCGTCGGGTCCCGTACATATTGGACAACGCATCCCTATGACGCTACCGAGCATTGGCGCTCAGGGCACTTCGATCGATTCTCCGGCCTGGAGCACCCGACCGTGCAACTCCGCCGACATCCGGTCGACATATGGTCTCGGGTCCGCGTGGGGATGGGCCGCCACTGCGATCGCCCAGAGGGTATCTCCCGGTTCGACCACGTGAACGGCCGGTCTCGCCCGGCCGGCAGACCCATCGGCTGCGGCTGGCGAGGGCCCCGACAGCAAGGGCGAGAAGAAACCCAACAAGGCCATCACCGACCCCACCAACCCGACCACCATCGCCCCTGCGACCCTCCTACGGATACGGAACCGCAGTTCGTTACGCAAGTGAATCGCTTGCTGCTTATGCCCCATCGGCCTGGCCCTCTTCCGTTCGATCATCGTCTATTGCTCCTATTGAAACACGAACATCTGTTCGATGTCAAGGCGGGAAGATGTGCCGGCAGGTATACCGGTGGCCAGAGCGGCCCGGCTGCGGTGCAATCAAGAGCACAAAGCAGCAGGAACGAATGTTTGCGTATCGGTCTGGACGGGAGTAGTCTGCGGGAACTCACGTTCGATATGTACACGAAGGGTGTGACAACCCACGAGAGCCCGCAGACCGGATGACCCGGGACGCACTCTCCCGGGTCGCCGCAGCCAAGAGGAAGGTCTCATGGCACCGAAATTGATTCCCCTGAGCGACAAGCGGAGGGAGATCCTCGACTACATCAGCGGCTTTCTCCGTGACCGCGGATACCCGCCCACCGTTCGCGAGATCGGCGAAGCGGTGGGGCTCCAGTCACCCTCCACCGTCCATTCACACCTGAACATCCTGGAAAAGGCTGGACTGATTGCCCGGGACCCCACCAAGTCCCGTTCTATCGAGGTCCGCTACGACCCGGTGTCCGGTGCGACCCTGGAACGCAGACCGGTGCAGCACGTCCCCCTGATCGGCGACGTGGCCGCCGGCACCGGCGTCCTCGCCCAGGAGAACGTGGAAGAGCTGATGCCGCTCCCGACCGACTTCACCGGGACTGGGCAGCTCTTCATGCTCCGCGTGCGCGGCGATTCCATGATCGAAGCGGGCATCCTCGACGGCGACTTCGTGGTGGCACGAGTGCAGCCGGACGCGAACAACGGCGACATCGTGGTCGCCGGGATTCCCGGGCCCGAAGGTGACCGGGGAGGGGAAGGCACCGTGAAGACTTTTCGGCGGCGCGACGGTCGGATCTTGCTGGAGCCCGCCAATCCGGGTTTCGAACCGATAGACCTCAGCCCAGACGAAGTGGTCGTCTATGGCAAGGTGGTGACGGTGCTCCGCAAACTGTGACCCGGGGTCCTACAAGCCACCGGACCACGCCACCTTCTGGGCTCGCCGCCGCCCGTGAATTGCACGTCTGGGGGGATGGAATCGTGCTCAGATGAGCCCGGCCAGCGCCGCCTCGTAGTCGGCGCGTTCTCGGGGTGTCCCGATGTCCTCCGAACAGAACCGAGCCGCGACCCTGCCCGACTTGTCGATAACGAAGGTGGTCCTCTCCGCGCAACCGAGTTCCTCGTTGAATACCCCGAAGGCCCGCGCTACTGCACCGTGCGGCCAGAAATCAGACAGCAGCGGAAACGAGAAGCCGTGTTCCCCAGCCCACTTAGCTTGAGCAAAGGTGCTGTCACAGGACACACCGAACACCTTGGCATTGACCTTCTCGAATGCCGGTTGATCGTCCCGGAGCGCGCACAGCTCTCCCTGGCAAACGGCTGTGAAGGTGAACGGATAGAAGACGAGGACCACATTCTCCTTGCCCCGGTACTCCGACAGCCGAACCGTTTGCCCTCCGGGTCCTGGAAGCTCGAAATCCGGTGCCTGGTCTCCGGCCGATATCAACCCGTCCGCATTGGGCATCGCCTCTCCTCTCCCGCTTCTCTACCTGTTCAGAATTCCTCGCGCCAACGCTACTCGGATGGCAAGCCGATGAGGTTCTGTCCGGGGACTGGCAACCCGGATGGAATGCCGGCGAGACACGCCAGGACGCGGTAAGCGTGATCCAGCTCCCGGGCTGAAACCTTCTCGTTCGGGGAATGTGCGAGAGAGGAGTCCCCGGGGCCGAAGTTGAGGGCTGGAATCCCCATCTCTGCGAATAGTGCGACGTCGGTCCATCCGAGCTTGGCCTTGGGAGGCTCCGCCACTATCTCCGCCAACCTCCTGCACACCGGGTGGTTCAGGCGTGGCAGAGCCCCTCCGACCGCGTCGACAAGTGTGAACCGATCCCCTCCCCCGAAGTCGACCGCGGGCGACAACAACTCGACCAGAAGTGCCGATGCTTCGTCCACCGACCGATCGGGGGCAAAGCGGTGGTTGACGACAAGGCGCGCCTGGTCGGGGACGACGTTGCCGGCTACTCCTCCCTCCACCCACACAGCCTGAAGAGATTCCCGGTACTCGCACCCCTCGATGGTCGGCTTCCGCCCCTCGTACGCTTCGACCAGCGCGATCACCCGCCCCAAGCGGTGGATCGCGTTCCGGCCCATCCAGGGGCGGGCGGTGTGGGCCCGCGTGCCGGAGACGACCACTTCAGCCCGCAGAGTCCCTTGGCAACCTGCTTCGATCCCTCCGGCAGTGGGCTCGCACAGGATCGCGGTATCACAAGCGAGGAGGTCGGGGCGCTGCCGGCTGAGGATCCGCAGGGCGTTGTCGGCACGGTCGATTTCCTCGCATGCGTAGAAGACCATGCTCAGATCGAGCTCGGTGGGCTCCCCGGCAACTGCCAGTGCGAGCATCACCGCGATGCCTCCCTTCATGTCGACTGCCCCGACCCCCGAGCAGGTGTTCCCTTCGGTGACCGACGGGAAGTTCGCGCCGGGCGGCACGGTATCGAGGTGCCCGGCGACCACGACCCGGTGCGGTCTTCCCAGATCGGTCCGGGCTACCACCGTGTCGCCGACTCTCTCGACGGACAGCCACGGAACCCCACTGAGTTCCTCCTCCACTCGATCGGCGATCTGCTGCTCAGACCGGCTGACCGAGGGGATGTCTACCAACTCGGCCGTGAGAGCCAATAGGTCTCTCACGAATGAAGGTCTCTCACACCGATACACCGTGGTGGCGCAGGATACCGTTGAGTTGCGCCTTGTCGTGGCGCTCTCCCTCGGTGAGCCTGCGAATCACCAGGACACAGGGTAGAAAGAACTCCCCTCCTGGGTATTCCCTCCGCCGCGAAGCCGACACTGCTACGCACCACGGTGGGATTCTTCCTCGATGTATCTCGGCGCCGTTCTCGGCGTCGA
>JAKAWH010000004.1:0-35134 GCA_021817065.1 Actinomycetes bacterium
ACGGATTATTAGTATAATGCCTTTGGAGGTAAATGAAGTATGAGAGGAAAACGCCTGGTTGTGGCTAATCTGAAGGGCGGAGCCGGTAAGACCACCACCACCGTTCACCTGGCCGAGGCCATCGCGCGTCGTCACGGAGCCTGTTCCGTAGTGGACCTCGATCCCAACGCGGACGGCTCGGCAACCGCTTGGTTCACCCTCGCGGGAACGGCGATGAAGGCATCCCTCGTTTCGGAGCCCTCTGGTGACGGATGGGTCATCTACGACACCCCGCCCTGGAGCGCCTCGGTGGTGAATGTGGCGGTCAAGTCGGCAGATGTCGTCCTGATCCCGGTGCGCCCGAGTGGTCTGGACCTTTCCCGTCTAGCAGCGATGACCGACGTAGTGGTGCGGGCAGGCAAGCCGCCGGTGGTCCTGGTCAATGCGGCAATTGCGGGCACAACCGCCCAGCGAGCGGCCCGAGAGGCGCTTGACGAATCCGACCTGCCTGTGATGCAGACGTGGATTCCCCAGCGCCAGAGCATCCAGAACGCCTACGGCACCGGTCCAGCGTCAGAAGCTCTCAAATTCTACGGCTGGCTGCTGGACGAGCTGGAGGAGGCACTGAACTGATGACCGAAGTACGCGGCTCGGATCTCAAGTCACGGATGGCGGCATTCACCCGGATGGCGCCGGCATCGAGTCCGCCGATACCCGAGACAGCCAAGACTGAACAGTCGACGACGGAAGCGACGCACCCGGTAGGGCAAACAACGGTGGAAGCCGGTACGCGGGCGGAGAGAATAGGAACCGAGGAAGTTGCACCTCCCCGGCATGCGCGCATTACCTGCGAAGTCCCTGCTGATTTACTCGACAAGGTTCGCAATGCGGTCGTTGCCCTCTCCCCGGAGGGGCTTACCTTGGCGGGATTCGTTGCCCAAGCCATGGAGCGGGAACTCGATCGGCTAGAGGCCGACCACAACGGAGGAGATCCTTTTCCAGAACGCTCGCGGCGGGAGCTCCAACGGGGTCGGCGGATCCGCTGATACGAAGATGCGCCATCTTCCCTGGTCACGGTAGGCCGCTCACGACCGGTCCTGGCTTGCTGAGCTGCTGAATAACATCTAATCCTGGCATTGCAGGTATTTCGGTCAGGACGCCCGCCCGATCCTTCGGCCAATCGGGTTAATAGGTAGCGCTTTTCGACGCAGCGGTGGCCCGAGCGGCCGGGTTGGGTAGCAGCCAGGAGCGGAAGACATCGATAAGAGCGGGTGCCTATCGGTGCACCTTTTCGTCCCCCGCGACCCAACTGGTCAAGGCGGTGCAGATGGCCGACGCGAGGATTGCTTCACCATCGACGATCACCCGGGGAGGTCCGATTTCGCAGAGGACAGCGTTCATCTTGGTCTCACGGAGCACCGGCACCGACATCCCCGAAACCGCGTGCTGGCCCGCGGGGAATGCGTCACATAGACTTCGCCGGAGCGACTCTGCCAACTTCTTACCTCCTTGGGACTCGTAGCGGACACCGGCGTAGTAAGCACTCAAGCTCCCATTGATGTCGAGGGTTGATGTGAGCATTAGATGTGCACGTGAGCCAACTGCATTCGCCAGGTGGGCTTGCCGGGTGCCATCGGGGTCTTCCGCAATGACAACGTTCGCCCCTTCCCTGCGGAGCAAGCGCGCGATCTCAGTTACCAGGGGGGCGATGTTGCCGTCATGTCCGATAGAGATGGAGCAGTCCTTGAGAGAGCGCAGGCTTCTCCGCAAGGCCTCACGCTCGCGGACTTCGGCAACCAGGCCGGGGCCGCCACGGGTACCCAGGCGGACCAACTCGGCTGTACTGGCCTTCCCGACGATACCGTCGGGAACCAACCCCGCATTTCGCTGGAATTGTATAAGGGCAGCTTCGGTATCCGGACCGAAGATCCCGTCGACTCTTCCGGTGTCGAACCCCATTTCTCCGAGCCGCACCTGAAGATCCACCACGTCATCGCCCCGAAGCATGGGTCGGTGCAGGTAGATGAGACGATCCCCGAGCCGGTAGCCAGCTTCGATCAGCGCGGACCAGGTCTGGGGGCCGCATAGCCCGTCGACTCGAAGTCGTCGAGACTCTTGGAATCGGCGGACTGCCTCTTCGGTAGCAGGTCCAAAGGTGCCTGGAGGATCGTCCCCGGTCGGGACGCCCAGGTCGCTCAGCCGCGTCTGCAGGTCTGCGACCGGGCCACCGGAGTCACCTGGTTTCAGGAGCATCGGGCCCGAGTGCATGCAAGTCGGGACCGGCAGCACCACGCCACGCCTTGGCTACGCCGTGGGCCTGCCGGGTTGTGTGGCGCGATCCGGCGATTCAGAGGTGGGGTTGAAGGTCGTCCAGGAGCTGGCGCTTGCTCTTGGCACCGACGATTCGGGCCAGGACCTGACCGTCCTTGAACAAGATCAAGGTAGGGATGCTCATCACCTCGAAGCGACGGGCCACGTCGGGATTGTCGTCGACGTTGAGCTTGCCGATCCGAAGCCGATCGGTCTCCTCGACGGCAATCTCCTCGACGATGGGGGCGATCTTCTTGCATGGACCGCACCATTCTGCCCAAAAGTCGACCAGTATCGGTTTCGCAGAACCCATCAACTCCTCGTCGAAGCTTCCGTCGCTCAGAGTCACTACGTCTTCGGCCACTGGGCCTCCCTTTCTCCTGTCACAGCGTACTTGTCAACAACCCGCAAAGCGTGCGGTCATATTCTTCATCGGCGCTGAGCCGGTTCTCCAGCAGTCGCCAGGGTGTCGGTGTTACCCGGTTCGGCACCCTCGCGAGCAGCAAGCCATCGTTCCGCGTCTATCGCGGCCATGCACCCGGAGCCGGCGGAGGTGACCGCCTGGCGGTATCGGTGGTCCTGGACGTCCCCGGCGGCGAAAACGCCGTCGACGCTCGTTCGAGTTCCATCGCGGGTGAGGATGTAGCCGTTGGCGTCCATATCGAGCAATCCTTCGAAGAGCGCGGTATTGGGAACGTGACCGATGGCGACGAAAACACCGTCCAGGTCGACGGTGGTGCGGGAGCCGTCCAGCGTGTCCCGGAGAATGATACCGCTGACCGAGCCGTTGCCCACGATGTCTTCGACGACGGAGTTCCAGCGAAACACGATCCGATCGTTTGCGAAAGCCCGCTGCTGCATGATCTTCGACGCGCGCAGCTGGTCACGCCGGTGAATGAGATTGACCTTGGTGGCGAACTTGGTCAGGAAAAGGGCTTCTTCGACGGCCGAGTCCCCACCGCCGACCACCGCGATCTCCTTGCCCCGGAAGAAGAACCCGTCACAGGTCGCGCAAGTGGAAACGCCGTGCCCGAGCAGGCGCGATTCGGATTCCAGACCGAGCATGAGCGAGCGGGCACCCGTTGAGACAATGAGAGCGCGGGACCTGAGAGTGGGGGCCCCCTCGGGGTCATCGTCGACCCAGATGGAGAACGGGCTGGCAGACATATCGACACGGCGTGCTTTGCCCGGTACGAATTGGGCTCCAAAGCGCTCGGACTGTGCCCGGAACGCCGCCATCAGGTCGGGGCCCATGACGCCGTCGACGAATCCCGGGTAGTTCTCTACCTCGGTGGTGAGCATGAGCTGGCCACCGGGTTGATCGCTGGTCGAGGACGGCTCGCCTTCGACTACCACCGGGGAGAGGCTGGCCCGTGCGGTATAGATGGCGGCCGTGAGCCCGGCAGGCCCCGAACCGAGAATGACGACGTCCCGAATCGAACTGTCGTGGGGGATTGTCATCGAACCCGACCTTCCTTTACTGGTATTGCTGGCAATTCAGCCAGGCGGGCACCCATCGGGTGCCTAGCGGCTACGCCGTCTCGTCCACACCAACAGTCCGGCAACGCTGAAGATTCCACCGACGATCAGGTACCCTTCCCAGACCGACTGGGGAAAAAAGTAGGAGTCGAGAGCGCGGTTGACGGCGATCAGGAGAAGAGCGCAGGTCAAAGCGGTCATAACTCCGATCAGGATCCCCAGGACCACCGCGGTGGCCAGTGTGCGCAATGGGGAGTACGAGCGCCGGCGGATCTCGGTGACAATCTCTTCGATCCGGTCGGCGACTCGATCCGCCCAGGCTTCCTCGGGCGCCGGTGCCGCCGATTGCCGCTCTACAGTGGACATCCCGAGAAGGCTACCAAGACCAGGGGGGTACCGACAGGCGGAGAATCCTGGAGAAAGAGTTAGAGTCAGCGCCGATGAGCGACCACTCTAACTGATGTTAGGAAACGGCGAAGCGGCACGATGAATCGGGAGATACGGTGAGGCGAACACGAATGGGTACGGCTGCGAAGGTGGCAGGTGCGCTTGCCTCGCTCGTGCTGCTTACCGCTGCATGCAGCTTAAGCATGAATGCCAAGTCGGCACCGTCCAGCGCAGTACCAACCGGGGGCACTCCGATTCGTGGCGGTACCGTCACCTGGGCCGAGCTGCCATCGGACCCACCGAATTTCATATACCCGTTCATGCCTTCGAGCTTCTTCTCGGCGGCCAACATCAGCCAGTTCCAGTACATGATGTACCGTCCGCTCTACTGGTTCGGTACCGGGAATCAGCCGACCCTCAACCTCTCGGAATCCCTTGCCGATGCACCTTCCTATTCCAATGGAGGAAAGTCCGTGTCGATCACCGTAAAACACGTCATGTGGTCCAACGGGGAAGCCGTCGACGCGACCGACGTGATGAATTGGATGAACATGTGGCACGCGGAGAAGGTGAATTGGGCCGCCTATGTACCCAATGTAGGAATGCCCGACGATGTCACATCGGTGAGGGTGAACAACCCGAGCACATTGACCGTCAATCTTTCCGGTGCAGTGAACCCCTTCTGGTTCACCTACAACATGTTGAGCCAGATCACCCCGCTTCCCGAAGCGTGGGATATAACCCATAGCGGTGCTGCATCGGGATCCGGTGGATGCGGCACGGGTGCCTATGGCACCGCGGCGACCGATGCCAAGTGCACCTCCGTGTGGACCTATATGAACACGGTGGCCGGGTACAATCCCAAAGAACCCGGTGGCACCAACAACTCGCTGGCCACCTATGCGACCAACCCGCTCTGGCAAGTGGTGGACGGGCCCTGGCATCTCACCTCGTTCCATCCCGATGGCCGTGCCGCCTTCGCACCCAACGCCAGCTATTCGGGTCCGGTCCAGGCCAGGATCTCTTCGTTCGTCGAGCTTCCCTTCACCGACCAGTCGAGCGAGCTCAACTCCCTGGTGGGAGGGAAGCTCACCATGGGCTACCTACCGATCGGGGATGTGGGCAAGCCCTCGGTGAGCGCCCGAGTCGCTGGTCCGAACCTACCCCGGCTGGCGTCGAACTATTACTTGGTCCCGTTCTATTCCTGGTCGATCAACTATTTCCCCTACAACTTCAACTCCGCCGGCGACGGTGGAAACGCGGGCAAGATCTTCCGCCAGCTCTATTTCCGCCAGGCAATGCAGTACTTGGTGGACCAGCCTCGGATCATCACGGAGGTCGACAAGGGATACGGGGTTCCCACTTACGGGCCCGTTCCGGTCGAGCCAGCCAACCCTTTTGTGTCTCCTCAGGAGAAGTCGAATTCCTATCCCTATAATCGCTCCAAGGCGATCGAACTCTTGAAATCGCATGGATGGAAAGTGGTGACCCGCGGGATCGACAGCTGCATCAAACCCGGTTTCGGCACCGGCGCATGTGGTGCCGGCATACCGGCGGGAGCCAAGCTCGATTTCAACCTCCAGTACGCATCGGGGTCAATCGCCCTGAGCAAACGCATGTCGGCGGAAGCTTCTTCGTGGGCTTCCGCAGGCATCAAGGTGAATCTGAGCCAGGCCTCCTTCGATACGGTCATCAGGAACGCCACTGCGTGTATCCCGGGACCGAGCTGCACGTGGGAGCTCCAGAACTGGGGAACCGGCTGGATCTTCGCCCCCGACTTCTATCCGACCGGGGAGGAGTTCTTCTCCACCGGCGGTGTGGCCAACTACGGCAGCTTCTCGGATGCCACCAATGACAAGAACATCCTGGCGACCACCTATTCCGGCGCCAACCTGTTCGCCTACGAGATCTACCTTGCCAAGCAGCTCCCGGCCATATTCCAGGACAACCCTGCCTCCTACATCTGGGAGATCGACAAGAAACTCCGCGGTGTGGTCCCCCTAAATCAGCTAGTGAACAACGATCCAGAGCGCTACTACTTCGTGAAGTGAACCGCGATCAGGAACGCTACGCGAAGGTCGAGGACCTTCAGGACCAGGCTCACGATGCGATCGTGGCAGTCTCCAGGTGACAATCGGTATCGGCAACCACCAAGAGGAGACGATCCGGAGGTCGTCGCCCGACGGTGGTGGAAGAACTGGAGGTCCTGGCCCTTCGTACCAGGTGGGGGGTGTACTTCATGGCGTAGAGGAAGGAGGGTGTGCCCTGCCAGGTGAGGTCGGCGACGAATAGCAAAGCGCCCGCCTGCGTTCCGGCATCGCCTAAAGCCGAGCGGAGGCAGGAGTCGCCCGCCTTGCTCACCGGGGGACCCGAAAAGCCCGACCGGGAACCGGTACCAGGCCGAACCTTGGTGTGGAGGGCGTGGTCGACGGTCGCCACCAGCGCGGACGGATCGCTCTGCGATCCGAGATCTCCTCCGGACACGATGATGGTGGTAGCCGACCGGGCGATCGGGGTCGACTCCGGGCCGTTGGAGCACCCGGTCAGCGCGAGCATTCCGGCGATTGCCGCCATGGCGAGCCGAGATCGACGGGCTGCCCGGAGGCGAGCTCGGCAAGAGTGCGCCGGCACGACCCCTAAGGCGCCAGGCGCGCAACGAGGGCCACAGCCCCGTGGCCCACATGGGTACCGAGAACGGCACCCATCTCACTAATCACCACGTCGATCCCGGGAAAAGCATCGTTCACCTGATCAAGGTATCTCCCGACATCGCTCGCCGCGCCGTGGGCAATGCCCAGGCGCTCGGGAGTCCCGCGAGCCTTGGTCGCTTCGATCAAGTGGGTGAGAGCCTTGGATCGGGTACGCTGCCGCGACTCGGGCTCGACAACCCCGTCGACGAGCTGGATCACCGGTTTGATCGCGAGCATCGACCCCAACAGGGCCTGCGCGCCGCCGATACGCCCGCCTTTGCGCAGATTGTCAAGGGTATCGAGGGTGGCGAAAGCGCTTACCCTCTCGATGACCTCACGTGTTGCATCCACCACCTTGTCGAGCGGCAGCCCCGAGGCCGCGGCTTCGGCCGCGGCGAGGACCACGAATCCCTGCGCGAGGGTCACGTAGCGCGAATCGATCACCGAGACCGGAATGGGGAGGTCATCGCCGATAAGCGAGGCGGATGCCGCCTGATGGGTCGCGGAAAGGCCACTGGATATCGTGATGCAGACCACCCCGTCCATACCGTCTTCGGCAGCACCCAGAAAAGCCTCCCGAAATGCTCCCGGTGCCGGAGCAGCCGTCTCGGGCAACCTGGCCGACTTGTGGCATCGCTCCCAGAACTGGTCGGGACTCAGGTCCCGGACGTCGACGAACTCCTCGTCGCCGAAGCGGATGGTTAGCGGCACGATCTCGATGCCGAACGTCGAAACGAGGTCGGGAGGCAAGTCGCTGGAACTGTCGGTCACTACTCGGATGCCGGGCATGAGTCTCCTGTTCGTCACGGTGGCTACTACCGTCCTTCAGATGGGCCCCGGGGAGTCCGGTTGCGCTCGCGCGCCATGACAGCTCCCACCGACCCCACCAGGAAGAAGCTAACACCCGCCCCTACGGCCGTCGCCACTCTTACCAGTAGGCCGATTCCCGAATCCGACCCGATGGCGCGCTGTACGAGAAAGGCCACCCCTCCGGTGGATACCGAGAGCACCACCACCCGGATCACCGGGCGAACTACTCGCCAGCCGTCGAGTCCACCGAGGGGAAGGGCAACCTGAGCAGCGGCGATCAAGCTCGCTACCGAATACGCGATGCTCATCGACAGCGCCAATCCCTTGACGCCCATCGGTCGGTACAATGCCAGCGCGGTGATCACGTTCACGCCGTTTTCCCACAGATAGAGCCGGAAGACCGACCGGGTGTCCTGCATCGCCTGGAAGGCCCGCATGAGGAGCAGAAAGGCACAGAACCCGGGCAATCCGAGGGCGAGCATAGCCAGGGCGCCGGAGGTCGGGAGGGTGGCGGCCGGATTGGCGGCTCCATGGCCGAGGACCAGGGCGACGACCGGGCCCGACAGCGCAAGCAGGCCGGCCGCCGCCGGAACTACCACCGCCATGATGGAGGTGAAAGCACGGGCGAGGCGCTGCCGGAAGGCGGCCAGATTCCGGTGGATCCACGCTTCGGCGAGGTCCGGTTGAACTGCGGTCATAACCGAGACGGCGACGATGCCGTAGGGCAGCTGAAAGAAGGTGTACGCATAGGTGTAGGCGGTTGGTGCTCCGGTACCGATGTGGGTAGCAAGCGCGAGCACCACGAAGTAGGCGAGTTGGTTGGCCATCACGAAGCCGAATGTCCACCCGGAAAGGGCCACCACCTGGCGCACTGCCGGATGCCGAGGCGCCCAAGTCCAGCGAAGGTGTGCCCCGCAACGCCGGAGGGAAGGCACGAGCGCCACCGCCTGAACGAGGACGCCGGCGGTGGTGCCGGCACCCAGGAGAACGATCAGGGAATGGTGGCGTTGGGAGGTGATCAAAGACGGGTGGTGGAAGGCGATCGCGACGGCTACCAGCATGAATATCGAAACAAGGTTGTTCAGCACGGGAACGAACATGGGCGGCGCAAATACCTTGCGCGCATTGAGAACTGCGGTGGCGAGGGTACACATCCCGTAGAGGAGGACCTGGGGGGCGAACCATCGCAGAAGGGAGACAGCAGCACTGCGGGTGCCGGCGATCCCCGGGGCGTGGCTGCCGACGGTGTAGAGATCGATGACGGTGGGGGCCAGGACCAGGAGCACTACGGAGGCCGCGATCAGAACCGAGGCCGCGATGGTGAGTACCGCCGACATCGCCCGGTCGGCGTCCTCACCCGTGCCGGCGGTCCGTTTCTCCACGAAGACCGGGACCAGAGTCGCCGACAAGACGCCCCCGGCGACCAGGTCGTAAACGATGTTGGGAGTGTTGTTGGCAAGGTTGTAGGCGTCGGAGAGGTGATTGATCCCCAATGCATATGCAAGTGCGACGATGCGGAGGAACCCGGTCAGCCGGGACAGGGCGGTGCCCAGGGCCATGGCGCCGACCACCTGACGGGTGCCGGTTCTCAATCGACTTCCCGAATGGCCCGGCGGGAGCGGACGATCGATCGGCCCCACCAGGCGATTAGGAAGAGAAGGGCGGCACCGGTGATACCGATGGCCACTCCGGAAAAAGCGGTGGATCGGACGGTGAACGAGGCGGACGTGAAGACCAACGAACCCGATGGTGGTCCCACCGAGACCTTGAGCGGAAACGCGCCGGAGGCTCGCGCGATCACCCGAAGGTTGATGGTGTTGGTGGTGTTTGTCAAGGTGATCGGACAGGTGATCCCCCGGGCGACCGATCGGCACGAGCGGTCGGCGGTGTGGGGAAAGGCCAGCTTGTCGCTGGTTACGGTGACGCTCGCCTTGGTGAGCGAGGGGATGGTGGATGCGACCGTGATGGGGATGGTCCCGGTGGCCGAGGTGAGGGTGATGGTTCGCGATCCCGATAGAGAGACTCCCCTGGCGATCGAGGCGATCGAGGCATTGACCTGGCGTAGGTCGCGATCTCGCTGAGCGGCGCTCAGGCCGGCGCCTTCGGAAGCCAGGAGGAGATCACCGATTGTTGTGGCATGCTCCGAGCCGGCGCCCATCGCCGATGAGATCGCGTCGATCGAGGCGCGAGCCGAGCGGATCGCTCCGGCAGGAAGACCGGGGATGCGGGGATCTTGGATGAGCAGGCGGGAGACCGGAGTCTGGGAGCCATAGCCGGGTGGGATCTGCGCGAAATAGGAAGCGAGCGACATCGGGGTGACGATGGGATTGCCGGTGAGTCCCCCTAGGAGGGCGTTGGCGAAATTGGGATCGAGGGGGACGCCTGGAGAGGGCATGTAGACGAGCGCCCGCGGCGGGTTGGTCTGGTTAGGTGCGTCGGACCAAACCTGCGCGAGATCGGCGAGGACCCGGTGCGCCGCGAGGACCGGGTCGGTGGTGGAGGAGACATCGAGATCGAAACCGGTGTCAGAGGTCGCCGCCTCGAGATCGTGACCGGTGCCCGTTACCCGGGGAAGTGCCATGCTCGCCCGGTCGGTGGGCGAAATCAGCCATGGGTGGGTGACCGTCAAGGAGCTGGCGACCGGCTGGAGATCATTTTCCGGGAGAACCAGTTCCCCCGCTCCCCGAGCCTGCAGGGCAGCCAGTCCGGCGCGGTCAATTGGTCCGTACACCGCCCAGAGGTTCGTCTCGGGCGCCGCGTGGAGAAGCGAGGTGAGGGTGGCATCTCCGGTGTCGAGCTGGTGATCGAGCTCGCCGGATAGGCCGGAGTCGACCAGTGAGGAAACGTTGGCGTCGGCGAAAAGAGCGGGGAGGAGAATATGGTCCCCGGTCGAACCAAACAGAGCGCCGAGAGAGGTCACCGCCTGGGTGTCTTCCGGGCGACCGGATCCTGCCAATCGGGAGATCTCCTGGGGAACCGCCAGCAGGGTGAAGGGAACCTGAGGCGTTCGGTTCAATGTCGCGGCTAGACGGTCGGCCTGGTCGGCGCTCGAGCCCGGGGCGAACGGCACTACCCACGAGAATCCGAGGGGCACAAGGCTCCGGGTGGATTCGACGTAGACCAAGTCGGTTTGCAACGGCGCGATGGTCCCCCCGGCGGGGCGGGTCACCGCGATGGTCACCGGGTACACTCCGCTGCAACCGCTCGAAGGGCATGAGGTGAGATCGAGGGTCGGAACCGCCGCATTCGCAGCCGCCGGAGTGTCTCCTGAGGTCACTTGGAATGAGAAGCCAAAAGTGGGGGTTCCAGATCCTGGCGTGGACGTCGAGGTCAATCCGGAGAGGGGAAGTGTTCCGAAATTCTTGATCTCGTAGCTCGGCCCCACCCGCAGCGCCTGGTCGAATCCCGACCGGCTGGACAGCTTTTCGAACACGGTGATGGTCGCGTCGGTGGCGCCTACCGGAGTGCCTGGCGGTACGGTGAACTGGAGGGAAAAGGTGCCCCCGTCGGTGACCCAGTTCGATTGGGACTGGAGGGTGAGGGTCGCCGCGCCGGCAGTCTGGGATCCCGCCGGTCCACTCGCCGCGCCGGAGGCGGCGGCGGTACGAATAACCGCGGTCGTGCGCGATGATGCATCCAAGGGCAAAGGTGCTACGCCGTCGGCGCCACGGGTGGGCAACACCAGGATGGTGGAAGCGCAACCCGCAAGGACGGTTATGGCGATTCTCAACGGCCGGTGTCGGTTCATGCGCAATGGGTCCACCTGGGCGAGAGCCTACCGGGCTGTCCCCGTCCCATCGATGTTGGAGGAGCCGGCCGCAGGTACCGCCACCCCGCCCGCCTCTAGGCTGACCGGCGTCATGATGTCACCGGAGACCCGAAGGATCCCGCGGCGGTTCGAGTCTCTCCTGGCCGAAACCGCAGGTCTTGCTGCCCGTTTCGAGGAGAGGGGGTTTCGCCTGTACCTGGTCGGGGGCAGTGTCCGCGATGCGATCGCCGGCGCCGAGGAGCAGGGATCCGACGATCTCGACTTCACTACCGACGCGCCACCCGGGGAGATCGAGTCGATCCTGTCCGGCGTGTCCACCGCTCTGTGGACCCAGGGAAAGCGATTCGGCACCATAGGCAGCATGGTGAACGGCCGGCGATGCGAGGTGACTACCCACCGCGCCGAGGTATACAACCCCGACTCGCGCAAGCCGGAAGTGGCTTTTTCCACCGACATCGAGACGGATCTCTCGCGGCGTGACTTCACCGTCAACGCGATGGCGCTCCGGCTGCCCGACCTGGAGCTGATCGATCCGTTCGGAGGAACCTCCGACCTGGTCGCCGGCACGCTTCGCACTCCTCTCTCACCCGAGCAGTCGTTCGACGACGATCCGCTCCGAATGCTCCGCGCCGCCCGTTTCATCGCGGGGCGCTCCCGGACGGTCACGCAGGGATGGCCCGGTCCCCTGGTCCCCGACGATCGGCTGGTGAGTGCCGTTTCGAACATGCATGGCCGCCTCGCCATCGTGTCAGCCGAGAGGATACGCGACGAGTTCGACAAACTCATGGTGGCCCCGGACCCCTCCCCGGGGATCTGGTTCTGCGTGGAGACTGGATTGGCCGCGGAGTTCCTTCCCGAATTGCCCGCCCTCGCCCTCGAACAGGACCCGATTCACCGTCACAAAGACGTGCTCGCCCACACCATCGCGGTGGTGGCCAAGACGGGTCCCGACCGGATCCTCCGCCTGGCCGCCCTATTCCATGACGTTGGCAAGCCGGCCACCCGTTCGGTGGGTTCCTCGGGTGTGTCGTTCCACTACCACGACGTGGTGGGAGCGCGAATCACCCGCAAGCGGATGGCCGCGCTGCGCTATCCGGCGGCCGACGTGGACGACGTCGCCACCTTGGTCGAGTTACACCTGAGGTTCCACACCTACCGGATGGGATGGACCGATTCGGCGGTTCGCCGCTACGTGCGCGACGCCGGCGAGCACCTGGACCGCCTCAATGAGCTGACCCGCTGCGACTGCACCACCCGCAACGCCGCCAAGGCGAAGGCGCTGTCGGCGCGCATGAACGAACTGGAGCGGCGGATAGCCGAGCTGCGTGAGCAAGAGGAACTGGACGCGATCCGACCGGACCTGGACGGGAACCAGGTGATGGTCCATCTGGGGATCAAACCCGGACCGGAGGTGGGCCGAGCGCTCGAATTCCTGACGGAATTGCGGCTTGCCGAAGGGCCTCTCGGCGAGCCGGAAGCGCTTCGGCGCCTGGATGCCTGGTGGGCCGAACAGGGGCGCTGACCGGTTCGGGATCCCGCGCCGGCAACCTGCCGCCCGAGTGGCACCTGGTACGACCCAGACGGGTCAGGAGGCGAACTCCTCCACGAGTCGGTGCGCCTCCTCGTCGGTGTACTGCACAGGGGGCGACTTCATGAAATAGGCCGACGGGCCGAGCAGGGGACCCCCGATCCCCCGGTCGAGTGCCACCTTGGCGCATCGCACCGCGTCGATGATCACCCCCGCCGAATTCGGCGAGTCCCACACCTCCAGCTTGAGTTCGAGGTTGAGGGGCACGTCCCCGAAGTTGCGACCTTCCATCCGGATGTAGGCCCACTTGCGGTCCTCGAGCCAGGGGACGTGATCGGAGGGACCGATGTGAACGTCGTTCGGCGACATGTCGTGGCTGATCTGGCTGGTCACCGCCTGGGTCTTGGAGATCTTCTTGGACTCCAACCGCTCGCGCTCCAACATGTTCTTGAAATCCATGTTCCCGCCGACGTTCAATTGGTACGTACGGTCGAGCACGGTCCCCCGGTCTTCGAAAAGACGGGTCAGGATGCGGTGCACGATGGTCGAGCCGACCTGGCTCTTGATGTCGTCGCCGACAATGGGTAGCCCCGCTTCGGTGAACTTGGCGGCCCAGGTCGGGTCCGAGGCGATGAACACAGGTATCGCGTTGACGAATCCGACGCCGGCATCCAAGCAGGCCTGAGCGTAGTGGCGCTGGGCTTCTTCCGAGCCCACTGGCAGGTAGCTGACCAGCACATCAGCAGCGGATTCCCGGAGTACCGAGGCGACCTCCACCGGTCGCTGGGGGGACTCCTCGATAGTCTCGCGGTAGTACTTGCCCAGCCCGTCGAGGGTGGGGCCCCGCGATACGGTCACTCCGGTCTCCGGCACGTCCGAAAAGCGATAGGTGTTGTTCTGGCCGGCGAACACTGCCTTGCCGACGTCTAGGCCGACCTTGGTGATATCCACGTCGAATGCGGCTACCACCTCGATGTCGGCGATGTGGTAGCCGCCGAGGACTGGGTGCATGAGTCCCGGCACCACCTCGTCGCAAGCCGCGTCTTTGTAGTATTCAAGCCCCTGGATGAGGGACGAGGCGCAATTCCCGACGCCAGCGATGGCAAGGCGGAGAGTTCCTCCGCGGCGGGATTGATCGGTGCTCATGAGATCCGGCTCCTTTCGGTCTGAATCAACTTGTCGATCCACGAGATATCGTTCTCAGTGGCGGTGGTGGAATGTTCGACGATGGACTGTGCGTAGGGATCGAGCGCCGGGGTGGCGGACGACGAGCTCCGAGCTCGGGCCAGGCGCCGCACCAAGTACGCGCGGCGTTGCTCGAGCAGGCCCAGCCGGCTCTCGGCGCTGAGGTGGCGAGCGAAGGCCAGCCGGAGCTTGAAATCTGCCTCGTCATCGGGTTCGTCGGCCGCTTCGGCGAGAAACTCGCCGAGACGCCGTCGCCCGGCCTCCGTGATCGCGTAGACCTTCTTGCCGCGGGCGCCCCTGCTATCGGCGCGTGCCCGGGAAGAATGGGCACGCAGGGCTGCTCGCTCGCCCCCCAGGGAGCCGGTTAGGGGAATGGGAGGTCGAGGATTCGGAGCCTCCTGCTCCCCCGATCCGCCGACGTACCCGTCCGCCTCCAGGCGCGCGAGTGCCGGGTACATCGATCCGAAGGAAACCGACGCGAAAAGACCCAGGCCGTCGACCAGACGGCGCTTCAACTCGTATCCGTGGAGGTCCTGATCGGACAGGACACCCAGGATGGCGATTTCGAGGAGATGGGAACGTTTGCGCATGGAAGTGGGGCAACGAAAAGGGTACCTTTTCGATGTATCGAAATGATATATCAACTGAGTGAGCAAATGCAAACAAGAGGATGCGGCGAGGCGCATCCGTTCCCGATACCCGGACCGGCCGCGAAAGTGGGTAGTACCGTTGATGCATGAAGAGCGGTCAAGGGAATCGGATCCGCCTGGAGGCGGTCAGGGACCAGGTCAACCCGGACGTTTCTTCCGGCCGGGTGGGCATCGGTTCGATCAAGGGTGCCGATCGGCAGGTCGACTACCGCCTCGCCCGCCGTGCGCTGATCTCCGAGTATCGAAAAGGGCGGATACCGCGCCATGACGTCTGCGACGCCCATCCGGAACTGTTGCGAGCTGCCCGGGGGGTGGGAGAGGCAACCTCGGTGGAGTGCCCGATCTGTGAGGAGTCGCGGGTCACGCTGGTTTCCTACGTGTTCGGGCCCCGGCTCGGTCCGTCGGGGAGGTGTGTCACCACACGGGAGGAATTGATGCGCTACACCCGTGCGGCGGGGGGACCGGTCAAGACCTACGTGGTCGAGGTGTGCCCGGCGTGCTCGTGGAACCACCTCACCCGGATGTTCGAGGTGGAGCCTCCCCGCCGCCGGACCCGGTCGGCATCCGCCGGGACCTGAGCCCCGGCGCTTTTGCGGCGGGGGGACACAACTACCCAACCCGGTTTACGAGGAGTATCCTTGGAGTACCGCCGGCAGCCATGGGGCGCTGGACGGATAAGGAGGTCATGAGATGGATGCTTCCGCCACCCCGCGGAGGGTGCGAGCGGCCGAGGTCGATCGCAAGGTAACCGTCCCCCTGGTACGCAGCTCGAAACGGGCCACCACCGGGCGGTCTCTCGTCATGGTCACCGCCTACGATGCTCCTGGCGCCCGCATCGCCGATCGCGCCGGAGTCGACATCGTGCTGGTCGGCGACTCGCTGGCGATGGTCGTACTGGGATACGAGGACACCCTGTCGGTGACCGTCGAGGACATGGCCCATCACACCGCAGCGGTGGCCCGTGCCCGCCCCCGTGCTCTGGTCGTGGCCGACATGCCGTGGATGAGCTATCACGTCTCCACCGAGGACACCGTTCGCAACGCCGCCGCTCTCATCCGCTCGGGCGCCACCGCGGTCAAGCTCGAAGGGGGACGCAATCGGGTGGCTGCGATCGAGTCGATCGTTCACGCCGAGATCCCGGTGATGGGCCATCTCGGGCTCACACCCCAGTCGGTCCATGCCATGGGCGGGTTCAAGGTTCAGGCCAAGGAGGCGGGAGCTGCCCGCACCCTTCTCGACGACGCCCGGGCTCTGGTCGGGGCGGGGTGCTTCGCCATCGTCCTGGAGGGCATCCCGGACGCGGTAGCCCGTCTGGTTACCGAGTCGGTCGAGGTTCCCACCATCGGTATCGGGGCCGGCCCGGCCTGTGACGGTCAGGTCCTTGTTTTCCACGACGTGCTCGGCCTGGAAGAGCGCATCGTGCCCAAGTTCGTCCGGCGCTACGCCGAATTGGGATCGTTGGCGGTGGAGGCGTTGCGCGAATATGCCGACGATGTCCGCAACGGAACTTTTCCGTCCGACCAGGAGACGTACCACCTCAGCCCAGGGGTAGAGGAGGAACTGTCGGGGCTGTACGGCGCCGCCTGAGGAGAGCGACCGCAGCGGCGGCCAGCGCGCCGTACGCGGCGACCAGGAGGGGGATCGACAGATCGGAGCCGGGCCACGACAGGCCGGCACCTTCTCCGATCCAGAACGTTCCGAAGCTGACCAACATCAGTCCCACCGCCATCTTCATCGCGTTCTCCGGCACCCCAGAGAGCTGACGGGCGACCAGGAGCCCGGCTGTACCGACGACAACGACTGCGCCACCAGCTGCCAGGCTCGCCAGCGCGATGTCGTGAGCGGCCGATCCCATGGTGAGCACGATGATCACCACTTCCAGCCCCTCTAGGAACACCCCCTTGAACGACACCGCGAATCCAACCCGGTCCCGCCCAGGCCGGACTCCCGGGGCCTCCGGGGTGTCGGCTTCCCCGCCGGAGAGCTCGGCCACCTGCCGGGCGTAGATCACGTCCTCGTCATGCTTTGCCTTGAGACCCGCGGCCCGCAGGATCGCTTTGCGGAGCCAGCCTGCCCCGAAATAGAGCAGGAGAGCACCGATAACCACCCGAAGGGTATCGAGGGGGACGAAATGCACCACCGCCGGTCCGAGGGCAGCCACCAGTGCAGCCAGAGCGACGAGTGCGGCGCCCGCGCCCTCCAGAGCGGAACGCCAACCACGCGTCGCCCCGACCGCCAGGACGATGGTGAATGCCTCAACCATCTCCACCGCACTGGCGAGAAAGACCGCAGCAGCCAGAACCACCCCGCCGGTGTGGACGGCAGCCAGCATGACCGCACTCTATAGGAGCAACGCGACCGTTGTGGGCCGCGAGATGGGCCTTGTCACACCTCTGGTCCATACTTCCCCCATATGGACCTATCGCCGGTTTCGAGATACAGTGACGGTCTTACCGACGGCCGGAGAGTTGCCGTCGGGCAACCTATTGCCCACCCTGCCCCCATGCGGGGCTCCAGGAGATTTTCCTCCGGATCCGAAGGGAGACGAGCCGCCGTGCGGCCCTATGAGATTGTCATCATTTTCGATGCTGGCCTCGACGAGAGCGCTGTCCGGCAGGTGATCGACCATGCCACCGAAACCATCCGCTCGGGCGGGGGGAACCCCGGCCGGGTGGACCATTGGGGGAAGCGCCGATTCGCCTATAACCTGGCAGGTCGCTGGGAGGGGTACTACGTCATCCTCGAGGTGACTGCTCCCCCCGCGGCGGTAGCCGAGGTGAGCCGGATCCTGTCTCTCGCCGACGAAGTCATTCGCCACAAGGTCGTGCGGATCCCCGAGGGGGTGGCTGGGCGTGAGCGTCCCACCCCCCCTGTCGAGATCGACACCGAGCCGGTAGCGGAGGAATCTGCTTCTCCCGCTCCTTCGGTGCCGCCCATCGAGGCCGAGGCGTCGTCTGTGGCGTCAAGCGATTGAGACCACACAACGAAAGGTAAGTGAGAAGACATGTCAAACGGCAATAGCGTGACACTGATCGGCAACATCACCCGGGACCCGGAGCTCCGCTTCACTCCTTCGGGACAGCCCACCGCCACCTTCGGGTTGGCTGTGAACCGGCGTTGGCAGAACCGCCAGACCAACGAATGGGAGGAGGCGACCTCCTTCTTCGACGTAGTTACCTGGAGGGAACTTGCCGAGAACGCCTCGGAGAGCCTGGAGAAGGGCTCGCGGGTGATCGTCACCGGTCGCCTCGAGCAGAGATCGTGGGAGACCCCCGACGGGGAACGGCGTTCGAAGGTGGAGGTGATCGCCGACGAGGTGGGCCCATCCCTCCGGTGGGCGACCGCCCAGGTGACCAAGAACGAGCGTCGGCAGGGATTCGGAGACAGCCTGGGGGGAACCCCCCAGGCGCCGGCGGGCGAGTATGCAGCCGTCGGTGCATCAGACGAGGAGCCTTTCTAAGACATGGGAAGAAACAACTCACGCGAACGCCCGACCAAGCGGGTCATCAAGGACACCGGCAAGAAGATCAAGAAGAAGCCGTGTGCCCTGTGCATCGACAAGGTTGAGTACATCTCATATCGCGACGTTGGTTTGTTGCGACGATATGTGAGCGACCGGGGCAAGATCCGTTCGCGCCGGGTCAGCGGCAACTGTGCGCAGCACCAACGTGAGGTCGCCCAGGTGGTCAAGACCGCGCGCGAGCTGGCCCTCGTGCCCTACCTCCAGCGGACCGTGTCCGAGAGGATGGCCGGTCGTGGCGGCGGTCGGGGCGAGCGGGGCGAGCGAAGTGATCGGAGCGAGCGAAGTGATCGGAGCGAGCTTCCCGCCGCGCACAGGGATGGGGATCTCTTCGAGCCCCCGGAGGTTGGCGTGCCTGATGAGGAGTTGGCGGGGGACTCCTCTGCCGCCCCGGCCGGAGCCGGGTTGACGCCGTCCGGTGAATCGGAGGGCTGATCCGCGATGAGAGTGATTCTGCGTGCCGATACCGACGGGCTGGGCAAGAAGGGGGATGTTCTGGAAGTCGCCGACGGGTATGGCCGGAACTATCTAGTGCCGACCGGTCGTGCCTTTGTAGCCACTAAGGGCGCTCTTTCCCAAGCGGAAACCATGCGCCGCTCCCGGGATCTCAAGGATGTCCGTGACCGTGAATCGGCAGAAGAGGCAGCGAAGGCGATCGCCGAGCGCCCGGTGCTGATCGAAGCGCGGGCGGGTGCCGGTGGCAAGCTATTCGGGTCGGTCGGGCTGGCCGACATCGCCGATGCCACCCTTGCCCAGATCGGGGTCGCCCTCGACAAGCGCCGGGTTGAATTGGAGGAGCCGATCCGCTATCTCGGCCGGCACGAGGTGCTGGTGAACTTGCACGCCGGCATCGAGGCCACACTTGTCGTCGAGGTGAGTGCCGCCTCCTGACCCACCGGCGGTCGACGTCGAGGTGAGTGCCGCCTCCTGACCTGAGGCTCAGCTACCTGCGAGACAAACAGCCGTTCGTGTGATCTATCCTGGGATGATGCAGCCATCCACAGGTTCTCACCCGCGGGTGCACTGTTATCCCCCGTTCGAGGCGGTATTCCACCGTTGCGGCCCGCGATATTCACAGGAATACCACACAAAATCCCGAGGTCGGCAACAGTCATTGCACAGGCGAGTTGGGCGACACTGGAGCGACATGGTTTGTTCACCTGGTTTCGGGTTCCGGCACCGCCCACAGGGCGTCGAGGGGCGCTGACGTCCTGTGGTCCGTGCAGTGGAGGATATGCGTGCGTTCTCGCGCGCGAAGCGACCGGTGGGCCACTCCGGGACGTCAGGGACGGTTCGGGTCCCGCCCCACAACTCTGATGCCGAGGAATCGCTGCTCGGTGCAATGCTCCTTTCCAAGGAGGCGATCGGCACCGCCACCGAGATCTGCGGCTCCGAAGATTTCTACGTCCCCGCCCACGCGGTCATCTTCGACGCGGTGGTGGGGCTCGACGGGCGTGGGGCGCCTGCCGACCCGGTCACGGTTGCCGATGAGTTGTGCCGCAGTGGGCTGATCGACCAGGTGGGTGGCCCCACCGCACTGTCGTCGCTTGCAGCGACCACGCCAGCCATAGCCAATGTCGAGCGCTACGCTCGGATAGTCGAGGAGCATTCGCTTCTTCGCAAACTCATCGCGGTCGCTGGCGAGATCGAGGAGATGGGCTACTCGGTCCCCGAGGACGTGGGATCGATGGTGGATCAGGCCGAAGCCATGGTTTTCGCGGTTGCCGAGCGCCGAGGCGCCGACACCATGCGCACCATCCGCGATCTTCTCGGCGAGTCCATGGACCGGCTGGAGGCTTTGATCGATCGCGGCGAAGCGATCACCGGGGTTCCCACCGGATTCCGCGACCTCGATCATCTCCTGGCGGGTTTGCAGCCATCCAACCTGATAATTATCGGTGCACGACCAGCTCAGGGAAAGACGTCATTTGCCCTGGGGCTCGCGAGCCACGCGGCGGTGGCTGCGGCGGTGCCGACCCTGTTCTTCTCCCTCGAGATGAGTCATCTGGAGATCACCCAGCGGATTCTCTGTTCCGAGGCCCGGGTGGATGCGACGCGGATGCGCACCGGCAACCTCAACGAGCGGGATTGGTCCCAGATCCAGCACGCGATCGGTCGGCTCGGGGAGGCTCCTCTCTACATCGACGACAATCCCAACCTGACGGTGATGGACGTACGTGCCAAAGCGCGCCGGCTGCGTGCATCGGCCGACCTCGGCCTCATTGTCATCGACTACCTCCAGCTCATGTCGGGTCGCCGCAGCGCAGAGAACCGCCAGGTGGAGATTTCCGAGATCAGCCGGGGGCTGAAGATTCTGGCGCGCGAGCTCGGAATCCCGGTGGTGGCTCTCTCCCAGCTCTCCCGGAACCTGGAAATGCGAGCCGACAAGCGTCCCATGCTGGCGGACCTGAGAGAGTCGGGATCCCTGGAACAAGACAGTGACGTGGTGATGTTCATCTACCGGGACGAGGTGTACAATCCCGACTCGCCCGATCGTGGAACGGCCGAGATCCTCGTTTCCAAGCACCGCAACGGCCCGACCGGGATGGCCCACCTGGCCTTCCTGGACCAGTACACCAAGTTCGCCGACATGGCGAGGGTGTAGAGGAGATTCGTGCCCGGAGTCCCTGGTGGCGGGGCTCCGTTCCGGCGCTCGGTAGACTGGCCGCTCCCTATGCAAGCGACAATCGAAACTCTCGAAGGAAACCGGGTCAAGCTCTCGGTCGAGGTGGGCGAGGAGGAGTACTCCCGGGCTCTCGACGAGGCTCTTGCCGAGGTAGCCAAGACAATTCGCCTTCCCGGATTCCGTCCGGGCCACGCACCCAAGCGAGTGGTCGAGGCCCGGATCGGCAAGGAGGCGCTGCGCCAGGAGGTGCTGCGAGACGAGTTGCCCACCTACATCCGGCAAGCAGCCTCGGACACCGGAATAGACCCGATCGGGTCTCCGGAGATCGAGGTGACCTCCGAGATTGGAGATTCCGTTCTGCGTTTCGACGCGGTGGTGGAGACCCGCCCGCGCCCACCGATACCAGGTTACGCAGGCTTGCGGGTGACCGTTCCCGGTCCGCTGGCCACCGATGAGGAGATCGACCGGCAGATCGACCGGATGCGGGAGCAGTTCGGGGAGCTGACGGTAGTGAACCGTCCGGCCCGCGACGGCGATTATGCCACCATCGACGTTTCCGCCCACCACCATGCCGAAGCAGTCGGCGAACTATCGGTGGAGGACTTCGTCTACCCGGTAGGTTCGGGGAACTTCATCGCCGGGCTGGACGACCAGCTCCGAGCTGCCAAAGCGGGCGATATCTTCAAGTTCAATGCCCCGCATCCTGCGGGTGGGGACGAAGTGAGTGTTCAGGTCCTTGTTAAGGAAATCAAGGAGAAGGTCCTGCCCGACGCGAACGACGCCTGGGCGGCAGAAGCGTCGGAGTTCGCGAGCATCGCCGAGCTGCGCTCCGATATCGCAACCCGGATCGGCGAGGTGAAGAAGGTCCAGGCACGGCTGGCCCTCCGTTCCGAAGCGGCCAAGGAGCTTTCCTCCCTGGTCGACGAGGACCCCCCCGGTGTGCTGGTGGCCGAAGAAATGGAGTTGCGCCTCACCGAACTGATGCGCCGCCTCCAGTCCCAGGGAGCCACCGTTGACCAGTACCTGGCCGCTACCGGTCAGGATCCCCAGTCGTTCACTGACGGGCTCCGGGCGGCGGCGGCGGAAACCGTCAAGCTCGACTTGGGGTTGAGGTCCCTGGCCGAAGCCGAATCGATCGCGGCGAGCGATCTGGAGGTCGACGAGAGAATCGAGGCACTGGCAGGAAGGGCCGGTCAGGATCCCCACAAGCTGCGTCAACTCCTGGACGAGACCCACGGGCTCGACGCGGTTCGCTGGGAGATCCGTAAGGCCAAGGCACTGGACTGGTTGGAGGGACACGTTGAGGTGGTCGACGAGGAAGGCAAGCAGGTCGACCGCGCACTGCTGGAGCCGCCCGGCGAATCCGAGTCCCCTGGCGCAGGCGAGGTAGGGGACGGCGAAGGCAGCGACCGGCCCGCGGACGAGGCCGAGGGGAGTACCCTGGAGCAATGAGCGCGCGCCAGCCAGCCATGCGGCAGTCCTACGACTATCTGGTCCCCACCGTCATCGAGAACACTGCTCGAGGCGAGCGGGCTTACGATCTCTACTCACGTCTACTCAAGGAACGGATCGTTTTTCTCGGGTCACCGATCGATGACACCATCGCCAACTTGATCTGCGCGCAGATGCTCTTCCTCGAATACGAGGATCCCGACAAGGACATCAACGTCTATATCAACTCGCCGGGTGGGGACATCACAGCGCTGTTCGCAATCTACGACACCATGAAGTTCATCAAGCCGGACAAGTCGACGTTTTGCTTCGGTCAGGCCGCATCGGCTGCAGCAGTGCTGCTCGCCGCCGGCACCAAGGGAAAACGATTTGCGCTTCCCCACGCCCGGGTGTTGCTGCACCAGCCTTACGGAGGGGCGGCGGGTCAGGCGACCGACATCGAGATCCAGGCTCGGGAGATTCTCCGCATGCGCGATCTGCTCAACAACATGCTTGCGACCGATACCGGTCAGCCGATCGAGAAGATCCAGGCCGACACGGATCGGGATTTCGTCATAAGCGCCGATGAGGCGCTCGCCTACGGCATCATTGACGAGGTGATCACGTCCAGGGACGCTCAAGCCCGGATCGAGGCGGCGGCCTGATGGCCAAGTTCGGGGAAGGAAGCGATCTCGTCAAGTGCAGCTTCTGCGGTAAGTCCCAGAAGCAGGTCAAGAAGCTGATCGCAGGCCCCGGTGTCTACATCTGTGACGAGTGCATCGAACTTTGCAACGACATCATCGAGGAGGAACTGGCGGAAGCCTCTGAGGTCCGCTTCGATGAGCTTCCCAAGCCACGCGAGATCTTCGATTTCCTCAATGACTTCGTAATCGGGCAGGAGCACGCCAAGAAGATCCTCTCCGTCGCCGTCTACAATCACTACAAGCGGGTTCGGACCGGTGCCTACCACGATGCCGACATCGAATTGGCGAAGTCCAACGTCCTCCTGCTCGGACCTACTGGGTGCGGTAAGACCCTTCTGGCGCAGACGTTGGCGCGGATGCTCAACGTTCCCTTCGCCATCGCCGACGCGACCGCGCTTACTGAAGCGGGATATGTCGGCGAGGATGTCGAGAATATTCTCCTCAAGCTGATCCAAGCCGCTGACTACGACGTGAAGAAGGCCGAGAGCGGCATCATCTACATCGACGAGATCGACAAGATAGCGCGCAAGTCCGAGAATCCCTCGATTACCCGGGACGTATCGGGGGAGGGGGTGCAGCAGGCGCTTCTCAAGATCCTGGAGGGAACTAGCGCGTCGGTCCCTCCTCAAGGTGGGCGCAAGCACCCGCACCAGGAGTTCATCCAGATCGACACCACCAACGTGCTGTTCATATGCGGTGGTGCTTTTGCCGGACTCGACCGGATCATCGAGGCGCGGATCGGTCGCAAGGGGCTGGGCTTCGGTGCTGAGGTGCGCCGGGGCAAGGGATGGGGCGAAGGAGAGGTACTGAAGCATGTCCTTCCCGAGGACCTTCTGAAATTCGGACTCATCCCCGAGTTCGTCGGCCGCCTTCCGGTTCTGGGCGCGGTGTCCAATCTCGACAAGGACGCGCTGGTGCGGATCCTGGTAGAACCGCGGAATGCACTGGTGAAGCAGTACCGCCGCGTGTTCGAGCTAGATAACGTCGAGTTGGAGATGACCGAGGACGCCCTTGAATCGATCGCCGAGCAGGCGTTGATGCGGGGCACCGGGGCTCGTGGTCTCCGGGCGATCATGGAGGAAGTCCTCCTCGACGTCATGTACGACCTCCCCAGCCGTGATGACATCGGCCGATGTGTCGTGGACCGGAGCGTAGTGCTGGAGCGGGTGAATCCAACATTGGTACCGCGCAAGCCCGAGCCCGAGAAGGTCGAACGGCCCCGCCGGGCCGCCTCCTAGGGCCACCCGGCAGGTGCCGGCGATAATGCGGCAGTCCGCTAGGGGGACGTCCCCCGGGGGAGGAGTGCGTCGCGATGGAGCCGAAGACGTAGCCGACCAACCCGTTATTGGCCATGGCTGACGTTCGGATCGACGAAGCACTCGCCTGGTTGGAGAGTCACGTAAACCTGGAGGCGATGGAGGAGGGCCGTTACCGCGCCCCAACCCTCGATCGGATAACGGAGCTGTGCGACCTCATGGGCGATCCCCACCGGGCTTACCCGACCATTCACATCACCGGGACCAACGGAAAGGGATCGGTGGCGCGAATGGTCACCGAACTCCTTGCAGCGACCGGCCTGTCTGTGGGTACCTACACTAGTCCCGACCTAGAAGGTATCAATGAACGTCTCGCGTGCAACGGCTTACCGGTGGGAACCGACACCTTCGCCGAGTTGCTGGAGTCCCTTTGGTTGCTTGAACCGATGATGTCGGAGGCACCCACACGTTTCGAGATTCTCACCGCGGCGGCTTTTCGATGGTTCGCCGATTCAGCGGTGGACGCAGCGGTGATTGAAGTCGGCCTGGGGGGCAGGTGGGACGCCACCAACATCGTCCGGTCCGAAGTGGCGGTGGTGACCAATGTGGCACTCGACCACACCGACATTCTCGGTCCGACTCGGACCGACATCGCCACCGAAAAGGCCGGCATCGTCAAGCCCGGCTCGTTGCTTGTCCTCGGTGAAGACGACAGCGAGCTCTTCCCGATCTTCCAGGACGCCGTCGATCGGGTGGGGGCCGACCTGTGGGTTCGAAACGAGCATTTCGGCTGCCAGTCCAACCGTATGGCGCTCGATGGCAGGCTCGTGGACCTGATGGTTCCCGGTGGCCACTACGAGGACCTCTTCATCCCCTTCCACGGTGCCCACCAAGGAGACAATGCAGCCGCCGCATTGGCCGCGGTCGACGGCTTTTTCGCTCATCCGCTCGCGGGAGAATTGGTCGAGGCGGCTTTTTCGCGCACGGTGATCCCCGGGCGGCTGGAAGTGGTGTCCCGGTCGCCTCTGATAGTTCTCGACGGTGCCCACAATCCTGCCGGTGCTGCCAGCGCCGGTGCAGCACTGGAGGAGGAATTCGACGTACCAGGGGGGAGGGTGGTGGTCCTCGGGCTGCTTCGGGGCCGCGATCCAGTCGAGATCCTGGAATGTCTCGGAATCTTCGGCATCCACACAGTGGTTGCCTGCCCGGCTCCCTCGCCGCGCAGCATGCCGGCAGGCTATGTCGAAGCGGCTGCCCACTCCCTCGGATTGGAGGCGACATCGGTGACGTCGGTGGCAGACGGTGTGGTGCGGGCACTTGAGCTGGTGCCCCACGACGGCATGGTTGTGGTGACCGGCTCGATGTACGTAGCCGGGGCGGCCAGGACCGAGCTCACAAGGACGGGGCTTCTCGACCGGTACGCCCGCTGAGACCAGTCGGTGGGGTTCTGGTCCCAGGGGACCGCGGGGGAATTGCTTCCCACCCCGTGAGGGTGATTCGATAGCCGCCGCCACCTGCCGCCTGAACCCGAGGCGGTCACCCGTACCCTTGGAGGACATCTATGGGAAGAACATTGGTTATCGCCAAGCCCGATGCGGTCGAGCGCGGCCTGGTCGGGGAAATCGTGAGCCGCCTGGAGCGGCGAGGGCTGAACATGGTTGCCGCCCGCCTCACGGTCATCGACGAAGAGCTGGCTTCCCGCCACTACGCCGAGCACGTGGGGAAGTCCTTTTATCCAGAGCTGGTCGCTTTCATCGGACGATCCCCCTCCCTGGTGATGGTGATCGAGGGACCCGAAGAGACCTGGAGACTGGTCCGGACGATGATGGGCGCCACAAACCCACGAGATGCGGCACCCGGCACTATCCGTGGTGATCTGGCCACGGAGGTAACCGAAAATCTGGTACACGGGTCGGATTCGGAAGAGTCAGCGGTCCGGGAGATCGGGGTCTTCTTTCCGGAATTGGTAGCGCGCACGGCCTCCTGAAACCCTGCGCCCGGATGCCGACTCCCCACCTCCCCGCTCCGTCCCCGGGCGAGGAGCCGCCCTTTTTGGAAGGCCGTTCGCGGGCCGGGTCGCCGCCCATCCCGGCGCCGCTTGTGAAACCGCACAGCGTGGCCTAACCTCTCTTCCGGGCTCCATGCCCGACCCCCCCAACTTCCCCCACTCTGAAAGAAGCGTAAATCCCGATGAGTGACAGCTTCATTCACGCGTTTCTCGGCCGTGACATGGCGGTCGACCTCGGTACCGCCAACACCCTCGTCTATGTCCGGGGGCGAGGTATCGTCCTCGACGAACCTTCGGTGGTTGCCATCAACGTTCTCGACGGACGGCCACTTTCGGTCGGGCGTGAGGCGAAGCGGATGATTGGGCGCACGCCGAGCCACATCCAGGCGATTCGCCCTCTCAAGGACGGAGTCATCGCCGACTTCGAGATCTGCGAGAAGATGATGCGCTACTTCATCCAGAAGGTGCACCATCGTAAGTTCTCCAAGCCCCGGATGGTCATCTGCGTACCATCGGGCATCACCGGAGTCGAGCAGAGGGCGGTACAGGAAGCGGCCGAGTATGCAGGTGCCCGCAAGCCTGCCTACATCATCGAAGAGCCGATGGCCGCGGCGATCGGTGCCGGTCTTCCGGTCCACGAACCCACAGGCAACATGGTGGTGGACATCGGGGGAGGGACCACCGAGGTGGCAGTCATCTCCCTCGGTGGCATCGTTACCAGCGAGTCGGTCCGGGTCGGCGGAGATGAGTTCGACGATTCGATCATCCAGTTCGTGAAGAAGGAGTACAGCCTGGCTCTCGGCGAACGCACCGCCGAGGAGATCAAGATGGCGCTCGGTTCGGCGTGCGAGTTGGAGGAGGAGCTCCACGCCGAGATTCGCGGGCGCGACTTGGTCACCGGCCTTCCCAAGACGGTGGTGACCTCGACCGAGGAGATACGGCGCGCAATCTCCGAGCCCTTGGCGACGATCGTGGACTCGGTGAAGGTCACCCTCGACAAGACACCCCCCGAACTTGCAGCGGACATCATGGAGCAGGGAATTGTCCTCACCGGGGGAGGCGCACTCCTGCACGGCCTCGACGCCCGCGTATCGGCAGAGACGGGCATGCCCGTCCTGGTAGCGAAGAATCCGCTGCAGTCGGTCGTCCTCGGGAGTGGGCAGTGCCTAGAGGAATTCGGTGCTCTCAAGCAAGTCCTCGCGTCCGGCCCACGCTGACGTCGTTTACCTGAACGGCGCTGGGTGACGACGTTCTGACGCGGTGGTGATCAATCGGAAACGTAGGAATTCGCGGTTCACATTCATCGTCTTGTTGCTGATCTCGGTGACCGTTATCACCGTCTACTACCGTGGGCACGCTAGGACGCTTGTGAGCGATGCCAAAGGGATAGCCAATGACATCGTGGACCCCATCGGTCACGTCGTCGCTGCTGCGGCACATCCGGTGGAGCACTTCCTTCAGGGTGCGACCGACTACGGTTCCCTTCTAAAGGCGAATGCCCGCCTGCGTGCGGAGAACCGGCAGCTCCAGGCGGAATTGGGCACGGCAACTCGCGCCGAGAACGAGCTGAACCAGCTCAAGCAGCAGGATGGGCTTCCATACCTACAGGGAATGTCGACGGTGTCGGCCGACGTGATCGATACCACCCCGTCGAATTTCGAGGCATCGGTGGCGATCGACAAAGGCAGTTCGTCAGGTGTGGCATCGGGCATGCCGGTCGTCTCAGGCGGGGGATTGGTGGGAACGGTGGTGGAGACCTCGTCGTCGTATTCGATCGTCCAACTCATCTCCAGCCCCACTTCGCGTATCGCGGTGCGTTACGATACGTCGGCTGGTCAGCCGGCACTGATCGGTGTGGCGGACGGCGAAGGGGAAGGGAATTTCCTCAAAGTCGAGTACGTCGACCCCCATCACCACCTCGCCATGCACGAGCTGATGTTCACCAGCGGTCTTGCAGGGGGCACCCTGCCGCCCGACATCCCAGTTGGGGAGGTCGCGTCGATCTCGGCTGGCGCCGGTGGGCTCCAGCAGGACGTGTCGTTGTCACCGGTGGCCGACCTGTCCCAGCTGCAGTTCGTCAGGGTCGTGGAGTGGGAGCCCTCCACGTGACCGGCCGGAGCGGTTCCGCCACAAGGCACGGGGGGTCCGGCACCCGGTGAGGTTGCGTGCTGCCGTCGGGCTCGTGGCCATCTTGCTGGTCCAGGAGACGGTTGTACCCCAGGTGCGCATCGCCGGTGTGTTCCCTGACGTAGTCGCCGGACTGGTTTCTGTCGCCGGACTGGTGGGGGGTGCCGAGAGGGGGGCGATCCTCGGTTTCCTGGCCGGTCTCGGCGAGGACCTTTTCCTGCAGGAGCCGTTCGGAATGTCCGCCCTCGTTTACACCTGCATTGGGTTCGCGGTGGGTTCTCTGGCAGTAGGCACCTCTTTGTCCAGCTCGCGCCTGGGGACTTCCCTCGTTGCAGCGGCCGGATCGGCGATGGCTGTGGCCGGCTACGCGCTGGTGGGGGCTCTCCTCGATCGCCCCGAGATGCTGACATCCCGGCTGGGTCCGTCGGTGGGTATCGTGGCCCTGGTGAATTTCATCTTCGGTGTGCCTCTGACCCGGATGGCCCGATGGATGATGCCGGTCCGCCGCCCGGTCTCCTCCCGCCGGCGAGCCCTGCAACGGTGAGCGCGCGGCCGCCTCGGACCAAGATCCGCCTCGCCGTGGTGGGCGGTGTCGCCTTCTTGCTCTTCTCGTCGATGTTCGTGCGCCTTTGGTACCTCCAGGTCCTCAACGCACCCTCTTACCAGAAGGCGGCCACCGTCGACCAGATCCGTCACGTGTATATCCCTGCACCCCGGGGCCTGATCCTCGACCGTAGCGGGAACGTGTTGGTCGGGAACACCACGACCGAGGAAATCACACTTTCGCGCACCGAAGCGCAACAGCACGCCGATGTGGTCAACCGGTTGGCCCTCTTGCTCGGGGTCACTCCCCTGCAGATCTCCCAGGACATCACCAACCAGCAGTTCAGCCCGCTCGCACCGGTTCCGGTGGCCACCAACGTCCCCACCTCGACCATTGCCTATATTCAGGAGCACGCGTCGGAGTTCCCTGGTGTCAGTACCGAACTGGTGGCGCAGCGTTACTACCCGTACGGCGATCTGGCGGCGCAGGTACTCGGGTATGTGGGTCCTATCGACCAGACAGAGCTCACCAAGCTGAAAGGTCAGGGCTACCAACCGGGCGATCAGATCGGCCAGAGCGGGGTCGAGGAGGCCTACGAGTCCCTGTTGCGGGGAAAGCCCGGCGTCGAGGATCTGGCAGTCGATAGCCATGGCAAGGTCGTCCAGTCCTGGATCGCCAGGCAGCCAGTTCCCGGCGACGACATCCAGCTCTCCATCGATGCCAATCTCCAGTCATACGTAGAATCGGTATTGGCTGCACAGGTCACGACCCTTCGTAACACCTACGATCCTTTCTCCAAGGAATACGATCCCGCTCCCGACGGTGCGGTGGTGGTGGAGGATCCCCGCAACGGGCAGATCCTGGCGATGGCGTCGTATCCCTTCTACAACCCATCGGTCTGGGTGGGTGGGATCAGCCAGGCAGCGTGGCAGCAATTGCAGAGCACCAAGGGCAATCCGCTCATCAACCACGCCATCCAGGTGGGCTATACCCCCGGGTCGACATTCAAGCTGATCACCGCCACCGCCGCTCTCGATGACGGCCTTATCACACCGGGATACACCTACGACGATGCAACCGGAACGTACACCATTCCGCACTGCACCGGGTTGTGTACTTTCAAAGATGACGAGTCGGCGGCAGGGGGGATCGTCTCGATCGTCAAGGCGATCACTATTTCCGACGACGTCTTCTTCTACAACCTCGGCATGATGTTCCTGGAGCAGAGTGGGAGATTCGGGCAGACACCGATCGAGAACATGGCTACCCAGTACGGTTTCGGTCAGCCGTCAGGGATCGACCTGCCGGGCGAGACCGCCGGTCTGGTGGACTCCCTGGCCACTCGCCAGTACCTGCACCAGCATTACCCGAAGGGATATCCGAACCCTCCAGCGTGGTACCCCGGTGACCAGGTGGAGATGGCGTTCGGCCAGGGGGCGACCCTGGTCACCCCCCTCCAGCTCGCCAATGCGTATTCGGTTCTCGCCAACGGGGGGACCCGTTACGTGCCCAAGATGGGCGGCGCCGCGCTCGATCCGAACACCTGCTCGGTCGACAGCTCGGCGAGCAAGCAGTTCGAACCGCAGGTGGCCGCGCACGTCTCTTTCAGCGCGGGAACCGAGGCGACTCTCATGCAGGGATTTTCGGACGTCATCTCCAGTCCCAACGGGACAGGGTACGGGGCTTTCATCGGGTTCCCCCTCTCCACCATCCCCTTGGCCGGCAAGACCGGGACCGCCTCCACCAACAACCAGGCCCCCAATTCCCTTTTCGTGAGCTTTGGTCCCACGACCAGCCCCCAGTACACGGTGGCGAGCGTCATCGATCAGGCCGGGTACGGTGCCAGTGCGTCGGCACCGGTGGTGCGCCAGATCTGGAATTATCTGGCTACTAACCCGATCGGTTCCCTCCGCGCCCCCAACTGTTCCAACCCGGAGGGGCCCACCGGAACAGCACCTCCTCCGCAACCTCCCCTGGGGACCCCTACCCCTTCGGCGACCACGTCCCCGGCCTCGACCTCGACCCTCCCTACCGGCTAGGATAAACAAAGAGCCGCCGCCTTTCCTGTGGTTGGCAGCGGTACAGGCGATGGCACCCGAGTCATCGGGGCGGGAGGCCTTGGTACGCCGGGCTTTCCGAGAGAACGGATAGGGGATGCCGACCCACATGGTCAGAAGCTTCGAACCCCATCGCCGGAGAACCATATGACCAGAACTTTTATTTTCGAGCACGCGAACACGACAGCCGGAGAACGGCTACTCGTGACGTCGCGCTCCCGGCGCACCCGGTCCCTTTCGACCGGCGCGCGCCATGTACAGAAGGGATTCACTCCATGTCGAACTCGACCACCAGCCAGGCTGCCCAAGGGGCGCCCGGTGACGGTCCTGACAACACCCAGGCCGCCGACCAGCAAGGTGAGCAGCTAACAACGCCGGGTACCGACCAGGACAGCCAAGCAGGGCATCCCCGCCGTCGCCGAGGAACGCGCGGAGGTCGGCGGCGCAAGAGCGGTACTTCCTCCCCGAGCGGGGGTGCCGGTCCTGAGGGCCAGAGGGAACCCAGGGCGGGCCAGCCCGATCGCTCGGTGCGTGCATCATCCGGGGACGCTGGGGCATCCTCGTCCCTTTCGAAGCCGAAGATCGGAGACAGCCGTCCCGCGCCGGTGCGAGCGCCGGCTCCTCCGGTGCGACCGCCCGAACCGGTGACAATGGAAGTGGCCGCCGCCGGAGGGACCCCGCTCACCGACCTGGATGTACCGGTAGAGGTGGACGACGAAGGCGAAGAGATCGACGATACGGGGGGCAAGCGATCCCGCCAGCGCCGGGGTGGCAAGGGAGAGCGCCAACGACGCGCGGTCGGTCGATTCGTGATGGTGGTTCATGTTCGTCCGCAAGCCACCCAAGTTGCGGTCCTGGAGGGGAGGACGTTGGTGCGACATCACGTTGCTTCCCAAGCAGACACGGACACCCAGATCGACGGCAACATCTATCAGGGTCGGGTGCAGAATGTGCTGCCGGGGATGGAAGCGGCGTTCATCGACATCGGCACTCCCAAGAACGCGGTGCTCTACCAAGGCGATCTGCGAAGTTCCCGTATCAGCGCCGAGATGGAGGACGCCGAGGACGCCGAGGACGCCGAACGTCCCGCCAAGGGGAAGGGGCGGCGCGACTCCCGCACCGGTCGAACCACCCTGCGTATAGAGCAAGTACTCCGCCCGCGCCAGATGATCCTGACCCAGGTGACCAAGAACCCGATCGGCGCCAAGGGTGCCCGCCTGACCCAAGAAGTTTCATTGCCGGGGAGGTTCGTCGTCCTCGTGCCCGGAAACGATGCCTACGGGATCTCCAAGCGCCTTCCAGACGACGAGCGTCGCCGGCTTCGCCAGATTCTCGACAAGGTTCGTCCCGCAGGGCACGGTCTCATCGTTCGTACTGCAGCCGAGGGTGCCAGCGAGGACGAGCTTCGCCATGACGTGACCATGCTGGTCGGCATGTGGGAGAAGATAGATGCGCTGGCCAAGCGAACCGGCGAACCGGCCCTGCTTTACAAGGAACCCAATATGGCGTTGCGACTGATCCGGGAGGAGTTCAACCGGGACTTTCGTGCCATCTATATCGATGATCGAGACCTCTGGCAGAAGGTCCACGACTATGTCGGCTCGATCAGCCCCGATCTGGTCGGCCGGGTGGAGTACTTCGACCCGGCGAGTGAGAAGCTCCCGGTCTTCGAGCGGTTCCATGTGCACGAGCAGCTTCACAAGGCGTTGGATCGCAAGGTATGGCTCGGATCGGGAGGATCGATCGTGATCGACCGTGCCGAAGCCCTGACGGTGATCGACGTCAATACCGGCAAGCATGTGGGGACCTCGAACCTGGAAGAGACGGTCTTCAAGACCAACCTGGAGGCTGCTGAAGAGGTGGCTCGGCAATTGCAGCTTCGCGACATCGGCGGGATCATCGTGATCGACTTCATAGACATGGAGGTGAAGGCCAACCGTGAGGCGGTAATGCGGACCTTGCGGGAGGCTCTTTCTCGGGACAAGACCCGCACCCAGGCCTTCGACATGTCGGAATTGTGCCTGGTGGAGATGACCCGCAAACGGGTCTCCGAAGGGTTGGTCGAGTCCTTCTCCCGGACTTGTCCGGAATGCAACGGCCGGGGGATCCTCTTCGACGAGAAGCTCCTGTGACGGCGCGGCGCCCGGATGCCGGCTCCCGGACCAACCGGACAAGGCCAGCATTCGCCCCCGGACGCCTGGGCCGGTAGAATACCGTCCTTATGTACGCAGTCATTTCCACTGGTGGGAAGCAGGAACGGGTTGCCGAAGGCGAACGCGTCTCGGTCGAACGCCTGGGTGTACCCGCGGGCGAGGAAGTTCGTTTCGTCCCGGTGCTCCTGGTCGACGGCGCTACGGTGACCGCAGACGCCGCCAGCCTGTCCAAGGCGTCGGTGACCGCCCGGGTGGTGGGCGAGGTGAAGGGTCCCAAGATCCGGGGATTCACCTACAAGTCGAAGTCCAACAACCGTCGGCGTTGGGGACATCGCCAGTCCTACAGCGTCATTGAAGTAACCAGGATCTCTGCCGCGGGTTAGACCGGCGGCACCCTCTCTTTTCCGAACGAGGAGGCCTTTTCTATGTCCAAGACAAAAGGGGGCGGTTCAACCCGCAACGGACGCGACTCCACCTCGAAGCGCCTGGGGGTCAAGGTCTTCGACGGAACAGTGGTGCCCGCTGGTTCTATCATCGTGCGCCAGCGGGGGACCCGGATCCACCCCGGGATCAACGTTGGTCGTGGCGGCGACGACACCCTTTTCGCCACTGCCCAAGGATCGGTGAAGTTCGGGAACCGACGCGGCCGCAAGCTGGTCGATGTCGTCGCCACACCTGGGGGTGGCGAGCAGCAATGGAGTGCCACACCTGGGGGTGGCGAGCAGCAATGGAGTGCCACACCTGGGGGTGGCGAGCAGCAGCCCAGCCCGATCACCGAATAGTCGTTCCCCGCCCGAGCCGGTGTTCCCGGCTGGGGCATTCGAGCTGATCTCATGTCCGAATTCGTCGACCAGGCACAGGTCCACGCTCGGGGAGGCGACGGCGGCGCAGGTGTGGTGTCATTCCGGCGGGAAGCCCATGTCGATCGCGGTGGACCTGACGGCGGCGACGGCGGCGACGGCGGCGACGTGTGGCTCTTCGCTTCGACCGACGCCGCGTCGCTTCTTCCTTTCCGCGACCATCCCCACAGGAGGGCGGAGGACGGCGCGCACGGAAAAGGCAAGGCAAAGCACGGTGCCAGTGGGCGTGACCAGGAGGTCCCCGTTCCGGTCGGGACGGTGGTCAAGGACCGGGACGGTACGGTCCTTGCCGACCTGTCCCCCGCAGGAACCCGCTTCCTGGCGGCGGCCGGCGGCCGGGGCGGCCGGGGCAACGCTCGCTTCCTGTCCAACCGGCGGCGCGCTCCAGCCTTCGCCGAGCAGGGGGAGCACGGCGAGGAACGCTGGCTCGACCTCGAACTGAAGCTGGTTGCCGACGTAGCGATCGTCGGCCTGCCCAACGCTGGCAAGTCCACCCTGATCTCCCGGATCTCGGCGTCCAAGGCAAAAGTTGCCGATTACCCGTTCACTACGCTGGTCCCAAATCTGGGCGTGGTCCGGGTTTCAGGCGGCGACGGAGGCGATGTGGAGATGGTGGTGGCCGATATCCCGGGCCTGGTGGAGGGGGCCAGCGAAGGGAAGGGTCTGGGGCACTTGTTCCTCCGTCACGTCGAGCGCGCTCGGGCACTTGTGGTCTTGTGCGACCTGGCTCCCGCCGACCCGGAGTCACCTCTGGCATCGGTATTGTCCCAACGCGACGTGCTTCTCACCGAGATCGAGCGGTACCGGCCCGAGCTCCTGGAACGCCCGCGTATCGTCGTTGGATCAAAGTGCGATGTGGCTCCGGCGAAGGCGCAGCTTGGCGAGGACGGCCTCGATCTCGCTATCTCTGCGGTAACCGGTGAAGGCGTCGACATGCTGGTCCGGGAGATGGCGCGGTTGGTCACCGAAGCCCGGAAGGTGGCTCCAGTGCCGTCCGGTGAGGTAGTGGTCCACCGGCTAGAGCCAGAAGGAGTCAAAGCGGAGCGGTTGCCGGATGGCTC
>JAKAWH010000004.1:35144-60873 GCA_021817065.1 Actinomycetes bacterium
CCGTCAACGGACGCCAGGCTCAGAGAGCGGTTGCGGTTAACGATCTGAACGCTCCCGGCGCCGCCGACCACGTAGCCCGTCGCTTGAAACGGCTCGGTGTGGAGAAGGCGCTCGCCCGGGCGGGTGCCTGCTCCGGCGACACCGTTCACATCGGCGGCTTCACCTTCACCTACGAACCGGACTAGGTAGGGTCGTGGGCATGCTGTCTTCCCCGGCCGGGGCCTTACTCCTGCCCTCCTGCGCCCACCGCGGCACCTTTCACCCCGGGTGTCCATGATGCTGGTGGTGGTCAAGATCGGCAGTTCGTCGGTCACGTCCGGAGACGGCGCGGTGAACCGTGCCGCGATTGCCAAGCTTGCCGGCGAGGTGTCCAGGGCGATGGCAGAGGGTGCCCAGGTGATCGTGGTCACCTCGGGTGCCATCGCTGCAGGTCTCCACCCGATCTATTCGAGGGAGCGGCCCTCCGACATGGTAACCCTCCAGGCGATCGCTGCAGTGGGACAGCCAAAGCTGATGCGCGTCTACGCGGAGTGCCTGGAGAGCCACGGCCACCAGGCCGCCCAGGTGCTCCTCGCTCCCACCGACTTCTCCGACCGGCGCCAATACCTGCACGCACGCCAGACCATCAACCGGCTTCTGGAGCTCGGAGCGGTCCCAGTGGTGAACGAGAACGACACCATAGCCGACGATGAGATCCGCTTCGGAGACAACGACCGCCTGGCTGCCCTGGTGGCCCACATGCTTCATGCGGAGTTGCTGGTCCTGCTGACCGACACCGCCGGACTCTTCACCGCCGATCCCCGCTTCGACAACCGGGCCTCGCTGGTGGAAGAGGTAGCGGAAATCGACTTCGAACTGGAGAAAGCCGCAGGGGGCCCGGGAACCGATGCGGGTAGCGGAGGAATGGCCTCCAAGCTTGCTGCGGCGAAGATCGCTCAGTGGTCGGGGGTTCGCACGGTGATCGCCGATGCCACGAGGCAGGGGGTGATCGCCGGGGCGATTCGGGGAGAGCAGGGGATCGGCACGGTAGTGCAAGCTCGGGACCGCCGCCTCGCTTCCCGCAAGGTGTGGATTGCCTTCGCGGTGGCCCCGATGGGCACGATCACCGTGGACGCGGGTGCGCGGGATGCTCTGGAGGGACGGGGAACCTCTCTCCTTCCGGCCGGGGTGGTTTCGGTGGCCGGCGAGTTCAGCCCCGGGGACGTGGTCGAGGTGGTGGACCCAGCCGGTGCAGTCTTCGCCAAGGGGGTGGTCCGGCACACCGCGACGTCGTTGAACGATATAGCCGGGCGCAAGACCTTCGAGCTACCGCCTGACATGCCCCACGAAGTGATCCACAGGGACGATCTGGTGTTGCTACGGGTGTGAGGAGTAGTTCTTCGTAAACCACTGGTGAGTTGCTCTGGGTCGGCGCTTCGGAGAGCCTGACCGGCCCGTCCCCGGGGCGCCGGGATGTGCGAGGCGAGGTGCTTGCCCAGCCAGCCTTGGCTCATACCCAACGACAAGACGTTTCACCGTGTTCGATATACGTCAGACCGCGCCATAATCCATTCGACCGCGACAATGTGTTTGAAATCGTCGATCCGGTAAATGATCCGAAATGTTCCTCGCCGTGCCGTATGCTTCCCGGCGAGTTCATTCCGAAGCGGTCGGCCGACGCGTTCCGGATTCTCGAGCAATGGCCCCGTGATGAATTCGACGACGGCATGTGCAACCGCTTCGGGAAGTTCCTCTGCTATCTGGCGACTCGCTGATCCAGATACCCGCAAGCCATAGGGATCACTTCCTGGCACGGAGTGCCCTGACGGCTTCGACTCCTTCGGTGTAGTTCCCTTCGTTGATCTCGGCTTCTGCCCGGTGGATGCCCTTCATGGCGGCGGGGTCTGAAAGAATCGCCACCGTCTCTTCAAGCGACTCGAGATCTTCTGGGCTCATCAGCACAGCCGCTGCATGCCCATTCTTCGTTACGATAACCCGTTCGTGGTGCTGCTCGACCCGGTCGACGAACTCGGAGAAGCGATCCTTGACGGTTCGTAGGGACTCTGTGCTCATGGCTACAATTGTGCTACGGCCGAGGCAGAGATGCAAGATCAGAATGAGACTTACACGACGACCTTAGGGGACCTACCTCCCCAGCACCGCGGTGGCTATTCTTTCTTCGAGGAAGCGGTCGTTCCACCAGGAGACCTGGAGCGCCTTGGCCCGGCGGAAATAGAGCTGAATGTCGAACTCGACGGTGAACCCGACCCCGCCGAAAATCTGCTGTGCGGTGGCGGTCACATCCCGAAAAGTCTCGCAGGCAAATAGTTTGGCCATCGGTGCCAACTTGGTCGCCTCAGGGCGGCGGGTGGCAATCGCCCAGGCCGCCTCGTGGACCAGTTGGGTGGCGCCGTCCAGAGCGGTCTGAGCATCGGCAAGATAGTGGGCGAGTGACTGAAAAGCACCTAGCGGCTTGTCGAACTGGTGGCGGTCCTTGGCGTACTGGACGGTGATCTCCAACGCGTAGGTGCATCCGCCGATGGCAAAGGAGGCTAGCAGTACGATCGCCTGCTCCATCACCGCGTCCCAGGTGGTCCACCCGGTCCCGGCCGCCCCGATCCGGTCGGCGGCGCTCACGCGCACCGAATCGAAATCGACCCGGTACTGGTTGTCGGAGGCGACCGACATCTGCTGTGTCATGGTCACACCCGGAGCGGAGGGGTCCACCAGAAAAAGATCCACCGACTCGGCTGCCGCCCCGCTGCGGGCCAGGACCACTAGGCGGTCGGCGGAGGAAGCGTAGGCGACGTGGCGCTTGGTGCCGGTGAGGAGGAAGCCATCGCCGTCTGCACGAGCCTCGGCGGACACCCCGGTGGCACCGAAGCCGCGATCGGGTTCCAACCAGGCGGGGGTGAGGACGGCTTCACCGGTGACGATCCGGGGCAACCACGACGACCTCTGCTCATCGCTGCCCGCCGCGGCAATGAGGCCACCGCAGATCACCGCGGTTTGGAAGTGGGGGGTGGGGACCAGTGCCCGCCCCAGCTCCTCGTAGAGGACCGCCCCTTCGAGGATGGACATTCCGGCTCCCCCGTGTTCTTCGGGGAGCATCAGGCCGATCAGGTCGAGCTTGGCGAACTGGGCCCACAACTCTCTCGGGTAGCCCACTGGGTCGTCTTCGAACTCGCGCACCACCGATAGAGGGCAGTGGTCGGCGAGCAGGTCGCGGGCAGAGGTCCGCAGCATCTCCTGCTCTTCGGAAAAGTCAAGCTCCAGCACGGGTATCTCCTTTGCGATATGTCAGGTCAAGGGCGGCCACACGCTGCCCGGCGATCATGGTTTCCACTGGTCTCCCCGCCGGTCCCACGGGTTGTCGCCGGCCTCGGCCGGCAGGGCCACCCGCACCGCGCAGGTGGTCTTCACCTGGCCGTCCACCGCCAATTCGATGGACAGCGACGCCCACCCGCACCCGGCATCGTCGGTCTCGGCACCGTCAACCGTGCCGGAGAATTCCATGGTGTCTCCCGGGAAGATAGAACCCTTCATGGTGAAGGTCATCCGGCCGAGTCGCCCGTGGGGTCCGGTCCAGTCGGTCACGTAGCGCTCGAACCAGGCCGCCTGGTTGGGGGTGTTCAGGAAGATGTCCCGCAATCCGTTGCGCTCCACTGCGAAGTCCTTGTCGTGGTGCATGGGCCGCCAGTCCCGGCTGGCCAGCGCGCCGAGCACCACCGTGGTCGCGCTGACCTCATAGCGCAAGCGAGGCAGGGCGTCTCCAGGCTTGACGTCGCCGGCAAGGAGTGGGGGGGTCACGGAGCTCTCCGGTATCCGAATCCGGTATAGGACTCCACTCCCACCAGGTTGCCCGACTGGTTGCGATACTCCACATCGATCACCCAGAATCGGCCGGTCCCGAGCTTGGTGGTCTTCTCCGGGCTGACCGACTTCAGCACCTGGCGGGTGGACAGCCGGTCCCCGGGTCGTACCGGATCGTGGAAGACCATGGTATTGGAGGTCATCACCGCTTCGGGGAGGCCGAGTGCTTCTTTGAGATCGAAGTGCACCTGGAGGGGAAGGTGGGGCTGGGAGCGCCCGGGCGCCCAGTGGTGGGGGCGGAACCAGACCGACAGCATGGTGGGGGGGGCGATCGGTCCCCCAGTCAGCTCCTCGGCCACCGAATCGTCCCAGTAGAGGGGATTCCCGTTCTCCACCGACGAGCAGGTGGTCCAGATGTAGCCGCGCTCGACCGGAAACTCGCCCTGCTCCTCGTAGAGCGGGATGCCGATCATCTTGTCCACCTCGCTCGGCAGGCCGGTGGCCGGGCCACTCATGCGAAAACTCGCTTCCGACCAACCTCAGCGGTATTCACGCGATGACCTCCTCACGAAGAAGGTCCGCGATCGTCTCCGGTGCATATCCGGCAGCGATCAAAAGCTCCTCGGTGTCGGTCACCGTCGAGTCCAGGGCGTGGACCGGTTCGGCCGGGCGCTTCATCCCCGCCAGGATGGGAGCCAACTGGCGGAAGGTCCCGGCATCGGGATGCTTTGCTTCCAGCAGGGCGTGCCGTTCGGACAGTTGGGGGTCGTCAGCCACTTCGGCGACACTGAGCACTGGCGCCACGCAGGTGTCCGCGCCGGCGAGAACGCCCACCCATTCGTCGCGGTCCCGGGTGGCAAAAGCCACCGCGAAGTCGGCGCGGATGGCGTCCTGGAACTCCTCGTCGTACTGGCGCTCGATCCACTGTGGGCATCCGAGGAGGGTGCAGAGGTTGGCGAAGAACTTCGCTTCGATGGCTCCTACCGCGAGCCACTTGCCGTCGCGCGCACGATAGGTCCCGTAGCAGGCATAGCGCCCGGAGAGCACGTCGTGACCCGGTCCGGGTTCCGCCCCGGTGGCCAGCGCCTCGTCGATGGGAAGGGACATCAGCCAAAGCACCCCATCGGTGGCCGATACGTCCAGGTAGGTGCCCGCTCCGGTCACGGTCCGCCCCAGAAGAGCGGCGACGATGGCGAGAGCGGCGTGCATCCCCCCCCCGGCCGCATCGGCGACGGTCGCCCCGGGAAGGGGAGGACCCCCGTCGGCCCGGGGACCGCCCGACGCGAGGAACCCGCCGACGGCCAGGTAGTCGACATCGTGTCCCGCCCACTCCGATCTCCCACCCTTTTGGCCATAGCCGCTGGTCGAGCAGTAGACGATTCGGGGGTTAAGAGCAGTAACGGCGTCATAACCGATGCCTAGACGATCGACCACTCCGGGCCGGAAGCTCTCCACCACCACGTCGGCGCCGGCAGCGAGGGCGAGGAAGGCCGCCCGCCCCGCGTCATTGCGCAGGTCGATCGCCGCCTGCCTCATGTGCCGCCCGGCGCTATAGGAGAAGAAAGGCGGCCGGATCGGGGACGGCCCTCTCCCGGGCACCGGACCCACCTTGACCACCGAAGCCCCGTAGTCGGCGAGTATCCGGGTGGCGCGCGCCGCTGGCCCGACCGTGGAAAGGTCGAGCACCGTGTAACCGGCGAGGAAGCCGTCGGTCACGGTCAGAAGTTCTTGGGGAGCCCGAGCTTGCGCCGGGCGATGATGTTCTTCTGGATCTCCGACGCGCCGCCTCCGATGGTGTCTATCACCGTGTAGCGGTAGGTGGATTCGGAGCGCCCCTTCATAGGGGCGTCCTCGGTGTGGACCCGCAGCTGCGAGCCGGGGCCGGCGATGTCCATCGCGGCATCGGCCAGGCGCTGGGACAACTCGGTCGCGTAGAGCTTGTACTCGGAGGCTTCGGCCGTGGGCGGCGCGCCGCCGCGCGAGGAACGGTAGACGAAGGTGAGACCGAGCAGGCGCGCCGCCTCTGCTTCGGTCGCGAGGTGGGCGATCCTTCGTCGTACCACCGGGTCCTCGGCGATCGGCTCCCCGTCGAGGGTCGCCGACTTCACGTACTCGAGGAGCAGATCCAGGCGCGCATCGATCTGGGAGAAGGTGAAAAGAGTGAAGCGCTCCAGATCCAGGGCTTCGGATATGTACTGGAAGCCACGATTCAACTCCCCGACCACGTAGTCATCAGACACCCACACGTCGTCGAAATAGACTTCGTTGGTACGCTCGTCCCCCATCGTCCAGATCGGTTTGATGGTGATTCCGGGATGATCGAGGGGCACCAGGAAGAGCGTGATCCCGAAGTGCTTGGCCGCCTCCGGGTCGGTGCGCGCTCCCACCCAGTACCACTCGGCGAAGTGGGCCGAGGTGGTCCAGGTCTTCTGCCCGTTGAGCATCCACCCCTCTCCGTCGCGGACCGCCTTCAATTGCATCGACGCGGCGTCGGACCCGGCGTTCGGTTCCGAATACCCCACCGCGAACTCGACTTCGTTGCGGAGGATCTTGGGAAGGAACTCCTGCTTCAGCTTCTCCGACCCGTGGGCTATGAGGGTCTTGCCGATAATGCCCACTCCTTTTCCGATCTGGGGACCGCCGCGCCGCGCCAGCGACTCGTTGAGTAGGTACTCGTACACCCCGTCGCCCTCGGTGCCTCCGTACTCCTTGGGCCAGGTGATGCCGAGCCACCCGCGCTTGCCCACCTCGGCCATGAACTGGCGCCGTTTGGGGGTGTCCACGATCTGGGCCATGTTCTCCCGGGTGACGTCGAAGACGTCCGGGTCGTCGTGGTCGTCGAGGAACCGCTCCACTTCTTCGACAAAGGCCAACTGCTCTTCGGAGAACTCGAAATCCATGCGACTCCCTGTGCTCGTGCCCGGCTGCAAACCCGGTACCCACGCCCGGGCTCCAGGCTGTGACGCCCCGACCCAGCGGCGACTGAGCGACCGCCGGATTTTGTGACGTCTCGTCAGATTATAATAGGGCCTATGCGAGGCATTGTCAGATTCGCCGGCTACCTTCCCTACCGGCGCTTGGATAGGGCTGCAATACCGGGATTACTGGGGTCGGGAGGTGGCCGGGGCACCCGTGCGGTGGCCTCCCACGACGAGGACACCACCACCATGGGGGTGGAGGCGCTCCGGGCGGCCCTCGGGCCAGGACTCGCCGAACGCGTGGGCTCGTTGTGGTTCGCGACCGCCTCGCCGGCCTATCTGGACAAGACAAATGCGGTCGCCCTGGCCGCGGCCTCCGGGCTTCCATTTTCGATCGGCGCCTACGACGTGGGCGGATCGTTGCGATCGGGTGTCGGCGCACTGCTTGCCTGCCTCGCCGGCTCGGGTCACCTGTCGGCAGTGGTTATGGCCGACATGCGCGACGGGCTTCCCGCCGGGACCGACGAATCGGCCGGTGGCGACGCGGCAGCAGCCTTCCTCGTCGGCGAGGACGGGCCGGACACACCGGTGGTGGCCGGCTACCTCGGGGGCGCCTCGGTCAGCGAGGAGTTCCTGGACCGGTGGCGGGCACCGGGTGAGAGGAGATCGCGCACCTGGGAAGAGCGATTCGGTGAGACCCGTTACCTCGACCTAGGTCACGATGCCTGGGAAAAGGCGCTCGCCGCGACAGGAATCTGTGCCGGCGATGTCACCCGGGTGGCAGTAACCGGGATGCACGCACGGGCGGTCTCTGGTCTCACCCGCAAGCTGGGGGTGGCTCCTGAAGCGATCGCCGACGACCTGTGCTCGACGGTAGGCCAGGCAGGATGCGCCCATCCCGGGCTGGTGCTCGCCTCCATGCTGGAGGGGGCCTCCCCGGGGGATACCGTCGCCCTGGTGCACCTGGCCGACGGAGCCGATGTTCTCTTCTTCCGGGTCACCGCAGCGATCGGTGAGGCGACGCCGCCCCGCCGGCTCGATGCCAGTCCCTCCGCTCCTGTCCCCTACGGCAAGTATCTCGCCTGGCGAGGGATGATCACCACGGAGCCACCCCGCCGGCCCGAGCCCGCCCGGGTCTCCTCGTCTGCCGCGTGGCGCTCGAACGGATGGAAGTACGGCTTCACCGGTTCGCAGGACCGATCCAGCGAGGCGGTCCACCTCCCGCCGGCCCGGGTGTCGATGCGGGGAGGGGCTTTTGACGACATGGTCGAAGCCCCCCGTGCATCGGTACAGGGGACCATCGTGACATTCACCATCGACCGCCTTGCCTATTCGCCGAGCCCTCCCATCGTCTTCGCGGTGGTGGACTTCGACGGGGGCGGTCGTTTCCCGCTGGAATTGACCGACTGCGACGAGGCGGACGTCGCCATTGGAGGCCGGGTGGAGATGACCTTCCGGCGCCTGTTCACCGCCGACGGGATCCACGATTACTTCTGGAAGGCTCGTTTGCTCCGAAGCGGGGTGGTGGACCCGCCGCGGTCGATCGGGGGTCCCCGGTGAGCTCCCACGGGATATGCGATCGAGTCGCCATCGTTTCGATGGGGTGCACCCGCTTCGGCGAGCACTGGGACCGCGGGTTGGACGATCTGATCGTCGATGCGTGCAAGGACGCTTTCGACTCGGCGGGGGTGGCGAAGGACGATGTGGACGCCTACTGGCTCGGCACCGCCCAGTCCGGCATGAGCGGGATCACTCTGGCCCGCCCTCTCCAGCTCGTCAACAAGCCGGTCACCCGGGTGGAGAACTACTGCACCACCGGATCGGAGGCCCTCCGGGCGGCTGCCTACGCGGTGGCATCCGGCGCCTACGACATCGCCATGGCGGTGGGCGCGGAGAAGGTTAAGGACAGCGGGTACCAGGGGCTCAACGCCATGCCGGTTCCCGGCGACGGTACTGCCCGGACTCTCACCGCAGCGGCAATGTTCTCGATGGTGGCTCCGGCCTACGCGGCAAAGTACGGCGTATCCGAGGACGAGATGTCCTCGGTGCTGGCTGCTATTGCGGTGAAGAACCACTACAACGGGGCGCGCAATCCACGTGCCCAGTTCCGCAAGGAGATCACCGCCGAAACGGTCATGAAGTCGCCGCGGGTGGCCGGCCGGCTGGGGGTGTTCGACTGTGCCGGGGTGGCCGATGGCGCCGCTGCCGCCATCGTGGTGCGGGCCGAGGACGCGCACCGTTACGCTGACAAACCGCTCTATATCAAGGCGCTCTCCTTCGCGGCAGGGAGCGGGTCGGGGCTTATCGACCCCGACTACGACTACACCCATTTTCCCGAGTGCGAAGCCGCCGCGGCCGACGCCTACGCGCAGGCCGGCATCACCAATCCGCGTGCCGAGCTCGCCATGGCCGAAGTGCACGACTGCTTCACTCCCACCGAACTGGTCCTCATGGAGGACCTCGGCTTCGCCGCCCGGGGCACTGCCTGGAAGGAGGAGCTGGCGGGGACGTTCCGCCTGGACGGGGAGCTGCCGGTGAACCCGGACGGCGGGCTCAAGAGCTTCGGGCATCCGGTAGGGGCATCGGGCCTGCGGATGGTCTTCGAGTGCTGGCTCCAGCTCCGGGGCGAGGCTCCGCCCGAAAGGCAGATCACCTCCGATCGGCGCCTTGCCCTGACTCACAACCTGGGCGGCTATCCGGGGGAGATGGTCAGCTTCGTCTCCGTCCTGGGGGTCTGAGCTCCCGGCCCTCACCGGCCCTCCCGGCGGCGTAGGCTCGATCCCATGTTCAAAACGCTCAAGCGGATGTGGCGGTACATGAGCGCCTCGCTGTCCACCCGCTTCAACGAGAAAGCCGATCCCAAGATCCAGTTGGAGCAGGCCATCGTCGAGGCCCAGGAGCAGCACCGCAAGCTGACCGAGCAGGCGGCCAACGTCATCGCCAATCACAAGCAGACCGAGATCAAGCTCAACCGCGCGATGGAGGAGCTGGAGAAGACCACCGCCTCGGCCCGCCAGGCGGTGATCATGGCCGACGACGCCGCCAAGAAGGGCGATACCGTTCGCGCCACCGAGTTGACCAAGGCGGCGGAGGCATTCGCCAACCGGTTGGTGGCCAAGGAGGAGGAGATCACCTCGCTCAAAGCTCTGAGCCTCCAGTCCGCCGAGGCCGCCGCCGCGGCGCGCCAGGCGGTTTCGACCAATTCGGCAGCCCTGCAGAACAAGTTGACCGAGCGCCAGAAGCTCCTCTCCCAGCTCGATCAGGCGAAGATGCAGGAGCAAATGAACACCGCGATGGTCTCGTTGTCGGAGTCGGTGGGCCAGGACGTGCCCAGCCTCGAAGAAGTACGCAACAAGATCGAGGCGCGTTATGCGAAAGCTCTGGGGATGTCGGAATTGAAGGGCCTTCCCCTCGAAGCCGGGATGATCGAGGTCAATCAGGCTCAGATGGAGCTGGAAGCCCGCTCGAAGCTCGACGAGATCCGCTCCCAGCTCGGTCTGGGATCTGGCGAGCCGGCGTCGCTCACCGCTGGTCCGGAGGCCACCGCCGGTGCGCTGGGGGCCGGTGAATCATCGAGTGATTCCAGCGAAGACGCCCTGCCTTCTACCGCGGAGGCGGCGACCGAAGGGAGCTGATCGGGCTCCCCACGGGGAGTTCACCGCTTCTGGTCACAGGCCGGCCCACACCGGCAGATGAGATTTCGTCGGCGTGGGCGGCGGTCACCTATCGTGTGTGAATGCTCTCGACGGTTCCCGGCTTCACACTGCGGGCGGAGGCGATGCTGCGACACGCCTCCCATTTCGATTGGAGCCTGCTGGCCTTCGTCGGCCTGGTCCTCTACGTCTACGCGGTGGAGGTGGAACGTCACAGGTGGGACATCGTCCTCGCCGGGATCGCTTTCTGGTTGATGGATTGGTTCAATGAGCTGGTCAACTCGGCGATCCTCCACGTATCGCATCGCGCTGCATTGTGGACGGTCACCGGTCATACCAGCTATCTGATCTTGATCGGTCTCTCCATCGAGATCAGCCTGTACTTCCTTGTAGCCGGGGTCATCTTCGTCAAGATGCTTCCCCAAGACCGCGGGATACGGATTGCCGGCATCCCCAACCGGCTCGCCTACGCTCTCGCCTTCTCGTGTGTCTCGGTGGTGGTCGAGATAATCCTGCATGCTTTCGGCGTCCTGCACTGGGGGTACTGGTGGTGGAACGTGCCGTTCGTACCGCTCATCGTCATCTTCGGATACGGGACCTTCTACGGGATCGCGGCATGGGTGTTCGACATGGGGGAGAACCATCGAAGGCAGCTGGGTGTGGTCGCTGCCATCGCCGGTGTTGACGCGGTGCTTGCCCTCGTATTCGGTCTGGCAGGGTGGTTGTAACCGACACACCGGGCGATAGGCTGAAGCATGACCGCAGAGGCCCCCTTCGATCTCGATGCCGCCGGGGCCCGGGCCAAGGCAGCGTCCCGGGTACTGGCTACCTCGTCCAGCGCAGCAAAGGACGACTTCCTCCGCCTTGCCGGCGAGATGCTGGAGGAGCGAGCTGAGGAACTGGTGGCAGCCAATGAGGTCGACCTGGAGAGGGCTGCCGCCGAGGGGGTGAGCGGGGCGGGGTTGGACCGGCTCCGCCTGGATGCCCAGCGGGTCGCCTCGATGGCCGGCGGGCTCCGGGAGGTGGCCGCGCTTGCCGATCCAGTCGGGCGGGTGGTGGAAGGGTGGGTGCGTCCCAACCGTCTCCGGGTGACGCGGGTCCGGGTGCCCCTGGGAGTGATCGGCATCGTTTACGAGAACCGGCCCAACGTGACCAGTGATGCGGCAGGGCTGTGCATCAAGTCGGGCAATGCGGTGATGCTGCGCGGATCGTCGAGCGCGATCTCGTCGAACATGGCGATCACCGGCGTTCTCCGGCAGGCTCTCGCCAAGGCGGGCCTCCCTACCGACGGCGTCACTCTAGTGGAGGACACCTCCCGCGAGGTAGCCATCCGGTTCATGAAGATGCGTGGGGTGATCGACTGCCTCATCCCCCGCGGTGGTCCGTCTCTCATCGCTTCGATTCTGGAGAACGCCACTGTTCCCTACGTCATCGACGGGGACGGCAACTGCCACGTCTACGTGGACGAGCACGCCGATCTCGATATGGCTGTCACTATCGTTATCAATGCCAAGACACAACGAACTTCGGTGTGCAATGCGGCGGAATCTCTGGTTGTTCACCAAGCCGTCGCGGCCGAGTTCCTCCCCCGGATAGCGCAGGCCCTCGACGGGGTCCAGCTGGTTGGAGATGAGAGATCGCGCCGGCTGGTGGATCGCATCGCGCCGGCGACCGAGGAGGATTTCGCCACCGAGTTCCTGGACATGAAGATGTCGGTCGCAGTGGTCGATTCCCTCGATGCAGCCATCGATCATGTGCAGAGGTATTCCTCGGGTCATTCCGAAGCGATCGTGACGCGAGACTTGGCGGCGGCGGGCCGTTTCACTCGCGAGGTGGACGCTGCGGCGGTACTGGTCAACGCGTCGACCCGTTTCGTGGACGGAGGCGAATTGGGATTGGGAGCCGAGATCGGCATTTCCACCCAGAAGCTCCATGCGCGCGGACCGATGGGACTGGAGGCGCTCACCACCGTCAAGTTCGTGGTCGAGGGCGACGGTCAGATACGGTCGTAGACCATGTCACGATTCGACACACCATCTTCGGTCGTTGACCGCCTCCGCGGGGTCACCTACCTCGCCGACGAGTCGATCGGGTCGGCGGTATTTCTAGCCGACCGGCTCTCCAAGCCGGTGCTGGTCGAGGGACCGGCGGGGACCGGCAAGACCCAGTTGGCCAAGAGCGTGGCCGAGGCGCTGGGCGCACGTCTCATCCGCCTCCAGTGCTACGAGGGGCTCGACGAGGCCAAGGCGCTCTACGAGTGGAACTACAAGAAACAGCTCCTGCGCATACAGGCCCAGAGGGTGGCCGAGGAGGGTAAACCTTCCGCGGCCCCCGGTGGAGAAGGGAGCACCTTTTCCTGGAGCGAGCTGGAGGAAGATATCTTCGGCGAGGAGTTCCTCCTGACCCGCCCGCTCCTGGAGGCCATCAGGGCCACCGACCCAGTGGTGCTCCTCATCGACGAGGTCGACCGGGTGGAGATCGAGACCGAGGCGCTGCTCCTCGAAGTGCTCTCCGACTACCAGGTGTCCATTCCCGAGCTGGGGACGGTCACCGCGAACCAGATACCGCTGGTGTTCCTAACCTCCAACAACACCCGTGAGCTCTCCGAGGCGTTGAAGAGGAGGTGTCTCTACCTCTACATCGACTATCCCGATCTAGAGCGCGAGAAGGAGATCATCCTCGCGCGGGTGGAGGGCATTTCCGGTGAGCTGGCCGATCAGGTGGGACGCATCGTCCGGGCACTGCGCACCCTGGAGTTGAAGAAGCATCCTTCGGTGTCGGAGACCCTCGATTGGGCCAGGTCGCTGGTTCTCGCCGGGATCGACTCGGTGGACCCGGAGACCGCGACCTCCACGTTCAACGTTCTTCTCAAGTACCGCAGCGACATCGAGAAGGCGCAGAAGGAACTGGCCCTCGTCGGAGACGAGTGAGCCGAGCCCGGTTCGTTCGCGGATCTGTCCCGGACGGGGAGCCTGAGCATCCTGAGCACTCCAACCGGTCGCGATGATTGAGCTCCTCGAAGGATTCGTCACCGAATTGCGCCAGGCCGGCTTGCCGGTGTCGTTGACCGAGACGGTCGACGCGGCAGGTGCACTCCACCACATCCCCTTCGAGGATCGGGAGGCGTTCAAGTACGCGCTGGGAGCCACTCTGGTGAAGAACCAGGCTCATTGGAAGGCGTTCGAGACGGTGTTCGAAGTCTTTTTCGCCCGAACCGGGCACAGGGTCGGTTCGGATGGGCAAGAGACCGACGATCTGGCGGCGGCGGCACAGGCCCGCGCCCGAGCCCGGATCGCCGGTATGCAAGAGGAAGCGGTGGGCGGCGGTGGGGAGCCCATGACCCCGGAGGAGATCGCCGCCATGCTTCGCCGGGCCCTGATGGGTGGCGACGAGGAGTGGACCCGAGCCCTGGCCCAGATCGCGGTCAGCCGGTTCGCCGGGATGGAACCGGGACGTCCGGTGGGCGGCGTCTACTACCTGTACCGGACGCTACGGAACCTCAATCTGGACGCATTACTGGAGGAGATGATCGCGGCCGAGGAAGAGCAGGCACCAGGTGGACTGACCCCCCTGGAGCGGCGCCTGGTCCACGACGAACTCGCCCAGCGTATCGACGCGCTGCGAAAGGAGATCGAGGCGGAGATCCGTCGACGCCTGGTGGCGGACCGGGGATCGGAAGCACTGGCCCGGTCCCTGCGCAAGCCTCTCCCCGAGGAGATCGACTTCATGCACGCCAACCGGGACGAGCTGGCTCAGTTGCGGCGCGCCATACAGCCACTCTCGCGCAAGCTGGCCGTGCGGCTCGCCCGGCGCCGCCGGCACCTGCGACGGGGAGCTCTCGACTTCCGGTCCACCATCCGCCACTCGCTCTCCTACGGTGGGGTGCCTGCCGAGCCGCGCTTTCGCAAGCCGCGACCCAACAAGCCCGAGATCGTGGTCCTCGCCGACATTTCCGGATCGGTGGCGTCTTTTGCCCGATTCACCCTCCACCTGGTGTATGCCTTGAATGGCCAGTTCTCCCGGATCCGGAGCTTCGTGTTCGTCGACGGTGTCGACGAAGTCACCCACCTCTTGGAAGGTTCCGACGACATCGGCGAAGCAGTCCATCGGGTGAATACCGAAGCCGATGTGGTCTGGGTCGACGGTCATTCCGACTACGGGCACGTGTTCGAGGCCTTTTACGAGCGGTGGGGGCAGGAGATGACCGCCAAGACCAGTGTGATCATTCTCGGCGACGCGCGCAACAACTACCATGCTTCGAACGCCTGGGTCTTGAAGGAGCTTCGCAAGCACGTCCGCCACCTCTACTGGCTGGACCCGGAGCCCAGAACCTACTGGGATACAGGAGATTCGATCGTGGGGGCCTACGCCAATCACTGCGACGGGGTGTTCGAGTGCCGGAACATGCGCCAGCTGGAGAGATTCGTGGACTACCTGGCCTGAGCGGGGGCTACGGGTCAGTGAGCAGGAATACCTGGCCTGAGCGGGCGCAACGGGGTTGGGTACGGGAAACGCCCAGTGTCAACCCTTCCCGCCAATGCGGGTCGTCAAGAACTCCATCGCCGAGGGGCCGTGTGATCGCCAAAAGTTGTCGTCGTGGCATCCAGGGTCGATGTGGATCTGCATCCACGGCAGCGGCAAGCCTCTGAGAGTTCCGACCAGGGAGGCGTAGGGATCGTCCTTCCCGATGTCGATCTTGACCGGTATGTCCACCAACCTACCGATCCGACTGATGACGTCGTTCCCGTAATAGTCAGCGGGACTTGCAAAGGCCTGCGGTGCCACTTCATGCGCGTCGAAATACCCTCCGAACAATGCAGGGCTCTCGGCAACCACCGCGCCAACCATGCCCTTGTACCCTTCAGCGAATAGGAGGGCACCGTAGCCCCCCATCGACCATCCGTAAACGCCGAGGGTTCCTGTCTTCCTCGCCAAGCCTCGATGCTGGCAGAACGGAAGTAGTTCGTACACCAATAAACCGTGCGGATCGTCGCCCAGGTGTGGAAGCCAGTAGCCGTCACCCCCGTCCACCGAGACCAGGGCAGCAGGTGGCATCCGTCTTCCATCGATTCGGGAAGACAGAGCATATTGCAGCTTCAGGTCGGTGAAAGCAGTCGAGTGGTTCCCACCCAGGCCGTGCAGCACGAATACCGCCGGCAGCTCGTCGTCAGGCCTATACCCGTTCGGGAAGGCAATCGACCATCCCACCTCCCGCTGGCGATACTGGGAATAGAAGCGACCAGAAACCACCGGTCCCGGGACGACGCCCGGGTAGTCCGGCTCGCCGACGTCGCAAGCTCCAGTCAGCCTGTCCAAGGCGTATCTGCCCGGAAGGTCGCCCCGCTCGATCAGCTCGTACCCACCGGTCCCTGCTACGATGGCCACACCTCCGATCGCGCCAGCGACGAGAAGTTTCCTTCGCGAGATGCGCTCAGGCGACATGACGGCTCACCGACCCAGGATCTTCGCCAGATCCGCGAGGGAGGACGGAGAACGCTTGGCGGACCCGGCCGGTTCGATCACCAAGCTGGACTCGTAAACCTGCTGGCCTCGTGGAACTGAAATGGGGTGGCCACTGCGAGCAAGCAAAGTCGAATTGTCGAGCGCCAGGTCGAACCACATTCTCTGGTCCCTGGCATAGCGAATCACCTTCACCTGCGCGCCAGATCGAAGGGTGTTCGATGTCTCTACCCAGCTCCTATCGGACAGCATTCGCTGAAACCACAATGACACGTGATTCCATGTATCGGGCGTCTCGAAAAGAGCAGTGGCGAAAGCCGGACTCGTGCCGTTCCGGGAACTGGTGGCACCACTTGCAAGCCGAAAAACAACTCTTGAACGTGGATAGCTCGGAAGCTGTTTCACACTTGCCACCACCTCAGCGAGGCTAGGGACCGGGGAGGCGAGAAATGGACTGTCGTGCGATACTGATCCGATCGCACGACCGATCACAAAACTGGCGAGCACTACGCAAATGGCGATCGCGGCCCGCCAGATAGGTAACTTCACTCCGAGTTATCCACTCGCGCCATTCGAGGAGGCGGACATCCAGGTGATGCTGTCCACCAGCCAATTGCCCGAGCTATCCGTCTGAAGAGAGATAATTGCCGCAACCGGCCCGGACGGTGCTCCACAGTTATCCACCGAATGCTGGCCTTGTGAGTCGGCTGACTGATTCACCTGGCACGCCAGCTCGTCCAGTTTGAACTCCGCATTGATCGTCGCGGTGGTCACCCCGATGGTGACCGAACTCCATTGGATCAACGAGGTGACGTCCGGACCTCGAACATCCCAGTTCGATGCCATCTGGCTGCATGGCCACGGATGAGCTGTCGCCACAGTCCCGGAGGACGAACCGTTCAGGAAATTGGAAAGCTTGCTCATCTCGTATTGCTGCTGGGCACCCGTGAAATACTTGTTGATCTGCGCCACGTTGAAGCTCTGCATGTCGGCTACTGCAGAAGCGTTCAACGTCACCCCACCACCAGGACAGAGAACCCAGGGTGTACTCGAGGTGCTCACCGAACCCTGGACCGCTCCATTGAAGTCAGCGATGCTCAAACCGGACGGTGTCTCTACCGGCGGTGTAGCGACAGACTGGTCAACCTCGACGGCGGCCATCGCCACCGACTCGACTTGCTGGGTCTGGCTAGGGAGGGTCGTCGAAGATGCGCTGGCGAACTCGAAACCGGTGGCACCGCTAGCAACGCTGAGCACGGCGGCACCAATCAGGTTACGCACTTTGTGAGTGAGCCAGCTGGTGACAACCCGCCCTTCCCCGCTATCAGATTCGCCGGGTTGGCTTGTTCCGGATGAGTATTTCGAGAACTCTTCCATTCAGTCACCTCCATTGATGTGAAAGAAAAAGATTGTCGTGCTCTGCCAGTTATTCGGATTGACTGGCCTCAGACTCCAGTAGACGTGGTAACGGTTATCAGTGTGGGCATCCACCAGGTCTCCCGAGTAGTTGCTATCGCCCGAATTCGGGTCGGGCACGGGGGAACCGGGAGAGCCTGCAACCTGGATCGAAGCATGGGAAGCGCCAGACCGTGCCTCACCCGACCAGTTGTATGCGTACACATCACCTTGGACCATATTCGGGGGAGTGGAAGGTGCCTCCGGATTGGGCCAGTTCTGGTACGAGTACGACCCTTCTTCGGTCATCCAGGGATTGCCCTGCGAATTGTTGGTGTACAGACCATGACCAATGAAGGTCTGCACTTGGACCCACGAGTAAGTGTCCCAGCCGTAGACCGGTTGAGCCCAATACGGCGAATTGATGTAGATCTGCTGTGCCTCGGTGGTCTGATCGGTCGTGTCGCCCGAGGTGATCGCCCACCAAGAATGGTTGTCCGCGGGATCGCCGGGGAAATTGGTCCATTGTGCCCCACCGGCTACCAACGCCTGCGAAACGAAATCGATGCAGTCGTCGCCATTGCCCGGCGTCTGGTAGTTCGCCGTGTTGTAGTTGCTCCAGTACTGGTCGGCGTAGGAAGCTGCCTTCGCCCCGCTGAGGCAAGACGTCAGCATTCCTCCGCTCACAATAAGACCGAACAGCGTCACACCTACCGAGAGTGGCCGCCCACTCGCCCTCTGCGTGTGCAATTGATCACCTAAAACGCGCATTGCCGGAACCCTTCTAACGCTCGTACCTCTTCCGCATGCGCGTCCCATCTGCCAATATACCGGTCGGATCAGAACCAGTCAAGAGATGTGTGGCTCAGCTCCGCAGGAGTTGGGCCACCTCGAAGGCGAGATCGAGCGACTGTTTGGCATTGAGGCGGGGATCGCAGGCGGTTTCGTATCGGAGGTCGAGATGGTCCTGGAGAACCTCCTCAGCACCGCCCAGACACTCGGTCACGTCGTCGCCGGTCAGTTCGACGTGGATTCCGCCGGGCCAGGTGCCCACCCTCCGGTGAGCAGCGAAGAAGCCCTCGACTTCCGAAAGGATGACGTCGAAATGACGGGTCTTGCGCCCGTTGTCGGCAGCGAACGTGTTTCCGTGCATGGGGTCACACACCCACACCACCGGATGCCCGGCCGCATTCACCGCTTCTAGAAGGGGAGGGAGGAGCTCACCCACCCGCTCCGCCCCCATCCGGGAGATAAGGGTGAGCTTGCCGGGGATGCGCAGGGGATTGAGTTTCTCGCAGAGGGAGACTACCTCGTCGGTGCCGACTGCTGGGCCGATCTTGCAGCCGACCGGGTTGTGGATACCGGAGAGGAATTCCAGATGGGCACCGTCGATTTGCCGGGTCCGCTCACCGCACCAGAGAAGGTGAGCCGAACAGTCGTAGTAGTCGCCGGTCAACGAGTCTCGGCGGGTGAGCGACTCTTCGTAGGGCAGGATCAACGCTTCGTGGCTGGTGTAGAAGTCGACCTCCCGAAGCGCCTCGGAGGTGCGCGGGTCGATACCGCAGGCGTCCATGAATCGCAACGCCCGGTCGATCTCGCGGGCGACCACCTCGTATCGTTGCCCTTCGGCGCTATTGGCCACGAAGTCCTGGTTCCACGAGTGGACTTGAGCGAGCCCGGCGAACCCGCCTTTGGTGAAGGCGCGAAGCAGGTTGAGGGTGGAGGCCGACTGGTGGTAGGCGGTGAGGAGGCGGGTGGGGTCGGGCCGGCGGGCCGCGGAGGTGGGAGCGTCGTCATTGACCATGTAGCCGCGAAAAGCCTCGATAGTCGCTCCGTCGACTTCCTCGGTAGGCGACGAGCGGGGCTTGGCGAACTGCCCGGCAATCCGCCCCACCTTGATGACCGGGACGCCCGACGAGTAGGTGAGCACGACGGCCATCTGAAGGATGACCTTGAGCTTGTCCCGGATCGAGTCGGCCGAGAAGTCGGTGAACGACTCGGCGCAGTCACCCGCCTGGAGGAGGAATGCCTTTCCAAAGGCGGCTGCACCGAGGGCGTCGGTCAAATGGCGCGCCTCTCCGGCGAAGACCAGCGGCGGAAGCCCGGCGAGCTGCTTGAGCACGGTCTCCAACTCGGCGGCGTCGGGCCAGACCGGCTGCTGGACCGACGTTCGGGCCTGCCACGAGTCGGGCGACCAGGATTCGACGTGCATCCCCCTAGGCTAGTTCCTCATGCATCCTTTTCGATTTGGCCTCCAGGCTTCCAGGGCTCCCAGCGCCGCCGCCTGGCGCGATCTGGCCCGCAAGACCGAAGCGCTCGGATTCTCCACTCTCTTCCTCCCCGACCACTTCGACGAGCAGCTCGGCCCGCTGGTCGGCTTGGCGGTCGCTGCCGAGGCCACCAATACCCTGCGAGTGGGTTCCCTGGTCTTCGGAAATGACTACCGCCACCCTCTGGTGCTGGCCAAGGAGATTGCCACCTTGGACGTGATGAGCGAGGGACGGGTGGAATTCGGACTGGGGGCCGGCTGGATGCGCAGCGACTACGAGCAGGCCGGCATTATCTACGACGAACCCTCGGTCCGGGTAGACCGCCTGGAGGAATCCATCCGGGTGATGAAGGCGCTATGGACCGGGGAGAGGGTCGACTTTGCCGGGACTCATTACACCCTCCAGGGGGCTGTGGGGTGGCCCTATCCCCATCGCACACCCCACCCCACCCTTCTCGTGGGGGGTGGGTCGCCACGGGTACTATCTATCGCAGCACGAGAGGCAGATATCGTCGGGATCAACCCGAGCCTGGCTGCAGGGGCGATCGGTCCCGAAGTGATCGCATCGGCGGCAGCAGCACGGGTCGACGAGAGGATCGCATGTGTCAAGGACGCGGCAGGAGGGCGTTTCAGCTCGATCGAATTGCAGAGTCTCACTTTTTTCGTAAACATCGTCGACAATGGTGCCGAAGCCCGATCCAATCTGGCCTCCTCCTTTGGGCAGGATCCCCAGCAGGTCGTGGAGACGCCGTCCGCGCTGATCGGCTCGGTCGATGAGATCGTGGAGAAATTGATCTCGTGTCGCGAGAGGTGGGGTCTCTCGTATTGGGTCGTGCACGAAGCGGAGATGGACGCCTTCGCCGAGGTGATCGGGAAGTTGGAAGGTACCTGAGGGTTCTAGGGAGATGCACCCGCACACCACCGTTGCCCCGGAACCCGCCCGCGTCGGCGTCTTCGGAGGGACTTTCGACCCGATCCACTGCGGCCACCTTGCAGCCGCCTTGGCGGCTCGGGACGCGCTGCATTTGGACGAGGTCTTGCTGGTGGTGGCGAACGATCCCTGGAAGAAGTCGCTGCGCGAGATCGCACCCGCGGCGGATCGCCTGGCTCTGGTGGAGGCGGCGGTGGAAGGTGAGTACCGCCTGGTCGCGTGCGACGCGGAGATCGTCCGCGGAGGGACCTCCTACACGGTGGACACGCTCGATCAGCTGTCTCGCTCGATGCCGGGAGCCCGTCTTTTCCTCATCGTCGGTACCGACATCCTGAACGAGATGGAGAGCTGGGAGCGTTCGGAGAGGCTGAGCGAGCTGGCCAAGGTTGCGGTGATCACCCGGGCCGGTTCGCCTCCACCCGCGGGCGCGATCGCCCGGTGGGGAGCCGAGGTGGTGTGGGCCGAGACCCCCGACGTCTCCAGCACCGCCATCCGGGAGAAGCTGAGGTCCGGTGCCGCCGCCGAGGGGTTGGTGCCGCCGCCGGTTTCCGCGCTGATCGCTTCCCGGGGTCTCTACGGTGTTCACCCTAAGCTGATGCGGCGATGACGAGAGCAGACGACCGGACGAGCTCGCCGCCGGTCGTCCTGCCCAAGGGAGCCACCGGGGTGAGGGCATGGCGGCGCGAGCGGGTCAAGCGGCAGAAGCGACGGCGCCGGGCAGCGGCGGTCGGCGTCTTCCTGGCTGTGGTGGCTGCAGCCGTGCTGGTCTGGATGCAGGCGCCCGCCGGGGACAGGACCTCTTCCTCGCTTGGTCCAGCCAATACCGTGCCGGCGGTCGGCCCCCTCCCATGCCTTCTGACGGTGACCGGGGACGGGGGGGCAGTGGCGGGAATCGCCGCCCTGGTTCCTCGTCCCGATGGCCGGGGCGGCACCGTGCTGGCGATACCTCCGAACACCATCACCGAAGTAGTACCGGGTGGCCAGCAGGCTCTCAGTACGGCCCTTGCCACCACACCCAACGCTCCCGGTCCCGACAAGATGGTTGCGACCGTGGAGAACATGTTGGGGATCTCCGTTCGATCCATCGCCGTGGCGAGCTTCTCGCAGCTCGGCACCCTCCTCAGCCCTGCCGGCACCTTGCACGTTGTGCTCAGCGTTCCGATCAAGCCGGCCAATGGGTCGTCGGGCGAGTCTTTTGGACCTGGCGCGGTCGCGGTCGCTCCGGGGCAGGTCGGAGACTTCCTCTCCGATGTGTCGGCCTCCGGGCCCACCGAGCAAGCCTCCCGATTGGCGACTCTGGTGCAGGCATGGACGATCGCTATTCGTGCACATCCATCGGCTTCCGGGTTCGGTTCTGCTGGCACGACCGTAGCGAGCGGTGGACAGGCCAGCACGACGATGGCACCGCCGGTTACCGGCGCATCGTCACTGACTACCGCCCTGACCCAGCTAGCACGGGGGACCACTCTGATCGAACTCCTTCCAGTCGACGAGATCCCGGCCGAGTCGCCCGGCGCGCCGGTGGAGTTCCAAGTCGACCAGAAGCAGCTGTTTACGATACTTCCTGCTCTGGTGCCCGGTCAGCCAGGAGCCCTGGAACCTCGTCCCAAGGTGCAGCTTCTCAATGGCACTGGCGGGCTCGGTCTCGACGAGGAGGCGATGCTCGCCCTCGAACCGTGGGTGGACGTCTCGCTGTCCGGCAATGCGTGCACTCCTCAGGCAACCTCGTCCAAGTTCACCTGCTTCGGGTACGGCAAGACCCGGATCATCACCTATGACGCTCGCGGGCGTGCCGATGCTGTCCGGGTGGCCCGCCTGCTGGGGACCGGGGAAATCCTCACTTCGACCGCGAATTCCGATATTGTGGATATGACCGTGATAGTAGGAGCAGACTTCCACGTCAGCGGCTAGCGGGCCCACAACGGTGGGCGCGGAGGGCGTCGCCCTAGTTGCGGAGGGCGTCGCCCGTCGGGCGGCCGACGGCCCCGAGCGATTCGGGGGCGATGCGGACGAGTGTTATCGGCTTGTACGGGTTGCCGGAGAAGCCGCCTCTTCCAAGAAGGCCGAGAACACGGTCATCCTCGAAGTAGGTCCTCTCATCGGCATCACCGATTACTTCGTGATCACCTCGGCGAGCAACCCGCGGCAGGTCCGCACGGTTGCCGAGGAAATCGAGGCACAGGTACGGCAGGCGGGAAGGAGCGGCTCTCCCAGTACCGAGGGTCTCGACGACGCACGCTGGGTGCTCCTCGACTACGGGGATTTCGTCTGCCACGTCTTCCTCGATGAAGCGCGCGCCTACTACGACATCGAACGTCTCTGGGCGGACGCACCTCGCTACGAGATCGACTGACCCACCCCGCTAACCGAATCGGGAGCCCGAGTGTGCCACGGGCCGGGGGTCCTCAATGAACCGGGCGATCTCGCCCCATGTGAAGCGGGGTCCTCAATGAACCGGGCGCCCGAGTGTCTTTGTGCACTGGACGTCCAGGGCGGTCACCAACCGGTCGATCGGGACGCGGTTCACGTCTTGAAGAGTGGTCATGAGTGCCTGGAACTCACCGTCTGCTTCGGCGGCCTGCGACGCGAGCGGGAGGGCTTCCTCCAGCTGGGTGAGCGCGGCAGATTGGAAACGCTCCTGGTCGCTGGAAATCGATGCAGTGACCCCACGGTGATAGGAGGCCAGGCCCGCGGCGACATGGGCGCAGGACTGGCGCGCCAAGCTGGTTCCCGCCGAACCCGGCGAGCACCCGGCCGTCAGCGCTGCTGCGAGGAGGACGCCTGCAAGGGGTATCCCCCGGCGGGTCATCCCAGCCAGCTCGGAGCCGAATCGAGCAGGTAGCGGCTCACCGCCAAAGCCCGATCGAACGTCTCGCAGAGCATCTCCTCGCCGGCCAGGATCTTGGCGAGGGAGACCGTTTGCCGCGCCACGATGGCGAGGCGTCTCTCGGAGGCGTCGGTGGCAGAGACAAAAGAATCGCTCGCCGACACTTCGAGCGGCAACTCGATGCCCCCGACTCCCGACAGGTCGAGGGCCAGGCGGAGAAGATCGGGGCCGGCGGGCAGCGGGGGGAGGGACCAGTTGAAGGTGAGAGGGAAGTGGTAGTCGTCGGGCGGCTCGACGTCCTCGGCCAGCTCGGCGACCACGTCTTCGAAGGAGAGGAGGACCCGGGGATCGACCTCCAGCGCCAGGTGAAGGTCGAGTGGCCCGCCGCAACCCTCTTCCGGGTGGAGATCGACCTCCCACACCTGCCGCAGCGAATAGGTTTCCACGAAATGGCGTTCGTCGTGAACGTGAAAACCGTGGTCCACCGCATGATCCTTGAGATCGGCAACGTACCCGGCCACATCGATGACTGCCACGAAGCAACAGAATAGCCTGGGTGCCCGTGAGCAGCTCCTACTCGGATGGACAGATCCTCGACATTCTGAAGGAGGCCGCATCGGCAGTTGCCGACGCGCTCGGGCATCTCGAGGACTGGGGACCGACCGGCGTGGTGCGGGGCCAGTACCGCTGCGACCTGGCGGCCGATCAGGCTGCGGTGTCGGTGATCCGGAGAGCCGGCTTGGGGGTGGTGTCCGAGGAGTCGGGTGTTCACGATCCGGCCAATCCGGTGGTGGTGGTTCTTGATCCGGTGGATGGCTCCACCAACGCCTCGCAGGGGATTCCCTGGTATGCCACCAGCCTGTGCGCGGTCGATCTGGAGGGACTCAGGGCAGCTGTGGTGGTGAACCAGGCGAACGGGCGGGTGTACGAGGCGACCCGGGGCGGCGGCGCCTACCGGGACGGCGATCCGCTCAAACCTTCCGGCAAGGTGCGCCTCGGAGAGGCGATCGTCGGGTTCTGCGGGGTGCCTCGTTCCTACTTCGGGTGGAACCAAGCCCGGGTGCTCGGCGCGGCGGCCCTGGACATATGCGCGGTGGCCGAGGGAGTGCTCGACGCCTATGTCGACGCCACGGGTGGCTCCCTGGCACCGTGGGATTACCTGGGAGCTCTCCTGATCTGCCGCGAAGCTGGGGCGCTCGCCGCTGAGGCGTCCGGTCGGGAATTGGTAACCACCGAGCACAGCGCCCGGACCGGCCCGATCGTCGCGGCCACCCCCGAACTCCTCGCAGAGATCACCGCGGCTTTCGCCCGCTGAGCGTGTCCCCGGTATCACGGGGAAGCGTGATCACCGCGGCTCTCGCCCGCTGATCGAGGCCTCGATATCGCGGGAAGGCGCTTTTAGCGCGGCTCTCGCCACATGAGCCACACCGGTGGACCGCCGGAGGGGAGCGGGAACTCTTCGGTCACCTCGAACCCGTGACGGCGGTAGAAGGGGACGTTCTTCTCCTTCGAGGATTCCAGATACGCCGGGATTCCCTCTGTGTCGCAGATCTCGAGGACGGGAGCCATGGTGGCAGAACCCACGCCCTTCCCCTGCCGCGGCGGGTCGGTACCCAGGGTGGCAAGGTAGTAGTGGGGCTCGGGGGGATGTTTTGCTTCCAGCGCGGCAAGGGTGCGGGCACAGCGGACGGGATGACCGATGACGTACGGGATCATCGGGATCATGGCGATCAGCTCGGCGATGCGGGGGCGGTGCTGCCCGGGCAGCGCCCAGATGGCGACCCCGTCGAGGTCGGCCGATGCCCAGACCGCCCCGTGGGAGAGGTACAGGCGGGCGAGCTCGATCGTGAAGAAGCGGGCGAGCGCGCCGTCACGCCTTCCTTCGTTGGGAAAGAGGAAGCTACTGACCGGGTCGTCGAAAAAGGCACGTGCCAGCACCCGGGACAGCGCCGGTACGTCGCCCATGGTGGCGCGCCGGGACTCCATGGTGCATACCCTATCCAGCTGTCGCGGACGGCAGAGATTTGTGGGTGCTCCCTCCCGTCCGGCGAGATCGGTGCTCTCAGCCCCTAGGGGCACCACTTGTTCTTTGGCACTCCCTTGCAGGGATTGGGCATGGTGGGAAGATTGGCGGGAAGGGGCCGCATCACCACGTTGGTGGTGATCTTCGGGTAATTGGAACCGGGTGGGCACGCGCCGAAGCCGGTGTCGCAGAGCACCTGCCCGAGCAGGGCTCCTCCCGTCTGGGGGGCGGTGGTCAAAGCACCGCAGGTCGGCTGGGTTTGTTCGAGGTTTGCCGGAGTGCTCCCGTCGGGGGCGTTGTTGCCGACGAAGCAGTTCTGGGGCTGGTTGGCGTTCAGGGCGATCTCCCCGTAGTCGCCGTTGGTGGGATTGCCGAAGTATCCGTTGTGGATGAAGGTGTTGTCGAGCAAAGCATTGCCTTCGGGGTCGTAGACGCACCCGAAACCGGGGGTCTGGACGCCG
>JAKAWH010000005.1 GCA_021817065.1 Actinomycetes bacterium
CCGATCTGAATCACCAGGACACAGGGTAGAAAGAACTCCCCTCCTGGGTATTCCCTCCGCCGCGAAGCCGACACTGCTACGCACCACGGTGGGATTCTTCCTCGATGTATCTCGGCGCCGTTCTCGGCGTCGATCACCGGGATCGAGGGATTGAGTATGGTGCCCGCACCGACCACCGATCCGCGACCTACCCGGGCCCCTTCAGTGATCATGCATCGCGACGAGATCATCACATCGTCCTCGATCACCACCGGAGCCGCCTGCGGGGGCTCCAGCACTCCCCCGATCCCCACCCCCCCGGAAATGTGAACCCGTTCGCCGACTTGGGCGCATGATCCCACCGTTGCCCAGGTGTCGACCATGGTTCCCGCCCCCACCCGCGCACCGATGTTGACGTAGCTAGGCATCATCACTACCCCAGGTGCCAGGTAAGAACCCCAGCGGGCCGAGGCACCCGGGACGACACGGACCCCGGCATCGGCGTAACCGTGCTTCAGGGGAATCCTGTCGGCGAACTCGAAGGGTCCGAGTTCCATCGTCTCCATTGCACTCACCCGGAAGGTGAGCAGGATCGCCTGTTTGAGCCACTGGTACACCACCACCTGATCGGTGGCGGGGTCCACTTCGGCCACCCGCGCCATGCCGGAGTCCAGGAGATCGACCGCCTCGAAAACAGTCGACCGGACACTTCTGTCCCCGGCGTCCAGGCTGTCGCGGTTCGCCCACAGGTCCTCGATGCGGGATTGAAGGTCTGCCATTCGCTAAACCTTAGCGGTGCGAACTTTTCCCGCCTCACTTGCAGGTGCGCTGACAATTGCCTGCTTCGCCGCCGGATGCTCGACGGCAACGTCCCCGGCTCCGGCCAACGGATCGTCCCTCCCCTTCCTCCACGTGGTCCATCCAACCATTGGCACCCCCTACCTGGCCGATCCGGAAGGCCGCCGGGTGATCCTCCGGGGGGTGGCCGCCAGCGGCTTCGAGGACCAGGACTACTCCGGGGCAGCCGGCACCACGCCGCACTACCCGATCGACCCCTCCGCCTACGCGGGTCGGTGCCCAGCCAACGACCAGCGCGCCCCTGATCCCCCTTTGTGCGAAGTGGAGGCATCCCGTCCTCCGTCCTCCCAATCGGCAGCACCCGGTTCCGAGGACGACTTCGCCCAGATACACCGGTTCGGGTTCAATCTCGTACGCCTGACTCTCAACTGGAGCGAACTCGAGCCATATCCAGGCAGTTACTCGACCATCTACTTGAACCGGATCGCCCAGGTGGTCCATTGGGCGGCCCAGCAGGGTATCTACGTGATCCTCGACATGCACGAGGATCAGTACTCACGCTTTCTCGCCACCGCCTCAGCGTCGGCGCCCGACCCGACCGGATGCTCGCCCTCCAACGGGCAGGATGGCGCACCTCTCTGGGCGGTGGTAACCGACGGACAGCCCTCCTGCGCCCTTTTCGGCCAGAACGAGTTGAACCCGGCCATGGCAGCCGCCTTCCAGAACTTCTGGGACAATTCCACGACCGGTGCCGACGGAAAGCCGATCCCGCAGGGGGCCGCTCCCGGTCCGGGGCTGGAAGACCACTACATAGGTGCGCTGGCGCGACTGGCCCGCCGTTTCGGAAATGACCCGACGGTACTTGGATACGAAGTGATCAACGAGCCACTCCCGGGTGCTGCTCCGGGCACCCCGCTGCCGCTTTCCAATCTGTACGCCTTCTCCGACCACGACCTTTTTCCCTTCTACCGGCGGGTAGTGGAAGCGCTCACCGGGGTGCGGGACGGGATGCCAACCTGCTCGGCGAACAATCCCTCAGGCCAGGTTCCGCCAAACGCTCCGGCCGCCCCACCCACCGGGGCTGGCTCTGGAGTTCGGAGTGCCCTGTGGTTCGGCCGCTGCGCCTACCCCTCCCTTTCCCACCTCAACCGGCAGGAGATCCTGGTCGAGCCGACCGGCTATACCAACCTGGTGGACTTCGCACCCCAGGTGTCGGTTCCCTTCACCAGCTACCCCAACCTGGTGTATTCACCCCACGTGTACACCCACGTGTTCACCGTGGACAGATTCCTTGGTGGAGGGGGAGCAGTTGCCAGCTCTTACCCGCCCTCCTACCAGTTCGGGTACGCCACCGCCATCGCCGACGCCCAGTCGATGCATGCGGCGCTCCTGGTGACCGAGTTCGGTGACTCCCCGGCTGAAGACTCGACCATTCTCGCCGGGATGACCGCCGCCCAGGAACGGTCGAAGTCGGGCAGCGTCTTCTGGACCTGGAAGGAGAACTGCGGGAATGGGCCCCGCTCCGGTTGCGTGAACGGCTGGGGTGTTTACCAACCGCCACCGACCGGCGCGCAGAACGGGCCGCTCGCCCCCTCACGGATCGAGTATCTGCAGCGGGCCTGGCCGGTAGAGACCGCCGGTACGCTGGTCGGCTACTTGTACGACCCTGTGTCGCACTCCTTCGCAATGAAAGCGCTCGCCTCTGGAACAGTTGCTCTCGGGGACCGTGGAGCCGAGACGGTGATTTCACTTCCACCCGCCTGCAAGGGCGCAGTGATTGTGACGGGTGCCGCAAAACTGGACCGCTTGGTAGGAGCGCCGGGCGGGGGACGCATCGCCTACGTCGCCACCACGACACACGGTGCCTACAGGGTGGAGGTGTCCGGAGAATCGGGTGGTGCCACGAGCGTTGTCTGGAATCGGGAAGCTGGTAGGTTCCTCTCGGAACCTCCCCTCCAACCGATTGGAGAGGTGCAGGCACGAAGCGCTTTTGAGGCTTGGGCGGAGGACGCCGGATCACCGATCGTCTCGTTGGTTAAATCGCTCATCCTGGGACCTCCCGGTCAGGACCCCAACCGGTGAACGCGCCGGCTAAACCTTCAGACGCTCGGCCACCATCTCCAACCGTTCGTCGGGCTGTACCGCCGCCACTCGGACGAAACCCTTCCCTGCCGGACCGTACAGGTCCCCCGGGCTCACCAGTACGCCGCCCCGTCGGGCCAGGAACCGGGCGAACTCCCAGGCGTCCTTCTTGCCGGTCGGGCACCGGGCCCAGATATAGATGCCGCCCTCCGGCATCGACGCCTCGGCACCGGCCCCAGTAAGAATCTCCACCAAACGGGCTAGGCGCCGACGGTAGGTCTCTCGCTGTGAGGACAGATGCTCGACATCGCTCCACGCCCGCGCCGCCGCAGCCTGTACCGGACCCGGGACCATCATCCCGGCGTGCATCCGAGCCAGCGACAGGTACCCCACCAGGCCCGGGTCGCCAGCGTAGAAACCCGCACGCAGCCCTGCCAGATTAGATCGCTTAGAGATGGAATGGATCGCGAGGAGACCCGCGGTCCCGCTCTCGAGAATCGACCGGGGCCCTCCCTGCCAAGTGAAATCGGCATAGCACTCGTCGCTGGCGATCAGGACCCCTCGCTCCGCCCCCCACCCGGCCACCGCCGAGAGGTCGTCGAGCTGGCCAGCGGGATTACCAGGACTGTTTACCCACAGGAGGAGGGCCCGCTCGACATCGCCATCCCCGATCGAACTGAGGTCCAGGCGCCACCGGCTGTCCACCGGGACCGGCACCGCCCGGCACCCGGCCAGAAGGGCCCCCATCTCGTAGGTTGGATAGGAGATCTCGGGATAGAGCACGGTATCGCGATCCGGCCGGCGAAGCCGCAGGTAGTGGGGCAGGGAGGCCACCAGCTCTTTGGTGCCGATACAGGCGGCCAGGGAGTCGGGATCCAGTTCCACCCCGAAGGATCCCGACAGGAATCCGGCGCATGCAGCCCGGTAGGCGTCGGTTCCCCGCGACGCCGGATAGCCCCTGAGGGCAGGGGCGGCGGCCAGCTCCTCGGCGACCGATGGGGGGGGTGGGTCGCAGGGAGCGCCGATCGACAAGTCCACCAAGCCTCCAGGAAAGGCGGCCGATTCCGCCTCGGATGCCAGATACCGGAGCCTCTCATAGGGATAGTCGGGCGGGGAGAAGCCCCCGTTCATCATGCCTCCTCCATCTGCCCGAAGCGCTCCTGCTGGGCCATGCCACGGTGGGCGTGGTCGATGGCGCCCTCCTGACCGGTGGGATGCATAGCGCCCTCCCGCCACTCGATCCGCCGAAGCAACTCCTCGATGCCGAGCCCGTCGCGCGCGCTCACCCCGACGCTTCCGGGATGCCGGCATTCGAAGCGGGAGAGCGACTCGGGATCGAGCCGGTCGATCTTGTTCACCACCAGCATCTCAGGCACGTCAGCCGCCCCGATCTCTCCCAGCACTTTCCGCACCGCGGCGATCTGGCCTTCCGGGTCGGGGGCCGAGCCGTCCACCAGGTGGATCAGAAGGTCGGACTCGCAGATCACTTCAAGGGTGGAATGAAAAGCCTGCACCAGCTGGTGGGGCAGCTTGGCGACGAACCCCACCGTGTCCGAGCAGAGCACGGTCCTCCCGCCGGGAAGCCGCATCCTGCGGACCCGGGGGTCCAGCGTGGCGAAAAGCCGGTCCTCCACCAGCACCCCCGCGTCAGTCAAGCGGTTGAGAAGCGTGGACTTGCCGGCGTTGGTATAGCCCACGATCGAGACAGAGAAGAGCTCCGAGCGCCTCCGGGCTCGCCTCTGGGTGTGCCGGGTGGATGCGAGCTGTTCCAGTTCCCGCTCCAGCTTGGTCATCCGCTGCAGGAGGCGCCGGCGATCCGTCTCCAGCTTGGTCTCGCCTGGTCCGCGGGTGCCGATGCCGCCTGCCTGCTGGCTGAGACTCGCACCCTTCCCCCGCAGGTGGGGAAGGCGGTAGGCGAGCAAGGCCAATTCGACCTGGGCGCGCCCTTCGGGCGTCGAGGCATTCTGGGCGAAGATGTCCAAGATGACCGCAGTACGGTCGATGGCGGTTCGCCCCAACATGGCGGTGAGGTTTCGTTGCTGGGCGGGGGTCAGCTCGTCGTCGAAGACCACGGTATCGGCGTCGGTCGCCCGGGATACCTCGACTAGCTCGGTCAACTTGCCCTTGCCTATGTAGTAGGCGGGGTCGGGGCGGTCCCGGCGCTGGATGATCCGTGCCGCTTCATCGGCCCCGGCAGTGTCCACCAGGAGGGACAGTTCGTCCAAGCTGGCCTCCGCCTGGCCCACCGTGCAGCTTCCGGTGGCCACCCCCACCAGCACGATCCGTTCCCGGAAGCTCCTCTCGATGAGGACGGTCACGGGGCGAAGAGCTCGCCGTCCACGGTCACCTCGGCGATCCGCACTACCGGGCCGCCCAGGATCGCCTCTTCCCCCTCCCACCGCACCCACAGATCTCCACCCGGATTGGCCACCGTCACCGCGCCGCCGTCGGTCCCGGCCAGGCCCCAGGCCCTCGCCACCGCTGCCACTGCGCAACTCCCGGTGCCGCACGCGAGAGTGCGCCCCACGCCCCTCTCGAAGACCGCAATGTCGAGACGGCCGGATGCACCATCGCTCTGCACCACCTCGACATTGATACCTCTGGGAAAAGCTCGCTGTGCTGCCACCCCTATCCCGTCCAGGTCGACCGCGTCGAGACGGCCCACCTGGAGCACCAGGTGGGGATTGCCCGCATCGGCGGTCCGGGCGCGCGCCACTGCCTCCCTGCTGGCTCCGTCCATCCATTCCAGAGACACAACATCATCTCCTACCACGATGGTTCCCATCGTAACGGACACCGATGCGATCCCGCCGCCACCCATCTCGCCGAGGAGAAGCTTGCGCATGCCGGCGTCGGTCCTGACCAGCACCTCGTCGCCATGGGCCCATCCCGAATCCCACAGGGCCTGACCCAGGCACCGGACGCCGTTGCCGCTCATCTCGGCCCGCGACCCGTCGGCGTTGAAAAGCTCCATCACCGCAGCTACCTCGTAGGGACGCGAGAAATCCGCCTCTTCGTCGGGAACCGCCCTGATGAAGCCGTCGGCCCCCACTCCCCGCCTCCGGTCGCACAGGGTCACCACCACACCGGGCGTTATCGACAGGCGATCCTCCCGGTCGAGAAGAACCAGGAAGTCGTTGCCCTGGCCGTGATGCTTGGTGAGGCGGACCGGTTCGCACCGTCCATCGGAGACGATCACTTGACCAGTATCCCAGCCAGCGTGGCCACCTCTCGACCCGGTTGCCCCTCGGCGTCGACCCACCTGATCCGGGGATCCCGCCGGAACCACCGGCGCTGCCGTCGGGCGAAACGGCGTGTGCGCTGCACGATCGCATCGACTGCCTCCGGAAGGCTGGTTTCCCCGTCGAGATGCTCGATCAGCTCCCGGTATCCGAGGGCCTGGGCAGCGGTCTTCGACCAGTCCCTGCCCGAAGCCGCAAGCGAACACCGCAAGCCGGCGACCTCGCCGAGAAAGCCCTCGTCCATCTGCGCTCCCACCCGTGAAGCGATCCTGTCGTCGAGGCGCGAGCTGTCCACGCCCACCAACACGAATGGACACTCGGGATAGGTGGTGAGACCCGGTCCGAATGACGAAAAGGGGCGGCCGCTTCCCACTGTCACCTCCAGGGCACGCAGGATACGGCGCGCGTTTGTCGGCTCCATGCGGGATGCTCCCACAGGGTCGAGCCGGGCGAGCCGGCTGTGGAGAAACTCTGGACCCTGGCGCTCGCATTCCGCTTCGAGCTGGCTCGCAATCTCTGGCCAGCGGCCAGGCGGGGTCAATCCGTCCACCACTGCCCGCAGGTAAAGCCCGGTGCCCCCGACCAGGAGGGCTCTTCCCCCCCGGGACTCGATGCCCGCGATGCAAGATGCCACGTCTGACTGGAACAGGCTGAGCGAATACTCCTCCCAGGGTTCGACCAAGTCGATCATGTGATGGGGAACCAGCCGCCGGTCTGCGATGCTCGGCTTGGCGGTGCCGATGTCCATCCCCCGGTAGACAACCATCGAGTCCACCGAGACGATCTCGAAGGGCCCCCACTTTCTCGGCACGCCCCGGCTTGCGTGCGCAACCTCCAGAGCCACATCCGACTTGCCGGCCGCGGTGGGGCCTACCAGGCAGAGATGCCGACCGGTCACCGCTGGTTCAGGATGCCCACCGCCTTCGCTCACCCGGCCAGCACGGCGAGCCGGGTTCGCCGCCGGGGACGGCTGGTCGGACTCACCCACTCTCCCCTCAGAAAATGAGGGGACGCCCTGTCCACCCGCACTTCGCCATAGTTCCCCGGCTGCACCTCTCCCCCCGCCGGCATTGGACAGTGCACCAGCTTGTTCTGTCGGGTACGGCCGGTCAGCATCGCCGGGTCCCGCTTGCTCGGGCCCTCCACCAAGATCTCCTCGATCCTACCCACCCGAGCCTCGTGCCGAAGCAGGGCCGAGCGCTCCACCACTACCTTCAACCGGTCGAACCGTTCGGCCACCACTTCATCAGGCACGAATCGATCAGACATGGACGCCGCCTCGGTTCCCGCCCGCGGGGAGAATACGAAGGTGTATGCACTGTCGTAGGCGGCTTCGGCAACCACCTCGAGGGTTCGCTCGAAATCCTCGTCGGTCTCGCCGGGAAAGCCGACGATTATATCGGTGGTCACCGCCAGATCGTCCACCGCCGCCCGAGCCGCCGCCAGCCTCTCCATATAACGTTGAGCAGTGTAACCACGGTGCATGACGGCCAGCACTCGGTCGCTTCCCGACTGGAGCGGCAGGTGGAGATGCTCGCACACCTGGGGGACGGTCGCCATCGCCTCGATCACCTCCGGGCGGAGGTCTTTGGGATGGGGGCTGGTGAAACGCACCCGCCTAATACCGGGCACCGCCCCCACCCGCGCAAGCAGATCTGCGAAAAGGGGGCGGCGGCGGGTGATGTCACGCCCGTAGGAGTTCACGTTTTGCCCCAACAAGGTCACCTCGGTGACTCCCTGGGCAACCAGGGTGCTCACCTCGCCCACCACCTCGTCCACCGGGCGGGATACCTCCTTGCCCCGGACCGACGGAACGATGCAGAAAGCACACGAGTTGTCGCACCCGACCTGGATGGTCACCCAGGAGGAATGGGCGTTCTCCCGGATGGCGGGGAGTGCATGGGCGAAGCCGGCGGAACCGTCCTCCCCTGGATCTGCACTATCCAGGACCTCCACCACGTTGCCTCCGCCGGACATGGCCATGTCCAGAAGGTCGGCCACCCGCCCGACGTTGTGGGTGCCGAACACCACGTCGACGTGCGGCGCTCTGGTCACGATCAGCTCGCGATCCTTCTGAGCCAGGCAACCCCCCACCGCTATCTGTAAGCCTGGCCGAGATTGCTTGAGGGATTTCAGGACACCCAGGTTCCCGTAGAGCTTGTTGTCGGCATTCTCCCGTATGCAGCACGTGTTGAACACCACCACATCTGCGCTCTCCAGATCGCCTGTCTGCTCCATCCCGCGTGAACTCAAGACCCCGGCGATGCGCTCGGAGTCGTGCTCGTTCATCTGGCACCCGAAAGTGCGGAGCAGGAACTTGGTGGCCATCTCTGCACCCGCCATGGTACGCCGCTATCCTGTCCGACTAATCCCATGAGAGAGCTCCGAAGGGTTTACACAGTGCGGCAGAAGGCTGCCACCGGCATCGCAGCAGCAGCATTGGTCGGCGCACTTGTCCTTCCCTTGGTGGCCAATCCGGCAGCCGCCTCGACGTCCTCCCGGCATCCGGCAGCCCGAACCGGGTCCCCGACCTCTTCCGGGCTGCTCAACCCGGCGGATCCCCACTTCGTCGGCTCGGTCCCCCACCTGCCTCGCGGTGCGGTGCGCCTCGGGCCGATGAATTCCTCAGCCTCACTCAACCTCGACGTCTCCCTGATCCCCGCTCACCACCAGGAGCTTGCGCAATTCCTGCAGGACCTCTACTCCCCTGGCAACCCGCAGTACCACAAGTTCCTGGCACCCGGGAAGTTCGCCCAGGCCTACGGTGCCCCGACCTCGGTGGTCACTCAGGTCACACAGGTCCTCTCCGGAGATGGGATGAGCGTAGGGAAGATTTCGCCCAACGGCCTGGTCCTCCCGGTCACCACCACTGTCGGCACCGCCGAGTCGGTGTTCGGGGTGTCCCTCGCCCAGGTCCGGATGGCCAACGGCAAGCTGGCCCACTCGAACACCACAGCACCGCAGGTGCCTGCCTCCATCAAGCCCTTCGTGCAGGGCATCGTCGGCCTCGACAGCGCGGCGGTGCCCCAGCCGCTGGTCGCTGCAGCCCCTACGGTCACATCAGTCGTTCCGAACAGCGGTCCGATTGGGGGCGGGACCACCGTCACGGTAGGCGGTACCGGATTCACCTGTGGAGGGACCTGCATCGGTTCCCCGGTTACAGTCGATTTCGGGACCAGCGTCGGCACAAGGGTGAACGTCGGAAGCGACACTTCCCTCACCGTGGTCTCCCCCCCCTCCAACACCGCAAGCATTGTTGATATCACCGTCACCACCACCGCAGGGACGTCATCCACCGGGCTTGCAGACCAGTTCACCTACCTGGACATCTGCGTGACCCAGTGCGCAGCAGTGCCCGCCACCCCCAGCCAGAATGCTCCATGTGACCTGGCGCCAGGGGTCGCTGCGGCCAACCAGGCATATCTCACCGGCGACAGCTCCCTCGACACCCCCAACTACCCCTATGACGAGCTGTACCAGTACTACGGCTTCGGGTACTCCAACTTCACCGGGACCAATTCCGGAGCGATTCTACCTACCCGCTCCAATGCGATCACTCCTGAGGAAGGCCTCGGCCAGACCGTTGCCGTATTCGAACAGGCGGCCTACAGCGCGGCCGACGTCAGCCAGTACCAGAGCTGTTTCGGCGTGCCCACCTCGATCACCGAGCTGAACGGCACCACCACCCCCGAATTGACCAATGTCGCGGTGGACGGCGGCACCAACCAGTTCGACCCGGAAGCCAACCTGGACATCGAGTTGCTGATGAGCCTGGTCCCCGAGGCAGCATTGCGGGTCTACACCGCTCCGGCCACCCCGCAGGGATGGATCGACGACCTGAACGCCATCGTCAACGACACCAACCTGGCCAACGTGGTCTCCATCAGCTACGGGCTCTGCGAACTAGATCAGGACCAGGGGACCCTTGCCGCAGAGAACACCATCTTCGAGCAGGCCGCTGCCCAGGGCCAGACCGTACTTGCTTCGGCGGGTGACACCGGTTCGGAAGCCTGCTCGTTCCACGCAGGATCGAGCGGGGGCAACAATACCCAGCTCGCAGTCTCCGACCCGGCCAGCCAGCCCTACGTCACCGGAGTAGGGGGCACTTCCTACGACGGCTACCAGAACCCGTCCACCGAGACGGTATGGAACGACTCTTCCGGGGCAGGCGGGGGGGGTATTTCCACCGAATGGCAGATGCCCTCCTGGCAGCAGGGCTTCGGGGTAGTGAACAGTTCGTCTTCCGGCAGCCCCTGTGGCGCCTCCTCGGGCAACTACTGCCGGGAAGTCCCCGACGTCTCCGCCAATGCCGACCCCCAACACGGCTACGTGATTTACAACCAGGGCCAATGGTCCGTGGTGGGAGGGACTAGCGCGGCTGCGCCTCTGTGGTCCGGCTTCGTGGCTCTTCAGAACCAGACCTGCACCCTGGCCAACGACGGCACACCCACCGAGACCGGGTTCGCCAATCCACGCTTGTACGCGCTGGCCGAGTCGAATGCCAGCGAGGCACTTTTCGATCCGGTGTCTGGCGCCCCCGAGGGATACCTGCGCGACATATTCTCCGGCAACAACGACATGACCGGCTCCAACCAGGGTTCGTACCCCGCCTTCGACCCCGCTAAGTCCGCCACCGCCGGCTACTACTACTCGATGGCGGCCGGGCTGGGAAGCCCCACCGGAGCGCTTTTCGACTCCGCCCACGAAGTTCCCCTGGGCGCCACCCTGCTCGGCGAGGGGTATTCCTCCTTTGGCGGGTCGTTCCCTGCGGTATCCCCAGGTCTTCTCTGTGACAATTCCGCTTTGCCTCCGATCGTCACTTCGGTCTCTCCTAATGCCGGCTCTCCGTCGGGCGGCCCCCCCTTGGTCACCATCACCGGCAACAACTTCACCGGGGTGACCGCGGTGACCTTTGCTGGTAGCGCGGGGTCTTCCCAGGCCACCTCCTTCAAAGTGATCTCCGACAACGAGATCGAGGCGGTCCCCCCACCCAGCCCCTCCGCTCAGAGCTCCTACACCGTCGACATCACCATCTCGGAAGGAACCACCACCAGCACCCCAAACCCCCCATACGACCGCTACACCTACACGTCGGCACCGGTGGTTATCGCGGTCACCTCCGGGGCGGGCACCAGCCCGACCGGCAATTCCGCCTGCGCCGCCATCGTTAGCCAAGGAACCCCCGCTGCCCCCTATGGCCCCGCCGCGGGTGGCCAACAAGTGACCGCTTGCGGGTACGATCTCACCGGCGTCACCTCAGCCTACTTCTTCACCGGCAACAAGTTGGCCTGCCAGGTGACCGGCTCCCAGAGCCTCCCCACCGGCTGCTCCGGCTCGACCAACTCCTCCACCCTCACCTGCTCCCAGCTCAACCAGGCCAGCCCGGTCACCTACGCCTCGGCCTCCAACTGCTATCTCGCCTCGCCCACCTCCCTCTCCGCATCGTCGATCACTTCTGTTCCGGGCGTAGCCGGTCTCCAGCAGGTCACCGTTACCACCCCCGCCGATCCCGGCGTGTCCCCGCTCTACACATGCGACCTGACCGACCTGGTATTGGCGACTCCCTCGGCGTCCAGCTCACCCAATCCCGGCTTCGACATCTCCGGTGGCACCGGGTGCCCCCCGGGAGCCATCCAGGAGAGCGGCACAGCCTCGACCGGCGACGAGTACGGCTTCACAGACCAACCGATTGTCACCTCGATCTCTGCCACCGTGGCGCCCATGCAGGGGGACGTATCTCTCACTATTCACGGGTTCAATTTCACCTCCAGCGCCGGCTACATCAGCTCGACCACCGCATGCACCAACAATCCGGCCATCATCGGGGTCGGCTTCGGCACGGTTAGCATGCTCGGCAACAACTGCCGGGTGCTCTCCGACACCCTCATTGCCGTGCAGGCTCCTCCGGCTCTCTTCCCCGGGACGGTCGACGTCCAGGTAGACCTCCAGGGAACTCAGAGCACGGTGATCGCAAGCCCCTCAGTTGCCGCCGACCGGTTCACCTATGTCACCTGCTCCGCCTCCTACGCCACTTCATCGGCGATTGGGATCGCCAACGTCAGCTCCGGTGCCGGCTACCTGGTAGCCGACGGCACCGGACGGGTAGCCGCCTGCGGGACCGCTTCTTATTACGGCTCGGCCGCCGATCCCTTCGGCTACGACACGGTTACCCAAGCTCCCGCTTTGCCCGCAGCCTACCAGGGCTGCCCATATTCCGGAATGCTCTCCCCCACTGATTTCCCGGTGAAGAACAACGATTGGATCGTCGGCATGGCGTCCTCCCCCGGTCTCGATGGCTACTGGGAAGCAGACACCGAAGGAAATGTCTACCCGTTCGGGAACGCCGCCTGGTACGGCGACGCGGGCAAGACCCCACTCATCTGCCCGATAGTAGCCATCTCGGCTACCGCTGACGGAGGTGGCTACTGGCTGGTGGCTTCCGATGGCTCGGTGTATGCCTTCGGCGACGCGCCCTATTACGGCGGTGCCAACACCATCCACCTCGATCAGCCCATCGTCGGCATGGCCTCCACTCCCACCGGCGGAGGCTACTGGTTAGTGGCCGCCGACGGGGGCGTGTTCGCCTTCGGCGATTCGGCCCCTTATTTCGGTTCCATGGGCGGAACCAAGCTCGACCAGCCAATCGTGGGCATGGCCTCCACTCCCACCGGCGCGGGCTACTGGTTAGTGGCCGCCGACGGAGGGGTGTTCACCTTCGGTGACGCCTCCTACAACGGTGCCGCCCGCTGCTATGCCCAGTATTTCAAAATCGACATCGGGGGAATGGTAACCGGCATGACTCCCACACCTGACGGGGGTGGCTACTGGCTGGTCAGCCAGACTGGCAACGTCCTCCCCTTCGGCGATGCCCGTTTCGAGGGAACGGTGTCCCCGGGTGGCTCCATGCCCCCCACCTCTCCCGGAGGGGACACGCCCACGTTGAAGTGCTGATCTGGCAGAAGAGCGCTACCGGCAATGTCTCACATCTGTGCGGGGCCGGTCTTCCGCGCCCTCCTCGGACAAGATAGCCGAACGCACACTCATTACCGCTCCCCCAGGACGACTGCGGTAGAGGTCGACGAACTGTCCGCGTGCGATGCCACAGCGATGCGAAGGACGCCGGTTCCATAATCGGCAAGCAGGCCGTCACGGTGCGCCCAGCATGCTGGCTCGGTTCCAGAACTACATTGCAGGTTGTCGCCGTGAGGACCGTCGTCGTACATGAATAGGTAATCTGCGTCGAGCCCGTTGGCGGCACCGCCCACCCACTCCGAGTAAGAAACTCTGAAACCGCGCACAGGGACCAGGGGGTCGGCCCCCGCACGCGCCCCGGCTATCGCTGGGCCTGCGAGGCCGCCAGAGCCAATGTGAACCGCAGGCAGTCCCCGGGCAGTCCGCTCGGAGTCGACCGCGAAGGTGAGTTGCCGGCCGAGCGTCCAGCGGGCGAACCCTTGGGGCACCACCATCGGGCGAACCCCCTCGGCGTGACGTCGTGCGTTGATCGCGTCCAGCGCTGCTCCCAAGCACCGGGGAGAATCGTCGATCGGAATGTCCCAGCAGTCGAGACGATACGACGCCGGTACGGAGAAGGCCGGGTTCGGGATGTCCGAACGCGCCGGTTCCGAGTCATGAGGCAGTACCCGTGCAAGCGCTTCCAGGTGACCCGTGGCAAGCAGGAGTGTGGCGATCGACATAACCCCTGAGGTTGTCAGGAGGACGGTGCTGAACAAGGCGAGGAGCCGGGACCGGGGGTGGGCCTGCCGGGGAGCGGTCAGCGACGCCCCGTGCAGTGGGTCTTCCACAACGATCTGGTCGCCCACATGGAGGTGGACCCTCTGGAGGTGGACACGAGAGCGCTGGGTATCGCACCGGCGCGAATGCAGGTCGGTTCCGCCGCGGTCCCGTTCCACGGCGGCATTGCGGTGTTCCACGGCCGCGTGGCGAGCGGCGAAGAGGGCGTGAAGTGGCCGCCCCATTGCCAACTTCCGATGAGCCGTCCGGCAAGGCTCGGATTGTTCCCCGGCGGAAGACCGTTCCCTGGTGTGGTTCCTGTGTCCGCCGCTCCTTCTCAGGTGAAACACGTGCCCGCCACGCCCTCCCGGCCGATGGAGGGTGGACATACTGCCGAATTCGGCATCCGTGGTCGCTTCGTCAGCCACTCTGAGATACCGTTTCCCTGGAATCGACGTGCGACAGCGCGGCAACGTCGGTATCAACAGCAGGATCGGCCTCGTCTCCGATTACCATGCAGAACTCGTCATCACCCAGGACAAACAATGACAGTGCTGGTGGGGTCACCAGTTTCCAGCGGATCACCTTCGGGACCGTACCGGTCGTCCGGGGTGTGTCGAGGGCGGACGGCAACTCTCTTGCTCTGCATCGTGCAAAGTGGACACGACGGACCTGCCGAAGGGAATCCTCGGGCCACTTCGTGATCTCCGATCCGGCCAGACGTTGCGAGCAGTGATCAGACATCGGCTCCTGCTTCCTCTGTGATGAGACACGCGTTCATCGAGCGCCTGTCGACGGGCTCTCGTGTACCTGGGGATGCGCCGGCAGACGTGATGCGCACTGCCATTGCAGTCGGCTTGGACACGATTGTGGGAATCGTGAAACTCTGTTGTTCGTCTGTTGATAACTCGGTTCCTGCCCAGGACTCCGAGAGAGCAAGATTGCCCATTTCCCGCTGGTGCATCTGCACTAGAAATCACCGATCGGACATCCCGGGGGCCTGCTTCCATTCAGACCCCCGGTGTCCCGCGTGCGCCTACACCTCTACCGGTTCGTCCGTTCCAAGCACCTGGCCGTCTTCGCTTGCAATCTCGGCTGATTCTGAGGTGGCCGGCGCCAGTTTCGAGCGGATCAGCTCGTTGATCTCGACGGTCACCTCCGTGTGCTCGGCGAGGAACTGCTTGGCGTTCTCCCGCCCCTGGCCGAGTTGCTCACCGTTGTAGGTGTACCAGGCACCCGACTTCTTGACCAGGCCCTGATCCACTGCCACGTCGAGGAGTGAGCCCTCCCGGCTGATGCCAGTTCCATACATTATATCGAACTCAGCTATTTTGAAAGGTGGCGCTACTTTATTCTTGACCACCTTCACCTTGGTTCGATTGCCGATGATGTCAACTCCGTCCTTGATCGATTCCACCCTGCGAATGTCCAGACGTACTGAGGAATAGAACTTGAGCGCGCGACCACCTGGCGTCGTCTCGGGTGAATTGTGTACGACTACGCCATCCACGAGGTAGTTGTGCGACCCTTCAACCTCGATGTCGAACCGATGCGTGTTCCGTGTCCGCGGCTTCGGCCGGATGTCCAGGATTTCAAAAGGCGCCAACCCATATTGCACGGGAGCGAAAACAGGTTCGACCGAGAAGCGGCCCCGATACGCAGGCAGCAACTTGTAATCCATGCTCGGATGTACGAACGGTGCTATCAGGGCGTGGAACTTGGCAGTCTCAGAATTGGTAAAAGTCAGGACAGCCATACCGGCTCGTTCGATGAGTCGCGCATGAATGCCCCACGTGGACTCCAAATAGTCGACAAGACGATTCCGGGAGGTTGGCTCCATCGCTTCGATGCAGATGTCCATACGTCCGGTTCCTTCTCGTGTCCGCTCCTGGAGTCCTTTGGATCGCAGCGAAAAAGATCCGTCATCCATGTACCAGATAGCGAGCGAGAGCGGCGTCAATCGCTTGAGATAGTCGTCGCTCCACACCTTCTTGCCGTGGAAGTAAACCGCTCTCCGTAATTCCGCGAGTTCAACAAGCGCTGGGACGTCATGATAGACGGCTCCGGCCGGAGTCACCGACCTGCTGCTTCCGATGTTAGCGAACAGGGACGCCTTCCAGTCGGAGTACGCCACCTGTTTCTTGCCATGCCCGAACCGGAATCTGGCACCCGCTCCGGTCCGTGTCGGTGATAGAGCTGCGTCCCCCATCAACCCGCCCAGAATGACCTCCCATTGGAATTCGGATAGACGCACCGACATTGCTTGGAGCACCCGATCACCCACCGCCAACTTTCGCGCCTCCTGCCAGCCGCCGGGAGTGGAAATCGAGTGGTTGGGAGTGCAGGCGAACTGGGACCTCCCGTTGCCCGAGGGCTTGGCAACGGTAAACTGGAGGAACTCATCCGTCCTGCCATTATCGAACCAGTTGACCACCTTCTTCGGTACCACCGAACCGACTTCGGGGTCATAGGAGAGGACTTCCACGGGCATGCGTTGGTTAACGATCTTGCCAATCTTCTCCTGCGAACCGTCCGCCAGCGTCACGCGGGAGGAGTAATGGAAACAGCCATACATCACACCGATCTTCTCCCGGAGCTGGTTGATGAATATGGCGATGGTGTTGGACTTGTTGAGGGTTCCGGTCAGCTTGCGCAATGCCTGTGACATGAGGCGCGCCTGGAGCCCGACGTGGCTGTCGCCCATCTCCCCCTCGATCTCCGCCCGGGGAGTGAGCGCGGCCACCGAGTCGATCACGATGACGTCCAACGCTCCAGAACGGATCAGCATGTCGGCGATCTCCAGGGCCTGCTCCCCCGTATCGGGCTGGGAAATGAGCAGGGCGTCGATGTCCACCCCGATCGCCTTGGCGTAGGTAGGGTCCATGGCGTGCTCGGCGTCCACGTAGGCACAGATGCCCCCGTTGCGCTGAGCCTCGGCCACCACGTGCATCGCCAGCGTGGACTTCCCGCTCGACTCGGGCCCGAATATCTCCACTACCCTGCCTCGTGGCAGTCCCCCCACCCCCAGGGCCGCGTCGAGCGCCATCGCTCCGGTGGAGATCACCTCGACGGCCATGTGGGCGTTCTCGCCCATACGCATGATCGATCCCTTGCCGAACTGCTTCTCGATCTGCCCCAGTGCGATCTCCAGTGCCTTCTCACGTTCCATCGGATGGTCCTTTCCTCGTGCTCGTTGCCGTACCCGGCCTTGCCAGTCGCCGGGCCTTGCCGGTCGTCGGTCACCATACCCAAGGGGTGTGACAGCTCTTCCATCTGCTCCCGGCAGCCCGGGTACGGTCGCCCCTGCCGGCGGCAGGAAACTTCCTCACCCCGAAACGGCCGGGCGAACTTCACGACTGTAGTTCAGAACAGGCGTTCGTGCGGTGGATACTTCCGGACCTCCCGGGGAAACTCCGATCAGGAAGTGGGACCGGACACCGGATCGGGCGATGGGACACCGCCACCCGGGTCCTCGCCGGAACGGCGCCGCCGCCGGTGGAGCACCACCAGGGCCACGACCAGGAGTACCACGACGATCAGGGCATACACCACGAAGCGGGAGAACCAGTGGTAGATCGCCTGGATATGGTCGCCAGCGGTGTAACCGACCGTCACCCAGCAGCCCACCCACATCACCGCGCCCAGTGCGTTGAAGGCGAGAAAAGTCAACCAGGGCATTTCGGTGATCCCCGCCACGATCCCGTTGGCCTGCCGCAACCCGTCGATGAACCGGGCTATCACAACTATCTTCCCGCCCTGCCGGGCGAAGAAGGCCTCCGCCTTGCTCACCCGCTCCTCGGTGAGCAGAACGTAGCGGCCCCAGCGGACCACCGCCTCGTGACCGGCGAACCGGCCGATGGCGTAGCCGACGTTGTCGCCGACGATGCAGGCCACAAGCCCCAGGAACCCCACCAGCAACACGTTCAGCTTGCCCGCCCCCGCATACACCGCAGCGGCAATGAGGATAGTCTCGCCGGGGACGAAGGGGGTGCCGAAGTCCTCCATGAAGAGGAATCCCGCCACCGCCAGATAACCGTAGCGGTCCAGGGTCGGAGCCAGTGAATGAAAGATTCCGGGCAATTGCGGTGAAGGGAGCCCCACTGACCGGCCATGGTACTGGCTCCCTGGCCGACCGGTGCGGATCAGCAAGGACGGAGGTTGCCCGGAGCGCGTGATCGTGATGGGAAAAGGGGCCCAGTACAGGGAGGGTGATTACACGAGCGCCCGTAGCTTCTTCCGCACAAGGTCCAGCGCGGAGATGGTGGCCAGCTCCCGGACCGTCTGGCGCTCCCCCGGCAATCGGATGGTGATCGCGCTCGGCTCCTCCGCTCCGATGCCGGCCACCCCGATGATCACCGTCCCCGTATCCACCCCTTCGGCCGTATCGGGACCGGCCACCCCGGTCAGCGAGAGCCCGACCTCCGCGTGAAGGACCCGCCGGGCCCCGTCCGCCATCGCTCGCGCTGCATCCTCGGTGACCACCGGCCCCTGGGGGACGCCCAGCACCGAGAACTTGACCGCCTCGTCGTAGGCCACCACCGAGCCGCGGAACCACTCACTCGCCCCCGGCACCCCGACCAATCGTGCCGCGACCAGACCTCCTGTGACCGACTCGGCCAATCCCATGGTGAGCCCTTTTTCACGGAGAAGATGGGCCACCGCATTCTCCATCGCCTCGTCGTCCACCCCGAAGACGAGCGTACCCAGAATCGCACGCAACCTCTCCTCTTCGACGTCGAGGAGCGCGCCGGCCCGCGCCTCGTCGTCTCCTCGGATGGTGATCCTCACTTTGATCCCCTCGAAGCCACTCGCCAGAAAAGCAATGGTCGCTCCCTCCGGCTCGGCATCCAGCTCGGCCAACCGGGGAGCCACCATCTCAGCGAGCCGCGCCTCGGACACCCCCCACGTCCGCAGGACCCGGCTGGCGATCGTTCCGGTGCTACCCGCGCGGCGAACAAGATCAGCCATTACCACTCGCTCGACCATCTCCTTCATCTCCGCCGGGACGCCCGGCACCGCATACATCACCTTGCCGCCCACCGGGCATACCAGACCGGGGGCAGTCCCGGTGGTGGGGGGAATTGACCGAGCACCGTGCGGGACGTCCGCTTGGCGAAGATTGCTTTCGGGCATCGTGCGTCCCAGGGCGACGAATCTGTTGCCAAGCGCTCTGGCGAATTCCTCGTCTCGGATCAAGGGGGAACCCATCACCCGTCCGAGCGCTTCACGGGTGACGTCGTCCTGGGTTGGCCCCAGCCCGCCGCACAGTATCACTGCTTCGGAACGGGCGAGCGCTGCGCGGCATGCCGCAGCAATCCGCTCGATGTTGTCGCCCACCCGGGTCTGGAAAAAGCAATCCAGACCATGAGCCGCCAACCGTTCGGCGATCCACGCCGAATTGGTGTCGACGATCTGCCCGAGCAGGAGCTCGGTGCCCACCGATACGATCTCGACTCTCACAGCGCCTGCCGGCCGATTGCCGCCGCCCCACAGTCGCCCGCGAGAGGGAATCGCCTGGTTCCTCTTACGCCCCTTGCGCTCATGCGGCTCGCCGCGACCCGCCCCCGCCCTCGAGTGCAACTGCCCCTCCCCGGCTACCACGGGCAGCCCGGCCGAGCACCCAGGCGTAGTGGATGCCGGTACCCACCGTCAGGGCCGCGGCGACCCAGACCGCGACGGTCACCACCCATCGATGGTGATTGGCGATCGGGGCGATCAGGGCCAAGGTGATCGCAATGTCCTGGACTAAGGTCTTCACCTTGGCAGGCTTTGAGGCGGGCACCGACACTCCCCTCCGACCGACCCAGGATCGGTACCCACTGATGATTACCTCTCGCACCGCGATTAACACGATCGGGAGCCAGGGCATCCCACCGATGCCCGCAATGGTCGCCAGCGCCCCCAATACCAGGAACTTGTCCGCCAAGGGATCAAGAAAAGCGCCCGAACGGGTCGTTCCCTGCCTTCGCGCCACCCACCCGTCGACCCAGTCGGTCGAGGCCAGGACGATCCACACTGCGAGGGTGAGTGCGGATGCTCCTCGTATCACGATGAGGGCGATCACAAGGGGCGTGGCGGCGATGCGCGCCGCGCTGAGAGCGTTGGCCGGCGTCGCCAGCGCGCTGGGGCCGAAGGAGGGCGTCCGGCTATCGGTCACGGGTGACTCGCGGTTACCGTGGTGTGGATGCCCCCCCGCACGTTCCACTCTGTGGTGACCGACATGTGTCGGGGCCCGATGGCGCTCACAAGATCGTCCAGTATTCGGTTGGTGACGTCTTCGTGGAAGGCACCTTCGTCCCGGTAGCTCCACAGGTACTGCTTGAGGGACTTCAGCTCGACGATTGAATCGCCCGGAACGTAAGTGATGGTCACGGTCGCGAAGTCCGGCTGCCCGGTCATGGGACACACGCAAGTCAGCTCGGGCGTCTCGCAACGGACCTCATAATCGCGTGCCGGGTGCGGATTGGGCACAGCTACGATTTCCCGGGAGGGAGCGCTGGGCATACGCCCTAGGTTACCGCTGGAGTTGGGTGAGCCCGCAGGTGTCGGCTTCTAGAACCAGCACGCGCCCGGCCAGTCCGAGCTCACCCATCGTCCGGGATAGCGCTGCGGCAACCGCGGCCGACCTGCCCGCGTCGCACATCCCGATCATGCTCGGGCCAGCGCCGGACCATGCCGAAGCGAGCGCTCCCGCCTCGACCAGTGCAGAGAGCAGCTCCACCGATTCCGGGAAAAGGGGGGTTCGCGATCCCTGGTGGAGGCGGTCGGAGGCAGCCTCCGCGATGAGTTGGGACCGGTCGGCCATTCCGGCGATCATCAGCCCCATTCGACCCAGGTTGGCAGCGGCATCGGCAAGCGGGACCGTCCGGGGCAGAGCGGCCCGCGCTTCGGCAGTCGGAAGGGGTCGGTCGGGCACCACCACCACGAACGAGAGTCCCGGATCCAGTGACAGTTTCCTTGCCACGGGACGCCCATCCACCATGCAGGCGGCAACCAGGCCGCCCAACACCGATGCCGCTGCATTCTCCGGATGCCCGTCCACCCGTGCAGCCACCCCCAGGGGATCGTCGCTGCCTGCAGCCGCGGCAGCCGCCACGGCGAGCGCCGCGGACGAGCCGAGCCCGCGCCCGACAGGAATCTGCGAGTCCACTCGAACGGCAAAACGATCGTGCCCGGCGACTTCTCGGATCACCCGGACCGCCAAGTGGTCCGAAGGGTCAGAGGCTAGTTCTGCCCCCTCACCGGTGGCAGTGAGGGCGAGCGCACCGGCCGGGACGGCTTCCACCTCTACGTAGAGCCCGACCGCGATAGCCAGAGCATCGAATCCCGGCCCCAGGTTGGCCGACGAGGCGGGTGCCCGAAAAGCCACCGTGCCAGTCAGCGGTCCGAGCGCTGAAGCGTGTCGTCCAGCTCCTCGGGGGTCATCAACACCGCCCGTGCCTTGGAACCCTCCGATGGACCGACGACTCCCCTGCGCTCGAGGAGATCCATCAGCCGGCCGGCCCGGGCAAATCCCACCCGGAGCTTGCGCTGGAGCATTGAGGTGGACCCGAGCTGGGAACGCACCACCAACTCCATCGCCGCCATCAGCATCTCGTCATCGTTCCCGTCCTCTACCCGTCCTCCCCCCGCTCCTGACCCATCACCCTCCACTCCTTCGACGTAACGACTACCCCCCTGACGCCGCCAGTGGGCGACCACCTTGCGCACTTCGTGCTCGCTCACCCACGGCCCCTGGACCCGGACCGGGATGGAGGAAGATGCAGTGAGCATAAGCATGTCTCCTCGGCCAACCAGGCGTTCGGCACCCGGCTGGTCGAGGATCACCCGGCTGTCCGCCAGCGACGACACCGAAAAGGCCAGCCGTGAAGGGATGTTCGCCTTGATCACTCCAGTTATCACGTCGACTGAAGGGCGCTGGGTGGCGATCACCAGGTGGATGCCCACCGCCCGCGCCATCTGGGCGATCCGGCAGATTGACTCCTCCACATCCCGGGCAGCCACCATCATGAGATCATTCAGCTCGTCGACGACGATGACGACGAAGGGGAGGTTCTCATACGCGCGACCTGGGGTCGAGGCCTCATCTTCCTCCGGCGCGCCGGTGGTTTGCTCGCCCGCTTCACCATCTGAAGGGAGTGCGCGCGAGGTACAGTCCTCCGACTCGCCCTCCTCCGGCAGTGAGCCGACATCGACCGCGCTAAGGCCCTCCGCTTCGTTTCCGGTACTGCTGCGGCCATCATCGCCGGCGCCACCATCCTCGTGGAACTCCTCGTTGACCGCGGCCGAAGCGATGAGCTGGTTGTATCCGGTTATATCGCGCACCCCCACCTCGGCCAAGAGGTCGTAGCGGCGTTCCATCTCCTTGACCGCCCAGGAAAGGGCATTGGCGGCCTTGCGCGGGTCAACCACCACCTGGGTGAGCAAGTGGGGTAACCCGTTGTACTGCCCCAGTTCCACTCGCTTGGGGTCGACCAGGATGAGTCGCACTTGTTCGGGAGTCGACCGCACCAAGAGAGAAGTGACCAAGGAGTTGATGCACGACGACTTGCCTGCACCGGTAGCGCCGGCGATGAGGACGTGGGGCATTTCGGCGAGGTTCACCATCATCGGCTTGCCCGAGATATCGCGCCCCAGCGCGATGCTCAATGGGTGAATAGCCTGACGAGCCTCCGTCGACGACAGTATGTCTCCCAGTGACACGAGCTGTCGGTGGTGGTTGGGGACCTCGACGCCGATGGCCGAGCGGCCCGGGATGGGAGCAAGAATCCTGACATCAGGGGACGCCATCGCGTAGGCGATGTCTTTCGCGAGATTGGTCACCTGAGCGACCTTCACCCCCGCTCCGATCTCCACCTCGTATCGGGTCACCGTCGGACCGACGGTATACCCGGTCACCCGGGTCTCGACTCCATGAGCGGCCAGAGCTTCCTGGAGGACCCTCGCCCCGGTCGCCGCCTGGGACTGGTCCACCCGTTGGTTGCCCGTTCGATCGAGAAGCTTCATTGGCGGCAACTTCCAGGGGGTGCCCGTCGGACCGAGGCCCATGTCGAGCTGGACCGGTGTGCTCTCGGACAGGGTGCGGTCAACCTCACCGGGGCGAAGCGCCGGCACCGTGGCGATCTCCTCCCACTCGTCCGCCTTCGGCGAAGGCTCGAGGCAGGTCGCGCCCTCTCCTGCGTCCCGAGTCGCCTCCGGCGACCAATCGTCCGGCATCGCTGACGTCCCGATGCCAGGCGCTAGCGCGGCAGAGCCCGGCAACCCTTCACCGCCTAGCTGGCTCAAGTCGTCTTCGGCATCGTAAATGACCGAGGCTCCGAGCGTCGGCGTTCGCGGTTCCACGATACGTTCCGCTCCCGGAGCGATGGATTCCCACCAATGCGGGGCGCGGATGCGACGGGCAATCCACCGGGCGAGCGTGAGAATTCCCGAGGCTGCCTCTGCGACCGAAAGCCTACCTGCCACCATGATCCCGCCGAGACAGAGCGCGAGGAGTATCACTGCTGCTCCCGCTGTTCCCGCCAGCATATGGAGGCTCCCCCCGACTGCGACGCCGACATAGCCCCCCGCTGCCCGGAGGGAGCGATGGCTCGCCGTCCACGCGGGTGAGCCTGCCACCACCTCCAGCAATCCGCACATCCCGCCGCCCGCGATCGACAGCCCGCCCAGCGCTCCCACCGGAGCAGGCCACCGCCGGTCGACCAGCCGGTGAACCTGGTGTCGGGTGCCCGTCGCATCAGGGTTGGTGGCGTCGCTTCCTGCAGCCAACCAGTCCGGATCTGTCCCGCGCCGCTTGCACGAGAGTCCGATCGCCACTAGGAGCGCTCCTGCACAGAGCAACCCGACAGGGAGGGCGAACCTCCCGACACCGAACGCCAATCCGGTCCCCATCATGACGAACCGGCCCATCGGCCCGGAAGCGTTCCCGTATATCCCCAAACCGGCCAGGAGACCGGCGAGGAGAGCGAACATGCCCCACGCCTCGTACCCGCGGGCAGAAGTAGCCCCGGCGTCCCGACCGCCGCCCGATGCCTGGTTGAGGAGAACTGCGGGGTCTCGCCCGGTTCGACCCGAGCCCTTCGGGTGGGAGGTGCCGGGCGACGAGCGCCGCTCGCGCACGGCCGCCGATTGCGATCGCGATGGAGTTCCTCTCTGGGAGGAGGCGCGCGGCTTCACCGCTTTGCCGGAGCGCGCGCTCCCCACCCGGCCACTGTGCGCCGGCTCACGGTGTGCGCGCTGCCCCTTCCCGGTCCGGGAAGTCGATGCCACAACACCAACAAAAGTAACACCGCCGATTTCACAAACTGCGGACCCCACGCTGTTCCCCGCTATCGAGCCCCGCTCGGCCCGCTCGGCCGGGCCGCCCGGGACCCGGATCCGCCCTTCTCGCCCCTGCCAGCAGCTTGGCGAAACCTCCTAGATCTCCATCACCACCGGAACGATCATCGGTTTGCGACGCGTCCTCTTGGAAACGATCGATCCCATTGTCGCTCGCAGGTGCCGTCGAAGCACCTCGTAGTCGGTGTACCCAGCAGTAGCTGCGCTGCAAATGCTGGCCAGAAGCGCTTCGCGGGCGTCATCGAGCAGTCCTTCGGCCTCCGGGGCATGCACCCAGCCCTTGGTTATGATCTCCGGACCGGTCACCACCTCTCCCGTCTTCGCTTCGATCCCCACGATCACAACAATCACACCCTCGGCGGCAAGCATTCGCCGATCGCGCAATACGGGATGTGCCACGTCCCCGACGATGCCGTCCACGTAAAGGAAATTTGCCGGAATCTCACCGACCAGCGACAATCCCTCGTCGGTGAGCTCCACCACGTCTCCGTCCTCGCACACCACCACGGAGTCATGGCGCATTCCCATTGACTCGGCGAGACGAGCGTGATTGACCAAGTGGCGATACTCGCCGTGTATCGGAATGAAGAACTCCGGCCGTGACACCGCCAGCATGGTCTCCAGCTCCCCTTGCATCGCATGACCACTCACGTGAACTCCTGCCTCAGTGGAATGGACCACCTCGGCACCGGCACGGTACAGCCGATCGATCACCTGATTGACATTGAACTCATTGCCCGGGATGGGATGGGAACTGAGGATGACCAGGTCCCCCGGGCTCACTTTGACCCACTTGTGCTCTCCCGCCGCCATCAATGCGAGCGCCGACATCGGCTCACCTTGGGAGCCGGTCGAGATGATGCACACCTTGCCCGGATCGATGTCACCGACCTTCTCGATATCGACAAATGCCGCGTCGGGGACATTCAAAGAACCGAGCTTCTGCGCGAGAGCAATGTTCTGGTTCATGGAGCGACCTACCACTGCCACCACCCGACCCGAGTCCAGGGCAGCGCGCACCACCTGCTGGATCCGGTGAAGATGGGATGCGAAGCATGTCACCACGATTCGGTGCCCGCGATGTCGAAGGAAAAGCGAGTTCAGGGCTCCCCCCACGGTCGACTCACTCGGGGTGTAACCCGGATCCTCTGCATTGGTCGAATCCGAGAGAAGGAGCCGGATGCCCTCCTCCTGGGATATCTGCCCGATCCGAGCCAGGTTGGTACGCCTCCCGTCCACCGGTGTGAGGTCGAGCTTGAAGTCACCGGTGTGCAAAATGGTTCCCTGCGGCGTCCTGAACGCGAGTGCGAAACCATGGGGAACCGAATGGGTCACCGGGATGAACTCGACGTCGAAAGGCCCGATTTCGCGCCGTTCGTTGTCCCCAACCTCTACGAAGCGGGTGCGCCGCTCCACACCGAACTCTTCGATCCTGTTTGACGCCAACCCGAGCGAGAGCGCCGAACCGTAGATGGGAAACGGAATTTCTTGGAGGAGGAAGGCGAGCCCCCCCATGTGGTCCTCGTGACCGTGGGTGAGAACGACACCCTCCACCCGGTCCGCGTTCTCGATCAGGTAGGTGAAATCCGGCAGAACCAGGTCGATTCCCGGCATATTTGCGTCGGGGAACATGAGACCTACGTCGACCAGGAGGATGCGATCATCCACCTCCAGGCAAGCGCAATTGCGCCCGATCTCCCCGAGCCCCCCGAGGAATGCGAGCCGGATAGCTGCGCTCACGACGGAGAGACCCCGGAGTCCGGTAGCCGTCCGAGGCCCGCGAGCACCTCGCACGCAAGCCCGTCCAATCCGGCCGGTGGCTCTCCGAGTGGGAGCCTGCACGGACCCGCGGGTTGACCGAGGACCCGCATCATCGTCTTGGCTGGCACCGGGTTGGGAGCCTCCTCGCCAGTCTCGAACTCCCACGATGGAATCAATGTGGCGTTGGCCTGCGCTGCTGCACGAACGTCTCCCTTGATAAAACTGGCGATCATCTCACCGATTTCAACGCCTGCCCAGTGGGATGCCACGGAAATGAGGCCCACCGCCCCAACCGAAAGCATCGGCAGGGTCAGGACGTCGTCACCGCAGTAGACCTCGAACCCCTCCGGACATCGCGCCACCGCAAGGGCTGTCGCGGCGACATCCCCTCCGGCGTCCTTGACGCCGATGATGTTGGGGAACTCCGACGCCAGCCGAACCAGGGATGCAACGGCGATCTTCCTCCCGGAACGGACCGGGATGTCGTAGAGAAGGATGGGCAATCGAGTTGCCGCCGCTACCGCTGAGAAGTGGGAGACAAGGCCGGCCTGGGACGGCCTCACGTAGTAGGGAGTCACCACCAAGAGCCCATCGACTCCGCATTCTTCGGCGATCCTGCCTTGCTCGATGGTGTGGTCGGTGGCAGCACTCCCGGTTGCGGCGATGACCGGTATGGTGACGGCACCAGCGACTGCACTCCACAGATCGCGCTTCTCGCCGTCCGACAGAAGCGACCCTTCGCCCGTGGAGCCAGCCACGACCAGCCCATCGCTACCGTTGTCGGCGAGCCAACGGGCCAACTGTGCCGCTCCGTCCACGTCCAGAGAGCCGTCATCCCCGAACGGGGTGACCATCGCAGTGATCACCGCACCGAAACGCCCAGGTGCCCGCGTCATCCCCCACACCCTACCAGGGCCCAGGATGGGAGATCCGAGCCGAGATCAGGCGTCAGCCCGGGCAGGCCCCCATTTCGGTCGACCACGGAGCCTCTGTTACGCGGCGGCTCCGGTCGACTCCTGGTCGATGGAGAGGCTCTGGTACTCCTCTCCGGTGTCGGTCCAGTTCTCGAACCCGATCACTCCCAATTCGGTGAACTTCTGACGGAGCCATCCGTCGGACGTGTCGAGCAGGCCAAGTTTCTTGACGTTAGGCACGATCTTGGAAAAGAGCATCGCCTGGAAGACAGGGCGCTCGGGAGACTGGAGAACCAGCGGCAGCACTTCTTTCGGCTTGATTCCCATCCTCTCCCACACCTCCTGCTGGAGGAAACGATCTCGCATCCGGACAGCCGCCTCGAAAGTGAACTCCTGGCGTTCCTTGAGCTCGGCGGCACTGAGTCCGCGGTAATACTCCTGCAAGCTCAGCACGCCAAAGGCTACGTGACGGGCCTCGTCGGACATAACGTAGCGAAGTAGCTTCTTCAGCAATGGTTCGGTCGTCATCTGGTGCATGAACCCGAATGCCGCCAAAGCAAGTCCCTCGACCATTATCTGCATTCCCAGATAGGTCATGTCCCACCTACTGTCGCGGATGATGTCATCCAGAAGTAGTTCCAGGTGGGCCGAGATCGGGTAATGCCCAGATAGCTTGTCGTCGAGGTACCTGGAAAAAACCTCGACGTGGCGTGCCTCGTCCATCACTTGCGTCGCCGCGTAATACTTGGCATCGATCCAGGGAACCGATTCGACGATCTTGGCGGTGCAAACCAATGCCCCCTGCTCGCCGTGCATGAACTGAGACAGAGTCCAATTCTGCATTTCGATCCCCAATTGGACCCACTCCTTGTCGGTCCACTTCTCGAATGGAGTCCCGGTGACATCCATGCCCGCATTGAAGCCGCCTTGGGCGAGCGCATTGTTGACTACCAGCTTCTCCTGGTCCACCTCGACGTCCCAGGGCATATCGGTCTGAGCGTTCCACTGGGATCGCTTCGCCTTCTCGTAGAGCTTGTCCAATTTGGGGCGACTGCCTTTGGAATAATCCCACGTGAAGATTGTCTGATAGTTCGACTGGACAGCATGCAGAACCTCGTCCCGCTCGGAATTGGTGACGGAGAGAATCGCCTCCAGGTCGTCGAGCTCACTTCGTCCGATCAGATCGTCATAGTTGGTTGTCGTGTCAGCCATGAGGCACCTCGTGCAGAGTCGTTTGCGGATAAGAAACAGGAAGAACGTCATTGGGCGCGGTACCAGGCTCCGTCGGGACTCGTCCGCCCTGACCGTCCGGAGGCGAGGGCTCACCAGCACCCCGGAGAGCAATGGCACCGGAACCCCGGGGAGCATCCTCACCGGAACCCCCCTCCCAGCAACGGAGGACGGGCAGGAAAAAAGTCGGGACCACTGCTGCCGCGAGTTCGTCTGCCCACTCTTCGATGGTCTCGCCGGAGGCGCTGCCCGAACTGGGGGGTGCGCCGATCCAATCGGGCGGGGCGACCGCATAGCTAACCACTACGCGGGTAGCCCATTCCGCGAGGCGGGAAGCCCTCTCTGAGCACAGCCATTGGGCAAGATAAGGGGTGAGGACCTCGCGGCAGAGCGCGATCAGGGACTCGAGTCGCTCGAAAGCGAGGTTGCGCAGTACGACTTCTGGCTCGTGCTCGAGGAGAAACGCCAGGACCTCGTCGCCGGCCAGTTCCCGCCAAGCCTGGCTCATCCCGTTGGTCAGAAGTTCCTCGAGGCCGGACGAGGCAGTGACCACCCGTGCCAACGTGTCGAAAAACTGGTCACGTTGTCGGTCGACCACCGCGTCAAGAATGGAGTCGCGCCCGTTTGGGAAGGCACGGTACACGGTCGCACGCGAGATACCGGCATCCCGGGCGATGTCGTCGACGGTGGTCTTGGTGACCCCCCAGCGGCCGAAGCACCGGAGGGCGGCCTCGACAATGCGTCCTTCCAGCGAACGTCTCTCGGTGCCGGAGTCCCTGGCGGGCGGCACCGCGACATCTGTCATGTTGAGACACTAAGCCTTATCATGTCTCATTGTCAATAGATTTTCGGGACTAATTCCTCTAGACGGAAATCCATCCTAGGATCTGGGTTGCGACCAACTCGTGGACCTGCTCCCGATCGGTGAGGTCCCAACTCCCCGGCGCCATTATGTGGCTGAGGATCATCCGGGCGACGTAGTCTGCTGCTGCCGGAGCAGAAACGCTTTCAGGCAGGGGGACTTGAGCGAGGAAAGGCGTGAGGAACCCCCGGATGAGGCCAAGGATTCGGGTTCCTTCCACCGTGAGCTGGCGCATGAGGACATCCGGCTCGGTATGCAGGACCTTTTGTAGGACCTCATGACCTTCCACTGCTTCCTGCCCCCGCATGAGTGCCGCTTCGATCAAGGCTGATATGTCCCCTGCTCCGGACACATCAGTTGCCAGGCGGGCAAAGAAGCGCTGGGCCTCCCATGCAACCGCTGCCCGAACCAATTCGTCCTTGCCTCCCGGAAAATACCGGTACACGGTCGCCCGCGACAACCCGGAAAGCCGAGCGGCCTCCTCAACGGTGGTCTTGGCTAGGCCGACCCGGGCAATGCACCCGTAGGTGGCCTCCAGGATCTTTTCCCTGACATCGTCGGACATCGAACCCCTAGAGCAATAGACCCATGGTGCGCGCCTGCCTACAGTCCCATGATCGATTCGATCCCGATCGTCAGCCCGGGCATAGTAGCGATCCGCTTGACCGCCATGAGGACGCCGGGCATGAAGCATGCCCGGTCAAGAGAATCGTGGCGGACGGTGAGACTCTCCCCCGCACCTCCGAAGATCACCTCCTGATGGGCGACCAAACCCGGAAGCCGAACTGCGTGGATTCGCACACCGCCTTCTGTGACTCCGCCTCGGGTGCCCGGAAGCGACGAGGTGACCGTTGGGTCACCCCTATCCGGCTTCCCTACGCTGCGCCGAGACGCGTCGATGCGCCGGGCGGTGGACAGCGAGGTGCCCGATGGCGCGTCGACCTTGGCGTCGTGGTGCAACTCGATGATCTCGGCCGCATCCATGTGGGCCGCTGCAATTTCCGCGAACCGCATCATCAAGACCGCTCCGATCGAGAAATTGGGAGCTATCACGCAATGAGCGCGTCCGGCCGCATCGGCGGGTCCTGCAGCCGACACCGAGTACGCAGGGGCGGCTCTTTCGGCAAAGAGCTCCGCCACCTCTTCCATATCGTCTTTCGAGAAACCAGTAGTACCGACCACCGCATGCACGGAGTGGGTCGCGCACCAGCGAATATTGTCCATCGCGGACGGTGCGACGGTGAAATCCACCGCTACATCCACCCCGGCAGACATCATGTCGGCCACACTCGACCCGATGCGTATCCCCTCTCCTCCAAGCACGGAGAGACTCCCCAGATCTCGTCCTGAAGATGTGGGATCGATAGCCGCCACCAATTCGGTCTCCGGATCCGCGACTACCGCTCGGCAGACCTGCGAACCCATCCGGCCGGCAGCGCCGAATACTCCGACCCGTATCACGGAAGACATTCGACCCTTCTCGGGGCGACCGATTGCCGCATGGCTGATCGCCGCACCGGTTACCGCCGCCGACGGCGGCGGCTCGGTCGAGAGCGCTCTCCCGGCGCGCCAGACGAATGGCCCCCACCGTCCCCACCGTCGGGAGATTCCGGTCCGAGATCACCGTACTCGGCGGTGAGGCCGCGGGCGAACTCCTCTTCGAACGATACGAACTCGGTAGGCGCTGATTCCCCCGCGGTGCTCCTCCCCGACGACCCGCGCGGGCCGCGTCCACGATCTCCCCCGGTGCGGTCCTGACCTGGCCCGCCACCGCTCCCCCCGCCGAGGGCTTCCAGAGAATCGCCGGTCAGGACCAGCGACACCTTGCCGCCGCGATCGATCTCGTCGACCTTGACGAGAAGCTTCTGACCTAGGCTGAGCACGTCCTCCACCCGCTCGACCCGGCGGCCCGGTCCTCCCAGCTTGGAAACGTGGAGCAATCCGTCCCGCCCAGGAAGAATGTTGACGAAAGCGCCGAACTTGGTCAGGTTGACCACGGTTCCCTCATAGGTGGCTCCAACCTCGGCGGTCGGGGGGTTGATGATCAGCTCGATGCGCGCCAAGGCTTCTTCCACCGCGGCCGAGTCCTTGGAGCCGATGGTGACCGTCCCGACCGTGCCGTCGTCGTCGACCGAGATGTCAGCTCCTGTCTCCTGCTGAATGGTGTTGATCACCTTGCCCTTCGGCCCGATCACTTCTCCCACCTTGTCGAGTGGAATGGTGATCGACACGATCTTCGGCGCATTTGCATTCACCTCCCCGCGCGGTCCGTCGATCGCTCCCTTCATCACCTCGAGGATGGCGAGACGCGCTTCGCGGGCCTGCTGTAGAGCTTGCGCGAGCACATCGGCAGGGAGGCCGTCGATCTTGGTGTCGAGCTGGAGGGCAGTCACGAACTCCGACGTGCCGGCCACCTTGAAGTCCATGTCGCCGAAGGCGTCCTCGGCACCCAGAATGTCGGTCAGGGTGGTGTACTTGCCTTGCTCGTAGACCAGGCCCATCGCAATACCGGCCACGGGCGCCTTGATCGGAACGCCGGCGTCCATGAGCGACAGTGTGGAGCCGCATACCGAGGCCATCGAGGTAGAACCATTGGACGAGAGCACCTCAGACACCAGCCGGAGTGTGTAGGGGAACTCCTCGATCAAGGGAACAACCGGGAGGAGAGCCCTCTCTGCCAGGAGGCCGTGACCTATCTCTCGCCGCTTGGGGCCCCGCATGAAACCGGTCTCGCCGGTCGAGAAGGGCGGGAAGTTGTAGTGATGCATGTACCTCTTGGAATCGTCGATCCCGATGGTGTCAAGCAACTGGTTCATCCGAGGCATCCCCAACGTGGTCACGTTGAGGACCTGGGTGTCACCCCGCTGGAACAGTCCAGAACCGTGGGCAGTGGGGATGAGCGCCACTTCCGCCGAGAGAGGTCGAAGATCGCTGGTTCCCCGACCGTCGATCCGCACTCCCTCGTCGACGATGCGAGTTCGCACGATCTTCTTGGTCATCGACTTGACCGCCGCGGCGATCTCGCGCTCTCGCCCCTCGAATTCTCCGGAAAGGGCAGTGGCGATCTCTGACTCGGCGGCGTCCAAGGCCGCTTTGCGCTCGGCCTTGCCCTCGGTGGCATTCGCCTTGACCAGCAGGTCGTACCCGACGGTCTTCACCCGCTCGGCGACGTCGGCCCCGTAGTCGACCAACAGCGGGAAATTCCTGATCTCCACCGGACCCACCGCAGCGACCAGTTGGCGCTGCAGTTCGATCGACTCGCGGATCCACTGCTTGGATGCTTCCAGGCCCTCTGCGATGACCTCCTCGGTGACCTTGGGAGCACCCTCCTGGTAGTAGTGCCAGGCCCTCTCGGTGCCACCGGCTTCCACCATCATTATGGCGATATCCGAATCGGGTCCCTCGGAAAGGGCTCGGCCTGCTACCACCAGCTCGAAGGTCGAGGCGTCGCCCTCCTGATAGGTGGCATGAGGAATCCATCTGCCCTCGGTCGAATACGCGATCCGCACTGCACCGATCGGGCCCTCGAAGGGGATTCCCGAGATCATCAGCGCCGCCGACGCCACGTTGATGGCGAGCACGTCGTGGGGATTCTCCTGGTCGGCGCCGAAAATGGTCCCGACCACGTGAACCTCGTTGCGGAAACCGTCGGGGAAAGAAGGCCGGAGCGGTCGGTCGATCAGCCGGCAGTTGAGAATGGCCTGATCGGTCGCCCTGCCCTCTCGGCGGAAAAACGATCCGGGGATCTTCCCCGCTGCATACATCCTCTCTTCGATGTCGACAGTGAGGGGAAAGAAGTCGGCGCCCTCCCGCACCGACTTGGCTGCCGTAGCGGTGACGAGGACCATGGTGTCCCCGATCCGGCCGACGACCGCTCCGTCGGCCTGGAAGGCGAGTTTGCCGGTTTCGAATGTGAGGATCCGGTCAGTCCCGCTAATCGGACCGGATACGGAGGCCTGGGCCATTGATTCTCCTTAGGATTATCCCGTTGGGAGGCGACCAGGGCCAGTTCCCAGTCGTCTGGATCCCCGGAAAAGTCCTCCCCGGTTTCCCGGAGCAGCCTCGGAGGTCTCGGCGACTGGCAGCCAACCACAGGGCCACCTCGATGTCGACGTGGCACCCGGTGGCACGCGTCCGCTCCTCCCTCGGTGGCGAAACCACCAGAGAATCGGCCGGCGCTACCGGCGAATACCGAGGCGTGCGATAATGCTGCGGTAACGCTCCACGTCGTTCGCCTTCACATAGTCGAGCAGGCGGCGGCGCTTGCCGATCAGCTTCATCAGGCCGCGACGGGTGTGGTGATCACCCTTGTGGTCTTTGAGATGCTCGGTCAGGTGCGAAATTCGTGCAGAGAGCAACGCAATCTGCACCTCCGGCGAGCCCGTGTCGGTCTCGTGGAGGCGATGCTCGGCGACGATCGCCGACTTGTCGAGTGTGCCCGTAGCTGTCATCGTTCCTGGTATCCGGCGGTCAGCATAGCAGGAGGCGGCTCGCCCCTTCACATCCGGTGGACGGCGCCACCCGTCACCCACGAACCGGCCCACGCTACCGGCCCGATTCTCGTCAGGTCCCGAGGACGCGCCGGGTGTCCTCAATGTCCTTCCATATCTGGGAAGAGAGCTCTTCGGTCGAGCGGAAAGCGACCTCGTCGCGAAGCCTCCGATGGAACCGGACTGCCAGGCGTTCACCGTAGAGATCGCCCTCGAAATCGAGGATGTGCACTTCCAGGAGCGGGTGAGAGGCCTGCCGGTAGTAGGTCGGGCGGATGCCGATCGAGGCAACCATCGGGGCCACCGTCCCATCGGGCATGTGGCACCATCCGGCATAGATCCCGTTGCGCGGTAGAAGGATGCCGTCTGCGACAGCGAGGTTGGCGGTCGGGCACCCCAGCTCCGTCCCACCCCTCCCGTCGCCCGGCTCGACGGTTCCGCGCACTTCGTGATCCCGCCCGAGGAGAGCTGCTGCTGCCTCGACCTTCCCTTCAGCGACCAGCGCGCGCACCCGGGTCGAGGAGATCGGTTCGGCAACGACATCCCCAGTAGCTGCCGAAGAGAACCCACCGGGCATCAGTTGTACCCCCTCCACCCCGAATCCGTACGAATGGCCCATCTCCGAGAGGAGCGCCAGGTTGCCCCGGCGCCCTTTTCCGAAGTGGAAGTCGCTGCCCACCACCACCAGCCGGGCTCGTAACTGCTCCACCAGCACACCGGTGACGAATTCTTCGGGCGGCTGGGACGCCCGAGATTCGTCGAAGGTAACGATTCGCACCGCGTCGATTCCCGTCGAGTCCAGGAGTTCCAGCTTCTGGTCCGTTCCGGTCAGGAGCAGGGGGGCCGACTCCCGCCGGACCACGACCGCCGGATGGCGGTCGAATGTGAGAACTACGCTCGCCAGACCGATTAGCTCTGCCCGGGCCCGCATCTCACCGATCAGCGCGCGATGGCCGAGGTGCACCCCGTCGAAAGCACCGATGGATACGGCGCTGGCTTCCCACTCTCCCGGGAGGGGGTCGGTATCGGTTAGAACTCTCACCAGGGCGCCACGCTAGCCCGCCGGTTCCAGAACCACTGCCGGCCGGCATTGCCCGCCCCGGCGTTCGTACACCGCGAGGACCCGACCGTCCCCGGCAACCAAACACCACGGTCCGGGCGTCTTTGCCCCCAGAGTCGGCAATGTGATCGGCCGTCCGAATCCGATCTCCCGGGCGACCTCGTCCCCCACCACGAATTGATCCATCTCCCGCAACGCCTCCCCGAGGTCGAGCACATCGCATTCCGCGATCGCGTCGACCGGGCGCGCCTCGCCGGCCGTGAAGGACCCGGATGCGGTTCGGCGGAGGGTACGAAGGTGGGCTCCGCCTCCGAGCAGCTTGCCCAGGTCATCGACGAGAGTGCGGACGTACGTCCCCGCAGAGCACACCACCTCGAACGAGAAGACCGAACCCCCTTCCCCGTCCGGATACAGGGGTGCCACCTCGAAGCTGTCGACGGTAACCCGGCTCGATGGGCGCTCCACCTCCAGTCCCTGGCGTGCAAGAGCGTGAAGGCGGACGCCTCCGACTTTCTTTGCCGAGACCATCGGAGGGACCTGTTCGATCTCCCCGGTCAAAGTCGCTGCACAGCGTTGCACTGATCCGGCATCCACCCCTCCCATATCGAAGCGGGCGACAATCTCCCCTGACGCGTCCAGCGTCGTCGTCGATGCCCCCAGCACGAGTTCGCCTCGATAGCGTTTGGAACCGGATCCGATGAACCGGAGCAGCCGGGTCGCCTTTCCCAGCCCGATCAGAAGGACACCGGTCGCTCCCGGGTCGAGAGTTCCTGCATGTCCCACCTTGGACTGACCGAAGACTCGGCGGCACCGGGCCACCACGTCGTGGGAAGTGTATCCAGCTTCCTTGTCTACCACCACCAGGCCGTCGATCACATGCCTCCCTGGGAAGGGCGAAGCGCCCGGAGTGCTTCCTCCACTGCTTCGCCATGAACGACGGCGGGGTCCACCTCGAACTGGAGGTGGGGGGTGCGCTTGGTCCGCACCGTCCGAGCGATCGCCGCCTGGATGCGGAGCCGCCCCTCTTCGAGGGCTTCGCTGGATTCTTCGTCGAGCGAGGCGACGTACACCCGGGCGCGCCGAAGGTCCGGGTCGCACTCGACCCCGGTCACCGTAATCAGAGACAGGCGCTCGTCGGAATCGGCGAGCCGCTCCAGTTCGGAGGCGACCGCGTGGCGGACGGCTTCGTTCACGCGAGCAGTACGCGGATAGGGCTTGGCGACCGAGTCTCGACCGCGTCGCGGGTCACCCATCAACGGCTCCCGTTCTCGCCCTAGGCCCGGGCGATCTCGCGCTCCTCGAACGTCTCGATGATGTCGCCTTCCTTGAGGTCCTGGAAATCCGAAAGACCGACACCGCATTCGAACCCGCTCTGCACCTCCCGAGCATCGTCCTTGAAGCGGCGAAGGGATGCCACCGCGCCCTTCCAAATGATGACCCCGTCCCGAAGGAAGCGAACCCGTGACCCTCGAGTGATCGTCCCGTTGCGCACGTAACAACCCGCAACCGCCCCGACCCGAGGAATGCGGAACACGGCACGTACTTCGGCCTCACCGGTAACCACTTCTTCGAACTCGGGTTTGAGCATACCCACCAGCGCCGCTTCGATGTCCTCAAGAACCTTGTAGACCACTTCGTAAGTGCGAATGTCGACCTGCTGTGCCTGCGCGGCTTCCCGCGAGCGACGATCGGGCCTCACATTAAACCCGATGATGGTCGCACCAGAAGCAGCAGCGAGCCCGACGTCGTTCTCGGTGATTCCTCCCACCGCACGGTGCACGAAAGAGATCTTGACCTCGTCGCGCTCCAACTTGCGGAGAGAGTCGGTCAGCGCCTCGAGCGAGCCCTGGACGTCCGCCTTGAGGATGAGGTTGAGGGTGGCTGTTTCTCCGCGACTCACCTGCTCGAAAAGGTCCTCCAAGCGCACGGCGCCCGCCGACGGTACCGGAGCATGCCCCATCGAACGGAGGCGCCGTTCGCGGGTCTCTGCAATGGTTCGGGCGGTTGACTGGTCGGCGACAACCCGAAACTCGTCACCCGCGCTGGGAACGGTCGAAAGACCAAGCACCACGGCAGGAGAAGATGGATGCACCTCCTTGACGTGCGAGCCGGTCTCGTCGAGGAGGGCCTTCACTTTGCCCCACGCAGGACCTGCAACCATGACGTCGCCCGGAGCGAGGATGCCCTTCTGCACGATGACGGTGGCGACCGGGCCGCGGCCAACATCGAGATTGGCCTCCAGGACAACACCGCGGGCGTTCCCGACTGGGACCGCGGTGAGCTCGGCTATCTCGGCGACGAGGAGGATGTGCTCGAGTAGCTCGTCGACGCCCAAACCCTCTGGCGCAGCCACCTCCAACGTCACAGTGTCTCCGCCCCAGTTCTCGGGCACCAGTCCCTGTTCCGAAAGCTGCTGCATCACCCGATTGGGGTCGGCATCGGGACGATCGACTTTGGTGAGGGCGACGACGATGGGGACTTCTGCGGCCCGCGCATGGTTGATGGCTTCGACGGTCTGGGGCATCACCCCGTCGTCCGCAGCCACGACAAGGACGACGATGTCGGTGACTTGCGCCCCACGAGCCCGCATGGCAGTGAAAGCCTCATGTCCTGGTGTGTCGATAAAGGTGATCTGCCTGCCAGCGTGCATCACTTGGTAGGCGCCGACGTGCTGGGTGATCCCACCCGCTTCTCCGAGAGCGACCGCTGTGTTGCGGATCCGGTCGAGAAGGGTCGTCTTGCCGTGATCTACGTGGCCCATCACGGTGACAACGGGCGGCCGCGGCATCGGTTGGCCCATCTCCTCCTCTTCTTCGACGCTCTCGAAGTACTTGGCCGCCAGCAACGCTTCTTGCTCTTCGCCCGGATCGACCAGGCGCACCTCGGCCCCAATCTCAGCAGCGAACAACTCGATCATCTCGTCGGTAAGCGACTGGGTGGCGGTGACCATCTCCCCCTGGAGGAGGAGGAAACGAATCACGTCTCCGGGCGAACGATTCACTTTGGGCCCCAGGACTTGAGCGGTCGTACCGCGCTCGACGATCAACTCCCCCTCGGGAACCGGAGCGTTAGAGGGTACGTAGGAGACTGTGAGCTGGGTCGGCTCTAGCTCCTCCAAGTTGCGCCGGCGGCGACGTGAACGCGATCGGGCAGGTGGCCGGCCCCGCGACGGGGGTCCGCCCCTGCCGCCCGGGCCCCCACCGGGACCTCCGCCAGGACCTCCTCCAGACGGCCTCTGACCGGTTCGTACGCCCGCAGCCCCCGGCGAGGAGCTCGCCGATCCACCCGAACGGGCGAGCTGTCCGGGAGTGAGGAAACGCCTGGGAGCTCCCGGCCTATCGGTGCGCGGTGCCCCCGACGGGCCACCTGGCCGTGCCGGAGCCCGCGGCCCGCGGGCTCCGGGAGGCGGAGGGATCGGCTTTCCCGACGGAGAAAGAGGACGACCGGGAGGCGGAGGGATCGGCTTGCCCGACGGAGAAAGAGGACGACCGGGCGCGTCGGAACCCACTCGGGCTGCCGGCAGCTCCGGTGGCGCTCCCAGTCTCCCGGCAGGCTTGCCAGTCGGTCCCGTCGGTCCCGTCGGCCTCGGAGGAGGTCCGGCGGCGGGAGGTGCCGGACGGGAAACCTTCGGCTCCGGGGGACGTTCAGCGGTCTGGGGAGGATGGGGACCGCTGACTGGCCGGCTGGCCGGGCGGAGAGTGGGCGTCGGGCTTGGTGACTGTTCAATTCGGGCCGGCACTTCTGGGGCCGAAACGGCCTTGGCCGCAGGAGCAAGTCGCACCGTATCCTCGCCCGGCGTGCTGGATGGGGCACGCTCGGATATTCCTCCGGGGCGTTCGGGGCGCGGTGGCAAACCCGGGGCGGGCAAGGAGGACGGAGGTGCAGCCGGCTTACGGAGCGTCACTCCTGCGGATGCCACTCGCGGCGTCTGGGCAGCAGGAGTAACCTCGTCCTCCCGGATCAGAGCTTTGGGTTCCTCGGACTCCACCGGCCGGCGCAGACCATCCGCGTCAGCCTTGCGGCGAACTCGGTCCGCCTGCGCGTCCTCGATGCTGGACGAGTGGCTCTTGACCCCGATCCCCAGCGCGATGCACAGGTCCAAGGCCTCCTTGTTGGCGAGGCCGAGCTCGCGCGCCAGTTCGTAGACACGAATCTTCTTGGCCAAGGATTAACCCAGTCCTTCCTCGGTGGCCTCCTCTTTGCCGAGCTTCCCGACGCTCGCATCACCTACTACTGCGACGACTTCCTTGTCACCGCCGTCCGACCCGCCCGGAGACAAAGCCATAGCATCGCCGGCGGGCACGACTGCCTCGCCGGCTTCCGGTGCCGCCTTAGCCGACATCGCCGACCATTCCTCCGCAGAGACGGTCTCGCCCCCTTCCGCCGACTTCCATACCATCTCCCCCGCCTCGTTCTGCACCCATTCGCCTTCTGCCCACTCGTCCGAAGCGAAGCCGGAGTCCTCGTCGGCAAGCTGAGTCTCGCTCTTGATATCGATGCGCCACCCGGTCAGGCGGGCGGCAAGCCGGGCGTTCTGGCCTTCCTTGCCGATCGCCAATGAGAGCTGGAAATCGTGGACGATGGCCGAAGCGGTCCCCGTCTCCTCATCCAGCCTCACTTCCTTCACTTTGGCTGGTTGAAGGGCCCGAGCCACGAACTCCGCCGGATCGTCCGAGAAGGGGACTATGTCGACCTTCTCTCCGCGCAGCTCGTTGGTGACCATTCGGACCCGGCCACCGCGGGCGCCTACACAGGCCCCCACCGGGTCGACGTTGGGATCGGTCGACCATACAGCGATCTTGGTGCGGTGCCCGGGCTCTCGCGCACATGCCTTGATCTCCACCACGCCCCCGGCGATCTCCGGGACCTCCAGTTCGAAGAGCCTCTTGATGAGCCCTGGGTGGGTCCGGCTCACCACGATCTGGGGACCCTTCGCGGTCTTGCGCACCTCCACGATGTACGCCTTGAGGCGCGAGCCGTGCTCATAGTGTTCGTGGGGGACCTGCTCGGCCTGGGGTAGGAGCGCCTCCACCTTGCCAAGGTCGAGCAAGGTGTAGCGATTGTCACTCTGCTGGATGATCCCGGTAACGATGTCGCCTTCGCGCCCGGCGTACTCCTCGTACTTGAGGTCCCGTTCCGCCTCGCGGATCCGCTGGAGGATGACCTGCTTGGCTGTCTGGGCGGCAATCCGGCCGAAATCGTCCGGGGTGTCGTCCCATTCGCGCACCACGTTGCCGTCGTCGTCCAACTCCTGGCCGTACACCCGGATCTCGCCGCTCTCCGGGTCGATGGTGACCACCGCCTCCTCGGCCGCATTGGGCGTCCGCTTGTAGGCAGCCACCAGTGCATTGGCGAGGGCATCGAGGAGGGTGTCGACGGCAATGCCCTTGTCCCGGGCCACTTGACCGAGCGCTTCGAGGAACTCGAAATTCTCTCTTGCCATCATTCACCTCCTCTTATACGTAAAAAACGTGGGCATAGGCCCACGTCGTGCAACGACACCGTAGGTAGGACTCGACGTCCGGTCGTGATTATAGCTAAAGCTGTGGGGTGCGTCTTTTCGTGGCGATTTGGCCGGGCCAGCCTACCCGGGATGCCCTTGCCCGCCTGGCTCTCCCCCAGGTCACCGGGATCAGCCGGACTGCTCCCGCCAACCTCCACGCCACCCTAAGGTTCATCGGAGAACCGCCTGGTCCGCCCGAGGCAGTCATCGCCGCCCTGAGAACGGTGAGGGTGGATCGATCGCCCACCGTGATCGTAGGGCCCTCCACGTGCTGGATCGGCCGGTATGCCCTTTGCCTCCCCGCCGGTGGCCTCGACCCTCTTGCCGGGGAGTTAGACCGTGTACTCGCCGATATCGGGATAGGGCCGCGCCCCGAGCGGTTTCTCGGCCACATCACAATCGCCCGGGCGCGGAGAAACGCCCCGGAAAGCGTTCTGGGTACGCTGGTGGACCTGCCTTTCGACTCCCGATTCCCCGCCCGGACCTTCGACCTGGTCAACTCGATGCCCTCACCAGTGGGACCGACCTACGAGTCGGTTGCGACTTTCCGGATCTGAGCGGGTGACCGCCCTATGCTTGCCACGACCGAGGACGAGACTTGGGGGATGACGTGAGCGACATCACACCGCACGCACCGATGGACAAGAACGATCCCCGTGGCGAAATTCGCATCGGCTTCCCGGGTCCTTCCTCGCCGCCCGATCTGGGGAACCGCACCGGCCGTATACCCGAGTCGGAGCCGGAGCAAGAAGCGGACAAGGAGGCGCCGGCCGAGCGGCGCCGGTTCATCCGGGTTGCCAAGCCGGTCGACTTCGAATTGCGGTACCTCGACAGGCCTTTGGCGGCATCGATGATCGACATCTCGGAGGGAGGAATGCGGTGCCGGGTCGAACCTGGCGAGGAGTTCGACCCGGAGAAGGTAGTCCGGGCCCGGGTCGACCTCGGTGATGGGAACCTGGAGGTGCGTGGACTGGTCTCGTGGGAAAAGATGCTCGACGGCTCCACCGAAGTGGGGGTTGGCTTCGTCGGGCTCACCGAACGCGAGAGCCAGAGGATCCGCAGCCACGGATTCGTCCTCCAGATCGCCCAGCGGCGGGCAGAGAGCAGCCATCACGTCCACCACCACCGGTCTGCTCACTCAGGCCGGCGCCGCTGATCCCGGGGCCCCGTGCCCGCCCGGGCGGCATTTATCGGCATCTCCCCGGAAAAAGTTAAGAAATTTCTTCCGATTTCCTGGATCTCCTGTAAAATCACTTCCCATGGGAATCTGGGGAGTAGGGCGTGCGCGTCGTGTGCGCACGGGGAAGGTCAAGACCAAGGTGCTCCGACCTACTCGCGGCCCTTCGCGCCCCGGCAGCCGAACTGGCGCTGCTCGGACCCGACCGGTTCCCTTCGGCCTCACAGGAAGAGCCAAGTATTACCGGTGGCCCGAGATCGGTCGTACTGTCCAGGTATTTCTGAGCGGTGAGACCACACCGCTTCCTGCTCGGATCCTGGAGCACGATACCTCCGGGGACTGTATCGTGGTTAGTGCCCCGGGCGGGCGGGGCGAAGGCGCGGTGATCGCGGAACCGGGCGACAAGGTGGCACTCACCTGGGTGCTTCCCGAAGGGGTCGCCAAGCTGGAAACGGCCTTTCTCTCATGGACGGTCGACACCACCTCCAAGCCCTCCGCATGGAGACTCGAACCGGCATCCGACGTCCAGATCATCGAACGGCGGCGCCACCGCCGCCTTCGAGCGCGCCAGAACGTTGCCCTGCGCAGCCGGGACGTGGCCATCCCCGGGGTGATGGTCGACATCTCGGAAGGAGGCATGCGATGCCTGGTCGACACCATCACTCCCTCCAAACTCACCCGGGACCGGGTGCAATCGACCGTAACGGTACGCGGCAGGCGAATGGGTGTGCAGGGGCTGGTTACCTGGAGCAAGCACCACGGCGGCCATGTCGAGGTGGGAATAGCGTTCGATCGCCTGAGGAAACAGGATGTCGAGGCACTCCGCGCCCATGTCCGCACATCGATGTCGGTGCCTGCCTAAGAGGACCGGCACGCACCACGGGGGGGACCGGGAATCGACCGATGGTCCGCGCGTGTTTTTCCAAGCACGCGGCGAATCCACGCGGTATCATCGGCGCCGATGGCTTTTGGAAAGGCCAGCAGGCCTGCTGAGGGGGGGAACTCCGCCAATTCCGGCGCTCCGGGAGATTCTCCGAGAGTCAAGATCCCTGCCGCACGTCCGGCCGACTGGCCCTCGATCAACACCGAGATCGTAATCGTCCTCCCGCGAGATGGGGGGGTGTTCCGGACCCGGGTGAGCGAACACGACCGCGTCAACGGCCAGTTCCTGCTCATCGCGCCGGAATCCGCCGTGGAGGACCTAAGAGCCACTCCGGGCGAGAAGATGATGGCAACCTGGACCACCTCGGCGGGACTCCACGAGCTCAAGACCGAGCTGGTCGACACCGAGGGCGAGGGTGTCCAGTGGAAGGTCGAGCCCACCTCCCCGGTGATCGTCCACGAGCGGAGACGCTTCCCCCGGGTACGGCGAACCGGGGCCATCAAACTGGAGGCCGGAACCCGGGCGATAAGCGCTACCATGCTCGACCTCTCCGAGGGTGGTGCTCGCTGCGTCGTCGACACCACTCAGCAGGTTCCCCCCGATATGGTCTCAACTACCCTAAACCTGGACAACAAGGCGATCAAGATCAAGGGCTGGGTGGCCTGGAAGAAGCAGCACGGCAAGCACACTGAGATCGGAGTGTCATTCGCCGGCGTGTCGAAGAAGGACGCCGAGATCCTCCGCCGCTACGTGATGGCCCTCAACTCCGTCCAGAGCCGCAAGGCGGAAAGCCCCACCTAATAAACACGGGGGGCCAATCCGCACTCCGGGGTAGATTTCCCAAGCCGAAGTCCCGTCCGTTTACCAATCAAGAGCCCCCGACGCGACGGCGGATCGCCTCGATACGCTCCTGGCTCCGGTTGGCGTCGACCCCCCGATCCTCGAGGAGAGCACGCCGGTCCGCCTCGGCTTCGGCTTCCGCTCCCTGCTCCGCAGCCGCCAAGCGCGCCTCGATCCCTTCCTTGACCAGCTTTTCCGCCTCGGCGACCAGTTCGGCGACCATTGCCTCCTCCGGCACCACCCGGACAACCTTGCCCTTGATGAAGAGGTGGCCCTTGTGCTTGCCGGCAGCGATACCGAGGTCTGCCTCGCGAGCCTCACCCGGGCCGTTTACCACGCACCCCATCACCGCCACTTGCAGGGGGAGGTTCAGAGCATCGAGAGCTTCCTGGGCGGCGTTAGCCACCCCAATAACGTCGACTTCCGCCCGGCCGCAGGAGGGGCATGCGATCAAGTCGAGTCCCTTCCGCTCGCGGAGCCCCAGAGCTTCGAGCAGTTGGCGCCCCGCCCGGGCCTCCTCGACCGGATCGGCGGTGAGGGAGTAACGGATGGTGTCGCCGATACCTTCCGCGAGGAGGGTCCCGATCCCCGCTGTCGCCTTGACCAGTCCGGCCGGCGGTGGCCCCGCTTCGGTTACCCCAAGGTGGAGGGGGTGATCCACCTGCTCGGCAAGCATTCGATAGGCGGCGATCATGAGGGGCACATTGGAAGCCTTGACGGAAATCTTGACGTCTTCGAATCCCACTTCGGCGAAATAGGCCAACTCCGCCTTTGCCGACTCCACCAGCGCCTCGGGCGTAGCACCCCCATATTTCTTGTACAGATCCGGGTGGAGGGAACCCGCGTTCACTCCGATACGGATGGGTACGCCCCGGTCCCGAGCCTCGGCAGCAACCAACTTGATCTCCTCAGGCTTGCGCAGGTTGCCGGGATTGAGGCGCAAGCAGGCAACCCCCGCCTCCAGAGCGGCGAGGGCCATCTCGACGTGGAAATGGACGTCGGCGACCAGAGGGACCGGTGAGCGGGGAACGATCTGGGCGAGGCCTTCGGCCGCTTCTTCTTCGTTGCAGGTACAGCGCACGATGTCGGCCCCCGCTCCGTAGAGCGCATAGATCTGGGCAAGGGTCCCATCGACGTCGGCAGTCTTGGTCGTGGTCATCGACTGGACGGAGATCGGGGCGCCTCCACCAACCGGTATAGCACCCACCATAACCTGGCGGGTCTGCCGGCGAGTACTCAGGACGGGGGTTGCGCGGCTCATGGGTTCCTCCGGCTCAAGCTCAATGAAAAGGGGACGGGATCGGCTTGACGATATCCAGGTAGACCAAAGACCCTCCAAGCAGGACCAGAACAGCGACGGTCGCGTAGGCCAACGGGAGAAGCTTCGCATAGTCCGCCCGGTACGGGTAGCGCTGCAGGCCTGTTCTGATCCTCTCGTACACGGCCAACGCCACGTGCCCGCCGTCGAGGACCGGAATGGGGAACATATTGAAGATACCGATGAAGATGTTGAGCATCACGAAAATGAGGAGTACCTCTCCCACCCCCGCCTGGGCGGCTTGAGCGGCGATCCGGGTGGCGCCGATGATCGACATGGGTCGGTTCTGGTTAATCTGGGAGTTCGCCGGCACTGACGCGTTGGTGAGGACTTGCCAGGCATCGGAGAACTCGGTTCCAAGCGAGGTGGACGCGGTGGACACATAGGTGCCGATCCAGCCGAATGAACGGGGCACTGCCACCGCAGGGTTCACCGTGGCGAAGGCGCCGATCGGCTCGATCGATATGCCGATCCGTGCGGAGCCCGGGTGCCCGCGGGGCACGACGGTGACTGCGACCGAGTGGCCATGACGGAGAAGGGTGAGGTCGACCGGCTGGCCCGGACGGGAGCCGATGAGCGAGGCGAGCTGATCCGTCGAGGTGATCCTGCGGCCGCCGGCTGTCTCGATGACGTCGCCCCGCTCCACTCCCGCACTCCGAGCGGGGTCGGCGCCTCCCGGCAGCGCGCTGAATCCCGACACGGTCACCCGTTGCCCGGTCGGCATCCCCACGAAGGAAAAGAGCGCCCACAACATCACAAAGGCAAGCAGGAAATGCACTGCTGAGCCAGCCGAAACCACTGCCACCTTTCGGGGAAAGGAAGACTGCCGGTACGTGCGCGCTTCGTCCGTTCCGTCGACTTCCTCCAAGTTCGACATGCCCGGAATCTTGACGAACCCGCCGGCCGGGATCGCCCGTATTCCGTATTCGGTCTCGCCGATCACGGTGGACCAGATCCGGGGGCCGAATCCCACGAAGTACTGGGTGACCTTCATCCCACACGCCTTGGCGACCAATAGGTGGCCCAATTCGTGGAGCATGATGGTGAGAGCCAACCCCGCGATAACGATCACGAGGGACACGGTCGAGTTCACCCGCTTGCCACTTTCACGCCAGTCCTCCCCCCGGCGACGATCGCGGTCGCCCGGCTTCGAGCTTCCCCGTCGGCGTCGATCACCTCTTCCGCCGTGGTGGCATCCTGGCTGGAGCATGCCGAAAGCACATCCTCGACCACGGTGGCGATCTGCCGCCAGGCGATCCGTCCCTCCAAGAATGCAGCTACCGCCACTTCGTTGGCAGCATTGAGCCAGGCAGGTGCGATACCGCCCATCCGCCCTGCCTGGAAGGCGAGTGCCAGGCACCGGAAGGTGTCGGGACGGGGCTCCTCGAAGTCCAGTTGAGCGAGAGACTTCCAGTCGATCGCTCCATAGGCGATCGGAAGCCTGTCTGGCCACGACAAGCAATACCCGATCGGCAGTCGCATGTCCGGATTCGACAGTTGGGCAACGATCGCTCCATCGACGAATTCCACCATCGAGTGGATGACCGACTGGGGATGGACCACGACCTCGATCTGGTCGAAAGGAGTCCCGAAGAGCTCGTGGGCCTCCAAGACCTCGAGGCCCTTGTTCATCAGGGTCGACGAGTCGACGGTGATCTTGGGCCCCATATCCCAGGTGGGATGGGCGAGGGCATCGGAGCAGGTGACCGAGGCAAGCTCATCCTCGCTGCGGCCCCGGAAGGGCCCACCAGACGCGGTGAGGACAAGCTTGGCCACCTCACTGGGATCCCGCCCCGCCCGTAGACACTGATGGATTGCGCAGTGCTCCGAGTCGACCGGGAGGATCTCGGCCCCCGGGGTTGACCGCACCCGCTGGACTACTGGTGCGCCGGCCACCAGGGATTCCTTGTTCGCGAGCGCCAGCCGCACTCCGGAGGAAAGCGCCGCCACGGTGACGGGCAGGCCGGCAAAACCCACCACCGCATTGAGTACGACATCGACACCGGATGCGATCTCGACCAGCGAACCGGGACCAGCGAGCAGCTCGACGCCTTGCGGGAGACGCTCCTGAAGTTCACGCGCACGGGACGGGTCTCCGAGAGCTACTCTGCGTGGTCGCATCTGGCGGGCCTGCTCGGCCAGGAGGTCGACCGACCGGAACGCACCGATGGCGTCAAGCTGGAATCTCCCAGGTTCGGCCGTAGCAGCTGCTTGAAGAACCTGAATGGCCTGGGTCCCGATCGAACCGGTGGACCCGACGACGCTTACGGTGGTGGTCACCGTCCCCCACCCCCTGACCGCATCTGGCCAGTGAGGTCGCCTTCTCTCACAGGCGGTTCACTCCGGTGGACAAACTCACGAGATGTTCAGCATCCTCGCAAGGAAATACACCGCGGGCATCACGAACAGCATGGCATCGATCCGGTCGAGAACCCCGCCATGCCCCGGCAGCGCCGCACCCATGTCCTTGATTCCCACGTCGCGCTTGATCATCGACTGGCACAGATCGCCCAGGGGAGCTGCCACCGCGACCACGACTCCCAATGCAAGAGCCCGCTTGATCGACCACGGGTGAAGATGGCTGATAAATATCGTCGAAACCAGGATCGCCGATACCATGCCTCCGCCAAGACCCTCCCAGGTCTTGTTGGGACTGATCCGGGGAGCAAGGGGGTGCGAGCCCATCTTCGCCCCGATCGCGTAGGCGGCGACATCATAGGCGACCGTTGCGACGATGGCTCCGAATAGGAGCGCAACCCCGTGCCGCTGCGGATGGATCGCCGGACTGAGGAGTAGAGCGGCAAACGAGCCCAGGAAACTTACCCACATGAACCCGAGGAGGGTGACAGCGGCTCCGCTCGCAGGACGGTCGCCGTCGACTCCCCAGAGATACCAGAGCAGCGTGAGCACCACTACGATGGCCACAACCACGGTGACTGCCGCCTCCCCCTTCTCGTACGCGGCCACCATGAGGCACACCGTGCCGACCAGGCCCAGCAGGCTGGCGGGTTGGTATCCGGCCCTTCTCATAACCGCGAAGTACTCGGCTATGGCGAGGGTAACCGCCAAGGTGGCAACGAGGAGCGCCGAAGCCGATCCGAAGAGGAAGAGGATCACTATCACTGCACCGATGGCAAGCCCGACCGCGATGGCGACCCCGACGTTCCGGTCGCCCCGGCGACGATGCTCGGTGCGCGGCGGGGATCCTGCCCCTAGAGAAGGGCCGGGGCCCGGAGCAGCCGTGGAAGTCGATCCGATCCTGACGGTCCGGCGCTCCCCCATGACGCTCCCCACACCCGGAAGACCCGGCAGCGGGCCGGAGTCGGGATCCTCGTCCACTACAGGAGTGCGGTCTGCGGCAGTTGCCCGCGAGAATGCGAAGCCGTCGTCTGCGTGGTCGAAAGCGCCCTGCCCCCACGCCCCTGGCCCTTCCGCGTTCGCGTCGCCGCCCGGTGCTTCTCCGAACGTTCCCGACCTCAAGATGGGTGCACCGGTGTCGCCGATGTCCTCGAACGAGAAAAGAGCCTGCGGGGACGGAACCGACTCCTCAAGAGCACCCTCGTCGCCGCTATCAGCGGCGAGCATCGAGTGGTCGAAATCATCATCCTGCCATCCGGTCTTGTCGTCGCTCCAGACCGGACCGGAAACGCTGGCGAACCCCTCGGGGTCGGGAGAACGCAGGACCGATGGAACCTCTCCGGTAGCCGGCTCGGTCCAATGGGGCATCGGGAAATCCGTCGCCGGACCGATCGGCTCCTCGGCTTCGACACCGTTCTCGCCGCTCGCCATACCGCCCACCAGGGAGCCCGCCTCGGTGGCACCGATGATCCGGACGCCTTCTGTCGGCCGGCTCTCTTCCTCGACCGGCTCGAGGGACCCGGCAATCTCCGGGTCCGGAACTGGTGTTTCGTTGGTCTGGTCGTAAGAGTCCATCATCTTCTCCGGGGACCGGGGCTCGGGTCGCCTCAGACCTCGAGCAGTTCCTGCTCCTTATGGGCGAGCGCCTTGTCCACTTCGGCGACGCGTTCGTGGGTGAGCTTCTCCAGTTCCTTCTCGGCCCTGTCGAGCTCGTCCGAGGAAATCTCCCCGCCCTTTTCCAAGTCCTTGAGGTCGTCTCGCGCCTGCCGCCTGACATTGCGGACCGCCACCCGGCCTTCTTCCGCCCGGTGGCGCACGATCTTGACCAGCTCACGGCGTCGCTCCTCGTTCAGCGGTGGAAAAGCCAGGCGGATAACCGTCCCGTCATTGGAAGGAGTGATACCGATCTCCGACTTCTCCAGTGCCCGTTCGATCGCCTTGATGGATCCCTTGTCGTAGGGCGTGATCACGAGCAAGCGGGCATCGGGCACGCTGAAACCAGCCAATTGCTGAAGTGGAACCTCGTATCCCGAGTAGTCCACCTTCAGCTTGGCCACCAGGACCGGTGACGCGCGCCCGGTGCGGATCTCGGAAAAGCTCTCCTCGGTATGGGAGACCGCCTTGGACATCCGCTCGCCGGCTTCATCGAGAGCCAGTGCCACCAATTCGGCATCGCTCATCGGATCAGCGTCCCTATCGAACCGGTCGAAATAGCGCTCAGAATGTTGCCCTCCACCATCAGATCGAAAACGAGGATGGGAAGGTTGTTGTCCTTGCAGAAGGTGATGGCAGTCATGTCCATCGCCCGCAGGTCCTTCATCACGACCTCGGAGAAACTCAGCTCGTCGAAGCGGGTCGCGTCCGGATCGAGACGGGGATCAGCCGAATAGACGCCGTCAACGCCCGAATGGGTTCCCTTGAGGAGGACCTCCGCCTCGATCTCGGCTGCCCGGAGTGCGGCTGAGGTGTCGGTCGTGAAGTACGGGTTGCCCATGCCTGCAGCGAAGATGACCACCCTGCCCTTCTCCAAGTGGCGGATGGCGCGGCGGCGGATGTAGGGCTCCGCGATCTCGGCCATGGCGATCGCGGTGAGCACCCTGGTGGGCTGCCCGTGCCGCTCGATAGCATCCTGGAGAGCAAGAGAGTTGATTACCGTCGCCAGCATCCCCATGTAGTCCGAGGTGGCCCTGTCCATGCCAGCACCCACCCCGATGGTTCCGCGCCAGATGTTCCCTCCCCCGACTACGATGGCGAGCTCCGACCCGAAGCGTTCGCGGGCGACCGTCACTTCTTGGGCGATCCGCTCGACGGTGTCTCCCGAAATGGCTTCCGAGGACGTGGTAACGCCCAGGGCTTCGCCCGACATCTTGAGCACTACCCGCCGCCACCGTGGTTTAACCGGGCCGAGTGCGTCGAGCAACTCCTCGCCGGCCACGGCCGGCGATCCGGACGCTGCTGCCACCGGTTGAGCCATCGAACGGTCAGGTTCCGACGATGACCTGGGCAAACCGCACGATCCGCGCTGAGCCCACCAAAGAGCCGATGTTCTGCTTCTCGTCCTTGACATACGGTTGCTCCAGCAGGCAGTGCTCCTTGTACCAGCCGGACAGCCTCCCCTCGACGATCTTCGGAAGAGCTGCTTCAGGTTTGCCCTCGTTGCGACTCAAGTTCTCCAGGGTGGCCCGCTCCTCGGCGATCACCTCGGCGGGGACCTCCTCCCGGCACAGGTAGTCGGGCCGGGCGAAGGCGACATGCACAGCGATGTCGTGAGCGAGTTCGTCGGTGCCTCCCTCCATCTCCACAAGGACCCCGTTGACCCCCCTCTCGTTCTGGACGTGGAGGTAGTCACCGATGACATGTCCCGGCTCGGCACCGAATCTGCTCACCCTGCCCAACTGGATGTTCTCCTTGAGGGTCACGGCAAGGTCATCGATCTGATCTTTGAAGCTCTCGAGCGCCGTCTCACCCCCCGAGGCAACCGCTTCAGCCAGGTCTCCCACCAGGTTCACGAAACCTTCCGACTTGGCTACGAAGTCTGTTTCGCACTTCAGCTCGACGACTGCAGCTGAACCGTCCACCTTGCACAGAGCGACCGCACCCTGGCTCGCCTCCCGATCTATGCGCTTGGCCACGCCGGCAAGGCCGCGTTCCCTAAGCCACTTAGCAGCATCGTCCCTGTCGCCCTTGGTGGCCTCCAGAGCCTTCTTGGCGTCCATCATCCCCGCTCCGGTCGCTTGGCGCAGAGCTTGGACGTCCTTTGCAGTGAAATCCATCGTCACTCCATCTCCTGAGAATCGGGCAGGCTCCTGACCCCGCCGCCCGGGCCGTCCGCCTCCACCGTCATGCCGTTGCTAGCAGGAACGTCAAGTGAGCCGCCGGGCGGTGAAAAAGTTCCGGGCGCGGCACCTCCGTCCACGGGCGGCTCCTCGAGGCTGCTGGGCGAATCGTCCACAGGAGCCGGGCTGCTCGCCGGAGGAGCCTCTCCGATACTCGCCTCACTCGCCTTACTCGCCTTACTCGCCTTACTCGCCTCACTCGCCTTACTCGCCTCACTCGCCTTCGAGCCAGCGGCTGCGGCCTCGGCCTCGGCCAACCCCGCGGAAATAGAGGTCGCCATGAACTGGCCTTCGATCACCGCGTCGGCGATCACCCGGCAGATGAGGGCCCCTGCTCGAATCGCGTCGTCGTTGCCGGGGATCTTGAAGTCGATGACGTCCGGGTCGCAGTTGGTGTCCACGATCGCCACCACCGGCAAGCCCAGCTTGTTCGCCTCGGTGACCGCGATGTGCTCCTTCTTGGTGTCGATGACGAAGATGGCATCGGGTAGGCGGGTCATGCCCTTGAGTCCACCCAGATTACGATCCAGCTTGTCCAGCTCCCGCCGGTGCATCAGAGCTTCCTTCTTCGGCATCACGTCGAACTGCCCGCCGTCCCGCATCCTCTCCAGCTCGACCAGCTTGCCGACCCGGGAGGAAATGGTTGTGAAGTTGGTCAGCATTCCGCCAAGCCACCGCTGATTCACGTACGGCATACCTGTCTTCTCCGCATAGCTGCGGATGGCGTCCTGGGCTTGCTTCTTGGTTCCCACGAAGAGGATCGTGCCTCCGCGGGAGACGGTGTCCCGGACGAACCGGTATGCATCGTCCAGCAACGACAGGGTCTTCTGCAGGTCGATGATGTAGATGCCATTTCGTTCCCCGAAGATGTACCGGCGCATCTTTGGGTTCCACCGGCGGGTCTGGTGCCCGAAATGGACCCCCGACTCCAAGAGCTGCTTCATCGTCACGACGGCCATGGCCTTGCCTGCTTCCTTCCCATCGGTTGTCAGAGCCCGCGCCGCCGCGCCCCGAGACGGATGTGCCTGCGTGGGCGACCGTGGGAGACGACGTGAGCTGGTCGTTCACTGCCAGGGACCAATCTGACCACATACGGTCAGCGGCCCGGGCACCCTCACTCTATCCTGTCCGCGAAGAGACCGCCTCCCCGGGCTTGGTGGGCCCGCCGATCAATCCGCCCGGACCCGGGCCATGCGGGAACGGAGCTGGAGGACCGCCTTGGTGTGGATCTGGCACACCCGGCTCTCGGTCACACCCAGAATCTGGCCGATCTCCGCCAGCGTCAGGCCCTCGTAGTAGTAGAGGGTCAGTACCTTCTTCTCCCTATCGGAAAGGCGGCTCACCGCTTCGGCGAGAATTTGCCGCATCTCTTCCACCTCGTAGGCGGCCATGGGGCCCGACCCCTTGTCGGGAACTGTGTCGCCGATGGTGGTGACACTTCCCCGGTCGCCACTGCCAGGAAGCACCTCGTCGAGAGCGACCAAGCCGATGAACGAGACCTGGCTGAGGATGTCGTGGAGGTCCTTCTCCGAAATGCCCATGTGCTCGGCGATCTCGCCGTCGGTCGGGGATCGCAGCAGTGTCGATTCCAGAGAGGCAATGGCGTTCTCGACCGCACGAGCCTTGGCACGCACCGAACGGGGCACCCAGTCGATCGCTCGGAGCTCGTCGATGATGGTGCCCTTGATGCGGGTGATCGCGTAGGTCTCGAATCGGATATTCCGGGACGGATCGAATTTCTCGATGGCATCCATGAGGCCGAACATCCCGTAACTGACCAGGTCGGCCTGCTCGATGTTGCGGGGAAGGCCGGTGGACACCCGGCCTGCGACATGCTTGACCAACGGGGCGTAGAAGACGATCAGCTTGTCACGGATGCTCCGGTCACCCGTCGACTTGTACTGTGCCCACAGGTCCTTGACCACGGTGTCCTCGCCGTTGCCAACCTCCACATGGTCATGTCCCGGCCCGTCTCGGCCGTACTCGCCCATCGTATTCACCACCTGTCACCGTACTCGCGACTCGGCGTGCTGGAGAGCATGGCGAGGCTGGGCAGCCACCCGGCGAAGGCACGTACCTACTCGGCACCCTCAAAACGCCGTCAAGGCTCGCCGTTCGCCGGAAGAGGTAAATCCCCAGCTCCCGGCTCCCCTCCTCACCTGGCGCGAGGGTGGGTGTCGGAATACACCGCGCGGAGCCGTTCCTTGGAGACGTGGGTGTACACCTGGGTGGTACGGAGGTTGGCGTGGCCCAAGAGCTCCTGGACCGCCCGAAGGTCCGCCCCCCCATCGAGAAGGTGGGTGGCGAAGGTGTGGCGCAGCGCATGGGGATGGGTCGGATGGAGCGACCGCCGATCGAGGATCCTGCGAACGTCGCGGGGGGTGAGACGATTCCCCCGCCCATTGAAGAAGAGCCACTCCCCTTCACCGCGAACCTGCGGGCGTCCCTCCTTCGCCCATCGGCGAACCGATTCCAGGCAGAGCCGGTTTACCGGGACGGTGCGCTGCTTGGAGCCCTTTCCCCAGACGGTCACCGTACAGGCTCGCACGTCCACATCCGCCACGGTGAGGCCACAGAGCTCGGCCACTCGAAGTCCTCCCCCGTAGAGAAGCTCGACAACTGCCTGGTCGCGCAGGTCCCTGGCGGCATCCACCCCGGAAGCCGCTCGAGCCGGTGGATCGTCAAGGAGCACCCGCACCTCCTCGTCCGACAGGACGCGAGGTAGCCGCCCTTCTCCGGCCGGCGCACACAGCCCCTGGGAGGGATCGACGCCAATGTGGCCACGATGGGACAGCCAACCGAAATAGCGCCGAAGCGCCGCCGCCTTTCGGGAGATGGTGCGCCGCGACATTCCCCGGGTGCCTAGATATGCCAGGTACCGTCGCAGGTCCATCCTGCCGACCTCCCCCGGTCCCGCCTTCCCCAGGCGCTCCGCCCAGGCGGCGAACGCGCGGACATCGTCCCGGTAGGCGGTAACCGTCGCAGGAGCCCGCGAGGTCAAGGACGCGCAGAAAGGCTCGATCGACCAAGCCACTGTTTGCAGCGTACTTTCACCGGCGCGCCCGGCGGGTGACTGCCCGCCATCGGCTCAAGTAGGCCACCGTGGCCACGGATGCTGCCACCGCCATTGCTGCATCGCCCCACCGGACCGGAAAAGTGAAGGCCACCGGGATTACCGCCCCCATCACCCATACGAGCTGGAAACGGGTCTCGAAGCGGGCGAAGGCGGTCCCTCGCCTGCGAGTTGGGGTATCGCGCTGGACCAGGGCGTCGAAGGACACTTTTGCGACCCCGGTGGAGAATCCAGTGACACACATGAGAAGCGCCTGCAACAGCATCCCCCCGCTCCAGCCCGCCAGAGCGCTCATCACGCACACCACAGCCAAGGCGGCGGCCACCGTCTTCTCCTCCGGCAGCCGGGTTCGTACTCGAGGAGCGAGCGCGTTGGCCAGCACCGAGCCAGCGGTCAAGCCGGTAAGCACTATCCCGAACCAGATCAGGGCATAGTGCTGCCGGCGCAATGTGAAGATCAGGAGGAACTCTAGGAAGCCCACTTCGGCCCGTAGAACCGCCATCGCCGAGGCAGCCGCGAAAAGCCCGGCCATTTTCTGCTTGACGATCTTGTTCCTCAACCCTCGGTGGCTAACACTCACCTCCGCGCCGAGCTCTTCGGTCCCGATTTCTCCGCCAGCCCCTTGGGGGGGGCCGATCGGGGGGGGCGGCGCCACCGGGACTGTCCCGAAAGGGTCTGTCGCGACCTCGCCGCTTGTCCGCCCCGCGCCCGCCCGCTCGGAGCTTCCCCGTATCACCGGCGTCCAATCCTCCCCGCCCCCGCTCGCTAGCCCCGGCCGGCCCAGCCCCGCACGCTCCGGCCGCGCCCCCGCACGAGGAAGCCGGAGCGCGTAGAGGGCAGCCACCGCGAACACGACCGCGTCCGTCCGGAGCACCCAGGGGGACCCGAGACCGGGCGTCTTCCACACCGCCACCGCAATAGCTGATCCGACGAAACCCGCGACCGCCCCGTGAAAATTGAGGGTCGCGTTGGCATGCACGAAACGCTCCTCGCCTCCAACCCCTTCGCCCACCACCTCCGGCACGAGGGACTGGCGCGACACCCCGTACACCTTGGACAGGACCAGGAGCCCGAAGGATTCTGGGAAGAGGAGCAGGCTTTTCAAGTCGCCCGCCATCAGGATGCACAGCGCCACTCGCCCCAGAGCGGACACCAGGACCAGCCCTTTGCGCATACCAGCGATCGAATCGAGAAGGGGGCCGATCGCCGGCGCGATCACAACGAAGGGCACGAAGGTCAGGGTCAAGCCGAGCAGGACGTGGGGTGCCGCCGCATGGGGCGAGATATCGAAGAAGAGCGATCCCGCCAGGGCGATGGCCACCATCGCGTCGCCGGCGAGCATGAGGACCTGAGTCGAGAGCAGCCGTTCGAAAGGAGAGCCCGGACGGCGGAGGCGTCCCAGCGCGCCACCGATAGCTGCCGTTGCCGAAGACCAGGATCCTTCGAGCTTCACCGAGATCGCCAGAGCGCCTGATCCGCATCGGACAACACCGCGCCATCGTACGGGTTAGCGTCGCTGTCAATGGGACCGTCGCTCCATCGGGAGTTCCATCGGGAAAAGGAGCCCGTGCGCCAATGAGCCCGCTCGGAAACGCGCTGGTCGCTCCCGGCGGGTGGGGCGAGTGGGTGGAAAGTCGCCTTTCCTCGATAGCCGGGGCTGGAAGATGGCGAACCGTGCGCGATTTCGACGCGCTCGGCCACACCGGACTGATCGACGGAACACAGGTGGTCTCCTTCGCTTCCAACGACTACCTCGGGCTAAGCCACCACCCGGAGGTTGTCGACGCGGCACGGGCGGCCCTCGGGCGCTGGGGTGCCGGGGCGGGCTCTTCGCGCTTGGTGGTCGGATCACGACCGGTACACACCATGCTGGAAGAGGCACTCGCCCGGTGGAAGGGTACAGAGCGCTGCGTGGTCTTCCCGTCTGGCTTCGCCGCCAACCTCGGTGTGCTCACCGCCCTCGCCAATCGGGAAACAGGAATATTCTCCGACGAGCTGAACCACGCTTCCATCATCGACGGTTGCCGCCTGGCCCGGGCGCCGACAACCATCTATCCGCACCGTGACACCGAGCAGCTCGCCAAACTGCTCGCCCACGCGTCCGGGGGACGGTCCCTGATCGTCTCCGATGCGGTCTTTTCGATGGATGGGGATGCCGCCGACCTGCCCGGACTTGTTCGACTCGCAGAGCGATTCGGTGCGCTGCTCGTCGTCGACGAAGCCCACGACGTGCTCGGCAACGGCAGCATCATGGCAGAAGCTGTATCCGCGGGGCTCGTCGTTCGGGTAGGCACCCTCTCGAAGACCCTGGGCTCTCTAGGCGGGTTCGTAGCCTGCTCGGCGCCGATTGCCGACCTGATCGTCAACACCGCCCGCTCGTACATCTTCACCACCGCCCTGTCCCCGCCGGACGCCGCCGCCGCTCTCGCCGCCCTGGGTGTACTCGGCTCATCTGCTGGCGACGAGCTGCTCTCGCGGCTTGCCGACCACGTCGCAACCCTGGCACCGGGCCACCCTTCCCCTATCGTCCCTCTGGTGGTGGGGAACGAGGACGACGCCCTCCGGGCCGCGGCAAATCTGCTCGACCGAGGTTTCCTGGTCCCGGCGATCCGCCCTCCCACGGTTCCCGACGGCACTTCCCGCCTGCGGGTATCCCTGTCCGCCGATCACACATCCGGGCAGGTCCAGGGTCTATTGACAGCGCTCCGGAACGCCGGCCTTCTGCTCCGGTGAGCTCGACCCGACACCACTGCGAATCCGGCGACTCCGGTCCAGTGTGCTCCCGGACCGAAGGGTGAGCCGGCCCGAAAAGCTGGTGGTGATCACCGGTACCGGTACAGGCATCGGGAAGACCTGGGTGGCCACCGAGCTTCTCCAATACCTGCGTGGGCGGGGATTCCGGGTGGCCGCACGCAAGCCGGTCCAGTCGATCGACCCGGAAGAACGGGTTACCGACGCCGACGCGCTGGCAGGAGCATCGGGCGAGGATCCGAATGCCGTCTGCCTTCCCAACCGCACCTACCGAGTTCCCCTGGCCCCCCCAATGGCTGCCGAGGCCCTGGGGAGTCCGGTCTTCACGATCGCCGATCTCGCCGCGGAGGTGAGCTGGCCCGATGGCCTCGACATCGGCCTGGTAGAAGGTGCCGGGGGTTGCTGCTCTCCCCTGGCAGCCGACGGGGACACCTGCGATCTCATCGCCGCGCTCTCCCCCGACCGGGTTGTCCTAGTGACACACGCCGGTTTGGGCTCGATCCACGACGTTCGGTCCGCCACCCGCGCACTCGGGGCTCGGTTAGGCGATAGCCCGGGGAATCCCTCGCTTGCGGTTCACCTCAATCGATTCCTGCCGGGCGATTCCCTCCACCAGGCGAACGAGGAGTGGCTGAAGGAGCGCTACGGATACGCCACCTTCCATGACCCGCCGGCGCTCGCCGAAATGCTGGCGATCGGCTGACGCTCTTGATCGCACCCATAGGCCGGCAGGAGTACCTCCAGTTCAACCAGTCGCTGCGGCCGGCGTGGAGCCAGCACCATTTCCCACCAGGTTCACTCCGAGAGGTGCCGGCAAGCTGTTGAGAACGTTAGCGAGGGAGATCGCCTGGTTGGAGTTCGACTGGCTGTCGTAGGCAACCAGGTAATCATTGGCAATATAAGGGATTTCAGCCGAGAGTTTCTGGTAGTTCTGGAACTGGATCCCTGCAAACTCGCAATCATTGAGCCCGTACGCACCCAGAGCTGTATTAACCGGGCCCGAGATGGCCTGGAGATTGGCCTCCAAGGTCCCCGGTTGAGGGTTCCCCGGGAACTGCTGCACGTTCCCTTGGGAAGTCATTCCCTCCAATTCGACCAGGTCCTGGTACAATGCATCCGCCAGGAACGTACTCTGCTGCGCAGTTGCGAGGTCGGGCTCTTTGCCGGTTACCACCATGAATCCCGCGGTGTAGTAGTCGGAGAGAATGTTCTCGAGCACCACGTCCGCCTGGTTCTGAGCAACCATCGCTTCGGTCATCGACACCCAAGTCTGCTGGAGGAGAGGCTGGTCGAGCGGAGGCTCTGAGAGGTTCTCCAACTCGTCGAGGAGGTCGTTCTGCATGCCGACGACGGCGTCGAGCTGGTCCATGTACTCGTTGAGGAGCTGGTTAACCACGGCAAGGGGGTTCTGCTGCACCTCGGACTTGTCGTAACTTCCCGACGGCGCGGGCGCGGCGGTCGTCGTCGACCCCGCCCCTCCTCCCAGCGCCGACGAGGAGCCCGAGGCGGTGGGTTCAGTGGTGGTGGTCCCGAAGAGGGGGGTGGTGGCGGCCTGGTTCTGATTCGCAGCCACCCCTTGGGACACAGCCTTGATCTGCTGGGTAAATTGCTGGGAGCTAGCCGTGAGCTGGCTGGCCATGTTGAGACAGATCTGGTTCGCGTCGTTGACGAAGTTGTCCTTGGTCACCAGTACGGGGGTGCCGCCCCCGCCCGAACTGGACCCAAGCGACGAGTTCAGATCACTCGATTGGGCGTGGGAGACGATCACCATGCTGCCCACAACCAGCACCAGAAGAGCCGCGACCGCGGGAATGAACCTCGTCACCCATCTCATCGCTGTCCCGGGACCTTCGAACCTCTCCCTCGATCAACCACTATTCCGGCGAAGTGTACTTGCTCGGCCACGGCACTCGCTGGCTTACTGGTCGAGAATCTTTCGGGCTCGGGCTCTCGGGCGGGGAACCCGTTCAGCACTGCCCGCTCAGCGTTGCCTCCGGGCGGGGAACCCGTTCAGCACTGCCACCGGGCCCGGGGATCGGCCGGCGACCGGGACCGGTCACCGATAGAGCCTTGAGGCGGCGAGCGGAATCGAACCGCTGTGAAGGGTTTTGCAGACCCTCGCCTGAGCCACTCGGCCACGCCGCCAGGAACTCCTAATGCTAGCCGTAGGATGAGTTCACATGATTAGCGCAGGCGGGATCCCCGCTTCCGCCCGTTCCCGGAAATGGATCGTTGCCGCTATGGCCATAACGGCCGCTCTGGCCGCGTCGGCCCAGTTCGTTCCGATGATCTTCGCCGCCTCTCATAGCCGGGGGGCCAACGACCGTGCTGCAGCCGCGTCGGGGAGAGCCCAATCGGTTCCCGGACAGCCCATTGCCACCTCCTTCGGCCCGCTGGACGCCGGTGGCGAGCCACCTTCCAACGTCCTGGCCGCTCTCGAGATCCCGGCCGGCTCCGAGGTGGTCGAGCGTAAGAGCTTCGACGGAAATGCCGGCTCCTATGACAGAGCGGTTACCTTCTCCAGCTCTCTTGGGTCCGCAGAAATCCTTGCTTTTTACAAAGGATCCCTTGCTCGCCACGGGTGGAAGGTTTCAGGAGAATTCCCGGTGCCCCACGCTCCCGGGAGGGAGGTGCTCGCCCAGCATGCCGGTGATGATGGTAATTATTGGGAGGTTGGGGTGTCCACGCCTAGGCCGCATTCTTTCGCCGTGCGCATCCAGTTGGTCGACAACCAGGAGTAAGCCACGGTCGGCGGAGGCGTCCTCCCCAAGGGAACGCCCTGCGTAAGCTTCTGCGCGCTCGCCGGGCCCGTTCTAAGCTCCCTCCATGAATGCAGGAGGAAGGGATCCCCGCATGAACTGGGTCGCTTTGCGGGACCGACCATGTTGCAGCCCGGCTCGGTGAGGAGACTGATCCGGGGCTATACCTACCGCACCGATGGCAGCCGGCTGGCACACCAGGCGGCAGTGGTCGCCGGAGCGTTCGCCGCTCTCGAAGTCACCGACACACATCTTTTCCCTCATCGGGTGCCCCAGGGTGAGCTCGTCTTCGGCTGCCTGGTGGGGCTGACCTACGCGCTGCTGGCCATCGCGCTCATCCTTGTATACAAGGCCAACCGGATCATCAACTTCGCGGTCGCGGAGTTCGGGGTGTTCGGCGCCATTGTTTTCCAGAATCTACAGGGCGAACACCTTCCCTGGTTCGCCTCCCTCCTCGCCGGGATCACCTCCGCGGGGGCCGCGGGGTTCGTGATGGAGCGCTTCCTGGCGCGCCGGTTCGCGCGATCGAGCCGGCTCATCCTCTCCGTCGCCACCATCGGGATGGCCCAGTTCGTCGCGTTCGGCGAGATCGAGGTTGCCAGGCATTTCGGGACCATCCCCGCGTCAGGCGGGCTGCGAACCCCGCTTTCGGACTTCACTTTCGTGATCGGCGGCGCGACCTTCGACGGCAACGCAATCCTCCTGGCAGTTGTGGCGGTGGCGACCCTGATCGCCCTGGAGGTGTTCCTCCACCGAAGCGCCTACGGCATCGCTCTCCGGGCGGCGGCGGAGAACGCTCCCCGAGCTGCACTGCTCGGAATTCCGGTGAAGAAGGTGTCAACGCTCGCCTGGGTGATCGCTGCCGTCATCGCCGGCATAGCCACTGTGCTTCACGCTCCTATGACCGGTGTAATCGCCGGTGGCACGGTGGTGGGGCCGACCCTCCTCTACAAGTCACTCGCGGTGGCAGTCATCGCCGACTTCTCGGACCTCCGGGTGGCGGTCCTGGCGGGCCTCCTCCTCGGAATGGTGGGGCAGTCGATCACCTACGCGTACTCCGGGTCGCCGATCACCGACGCGATGTACATCGCAGTCATCATCGCGGTGTTGCTCGCGAGGTGCCCCCAGGTGGGCCGCATTGTGGACGCCGCAGCTTCTAGCTGGAAGACGATCAGCGAGGTGCGCCGGATTCCTCGTTCCGCAGCTCGGGAACCGCGGGTCGTGTCGGTGCGCGCCGGGGCGGTGATCTCCGCTTCGGTGCTCTTGGTCGCCGGACCACTTGGATTGTCGGGCACCTACCGGTTCGACGCGTCCGACGTCCTGGTGTTTGCTCTTGTCGCAATCTCCTGCGTTGTGGTCACCGGCTGCAGTGGGCAGATCAGCCTCGGCCAGTTCGCCCTGGCTGCTGTGGGCGCGGTGACCTCGGGCAAGCTCTTTGCCCAAGCGCATTGGGATTTCTTCGCCTCCATCAATCCGCCCCGAGGGGACTGGGGCTTGAAGCCGTCAGGGGAATCGGGGCTCGGGCCGTAAGCCCGACATCTCGGTCGGATGTCACAGCTCTCCCGTATAGTGATTGAGCAATGTCTACTGCCCGGTTTCGTCGCTCCTCCGGAGGCGTCACATCTCTCGGCCTACACGTGGTGTGGTGTCCGAAATACCGCAAGCGGCTGCTCGGCGAGCGGGTCGCAGTCCGGTTGAACGGGCTACTCGAGGAGATCGCAGACGACCACGGCTGGGAGATAGTCGCCAGCGAGGTTATGCCCGACCACCTACACATCTTTGTGCGGGTTCGGGCCACCGACTCCCCGGCTGAGGTCGTCCGAGCA